>JAHQVK010000136.1 GCA_019634385.1 Myxococcales bacterium | reverse complement strand
GCGCTTCGCGGGTCCTTTTTCCGGGGAACGTCTGGACCGGCTTCGCCTTTCATCGGTTGCATACGCCCGGTATGCGCCCTCTTCATCCAGAGCGTTCCACGGAAAAGATACTTCGCGGATCACCCATCCCACTTTTCCGATGGCCTGCTAGCTCCCTATGTCCCTCAATCAAGTACAACAGCAATCACATGTAGCAACGAACAGCTGTACTTCGGTTGATCTCACTACACAATGTTTGACGCCTTGAGAGATTTTGCGGCGCTTTTCACGCCGTCTTTGTTGTAACTTCCTGCCATGCGAAGCATTAGCATCAAATGCGCCGCGGGCTTGTTAACCATCTCGTGCGCGGGCAGCACTCCTGACGGTCTACCAAAGCCGTTTGAACCAGAGGCTATTATCGATAAGGCTGTTCTCTCTGGCCCCGAAGGGTTGCATATTCGCTTGGTCCAAACCGAACAGCAGGCACTCATAGAAACCACAAGGGTGAAGAACCTCCCCGATAAGACCGTTCTGCTTGCCGATCTGGGCGGTAATACCTCAGAGCGCACATATCACACCCAAGTGAATGGTCGGAACATTCGCCTTCTGGTTCGCAAAGCTCAAGACTGGACCCTCACCTATCATGGCCCAATCCAGCTACAGAGTGATCCAACTACAACCGAGGCACTCCGCCCCAAAGAACTGATTAAGGAACATGTCAAACAGCGAGCCGAAGGCCGGTTAAACCGAATCGCTGCTTTCGATCGACCGGGCGAAGAAGAGAAGGAGTTGACTCGTTTTCAAAGTCAAATGGAAAAGATCCGGACAGAGTGTGGATTTGTTCCAGAAGTAGCCATCGATTTCTCGACATTCAGTAACAACACCCTGATCCAATATAGTATATCGGACTATTGTAGTTCTTTAGATGACGCCTTCAGACGAGCATGTAAGGTTCCAGAGCTAAAAAGCTATCTACATAAAAACGTAAGCCGAATGGTATGCTCTTTAAATACGGAACCCAAAATAGATATTTCTCCGGGAACTATAACCATCACCACTTCTACTAACACAAGCAACCTCCGAAGGTGGGCAATGGACTCCCTAGATAGTCATGCTTTTGCAAAGCAAAAAACGGTCTATCAAAGCCGGACTGAGCATAACACGGTGGTCTGTACGTCCTCGAAACACGATAAAGCCGTTGTCGTAGGTCCGAGCTATGATGAACGTAGCGGGGGCGTCGCTTATGGTTCTCGGAAGCGATTGATCAAGCTTCCTGAGCTTCGGATGCTAGGACAAGAGTGGTTCTTTGAACCTCGATATCCCAAACTCACTAGGAACGAGAACTTTAGAGGCTATGACATGCGCTACCACTCATATATTGAGGTAGATACCGACAGCAAAGATATATGCACGCTCTATTGTGGAACAAGGAACATTAAGTTGCAGCCCCTCGTTGGCAGTAAGCGTCGGATGTTTCTCGACAATGCCCAGTGGGTGGTTGCACCGGATCGTCGAGAAGCATACGCTTTAGCCAGAGATAAGCGAGGCACTTATTATTACGTTGACCGCGGTGCTCAAACAGAAACCGCACGAGACTTTCGTCTCTATATAGGCCCTCAGGGAAATCTAAAACGTCAAAAGATGAAGGATATTGTCTCCGACTCTGAAGGCGAAATCTTCGCCAGCAATCGAGGCCATTTGAAACTGTTCATTGGCAAAAAGGCTGCCGAGTGGCAGCGAGGACGCCGCGTCCGAAAACTGACCAGAGTAAGCATCCGGGACAACTTAGATCTCATCTACAATCGACTAGGCGTCTACCTCGGAAAGCCGCTGTATACGCCCTGTGATGTTTTTTGACCATGACTTCTATAGGTACTTTGACGTTAAGGCGTGTCTTCAAACTCCGGACCGCGTTCTGACTTGTTTCCCACAGGTGTGAGAGCTCGGTGGCTTCGCCAACCTTTCCGGCCCCTCGGTCCGGTACACCCCCGTACCCTCCCGTCGGGGACGACCCTCACACACGCGGGCTACGGCGTCATCTCCTCAGCCGGAGTTTGAAGACACGCCCTAGCTAGTGACTGTGCGGAACCATCAACAATTCCCCAGTTGCCTCATAGTGCTTTCGGATCTTGGGGTTTTCATCGAAGAACGCTTTGAGGCTCTCCTCCGTCACATCCACCATCAGATCTTCGCTGCTCGTCCTCGCTTGGCATCCCAGCCGGGAATTCAACCGGACATCAAAACCTAGATCTAGCCGATCTTCTTCACGATCTTCCATTTCATCTAGAGAATCGAACCCTTTGACGACGTAGATATGGCATGTCGAACAACCACACACCCCCCCACAATTCGCCCCTATAGGAATACCTTCCGCCTGTGCAATTTCCAAGATCGTCTTGCCTGGCTCAGCCTCCAGCACATAGTCTTTGGGAAGAACTCGATTTTTCTTAAACGTAACCTTCGGCATAAACCTATCTCACCCTAACGCTGTTCGCTCATCATAGATGGGTGACTCGCTGAAATTCTGTACCTGAACCCCCCCAAAAAAGCGCTTAATTTCTTCTTCAACTGCCGTCCGCGATTCATGTACCATTACCCGCTCACGGAATGCGTGTCCGTCGCGCATACCTCGGCTGTACCAGATGAGGTGCTGTCGAAACTTCTTGAGCGCCCGTAACTCGTGTCCATGATGCGCTATGTGGGCTTCGAGGTGGTGTAAAATCATGTAAGCGCGACGGGCTCCAACCGGTGGCGCCGGCAGAGGCCGACCATCGTAGGCGGCCGCGAGTTGCTCAATGATCCATGGGTTACCGAGAGCCCCTCGACCGACCATAATTCCGTGACAACCTGTTTCACGAACCACGCGATTGGCATCAGCCACGGTGAAAATATCTCCATTTGCAATCACCGGTATCTGCACCGTATCCACCAAAGCCTTAATCATTGACCAGTCAGCAGAGCCACTGTACCCCTGCTGGCGCGTGCGCGGATGAATAGCAATCGCCGCCACCCCTGCCTCCTCCAAAGCTCGGCCCACCTCCAAGGCATTTTGGTGCTCCTTATCCCAGCCCGAACGGATTTTGGCAGTTATCGGCACCGATACCCGCTCACGCATAGCAGAAACAATGGCCGCGGCCCGTTGAGGATCGGTCATCAATGCAGATCCAGCCCCAGTTCGGGTCACCTTTTTGACCGGACATCCCATATTGATGTCCACCATTTTAGCCCCTGCTTCTACCGCTCTCTCCGCAGCTACCGCCATAGAGGAGGCTTCTCCTCCGAAGATCTGAACAACCAGCAGGGGTTCTGCTTCGGCATTGTGACGCAAATAGCTCTCGGTACGTGCATTCTTGTAGAGCAGTCCCTTGGCACTCACCAATTCCGTTGGGGCCAAGCCCGCCCCCATGTGTAGTATGATTTCCCGAAACGGAGCCTCCGAAACGCCAGCCATAGGCGCCAAAATAATCGGACGGCGGAGCGTGTAAGGACCGATCAACAAGGGAGGTATACGCTGAAGCTCCACCGCTTTTTGCACTAGCGACGTCACACACTGAGGAGGCAGAGCACTTTTTGAGCGCATGGCTTCTCTAAACCGCATGCCCATAGGGCTGTAAAGCATCAGCCAGCTCGCACCACATATCCCAGACACTCCGCTCTACGAGTCATACAACCTAAGTAACAATAACCACTTGCCAACCGGTTCAACCCAAGTAATTTCTGCTGTGGAGCGCTTTTTACCGGACGTTAACCAAGCGGTTGACCCCCCCTTGAGGCCCAGCCCATCGTACCGCCGTGGTGGAGAAAAAACCTCCGTTGGCCGCGGTCATTCTGGCAGCCGGCCAGGGCTCTCGAATGAAGTCACAGCAGGCTAAGGTCCTGTTTGAGGTCGGTGGAGAACCGATGGTGGCGTGGTCCATTCGCCTTGCGCTAGCCGTGGGGGCAGACCCGATCGTCGCGGTGGTCGGACATGAGGCCGAGCAGGTCACCTACAAGATATCCTCTCGATTTGGTTCTGTGGTGCAGTTTGCCCATCAAGCTAAACGCCTTGGCACCGGCCACGCTGCACAAATAGGCATGGCCTCGCTCCCCCATTTTTCGGGAACGGTGCTTATTTTGTACGGAGATGTTCCGCTTCTCGAGGCTGAGAGCCTCCAGAAACTCGCAGCTCTCGTTACCAGCAACGAGTCACCAGTGGCAGTCATGTCAACCCATCTCACTGAGCCAACG
Source organism: Myxococcales bacterium (assembly GCA_019634385.1). Classification (GTDB taxonomy): domain Bacteria; phylum Myxococcota; class Kuafuiibacteriia; order Kuafuiibacteriales; family Kuafuiibacteriaceae; genus JAHQVK01. The sequence goes on along the minus strand of JAHQVK010000136.1, from coordinate 4,054 downwards.
GGCTATGGTCGAATCGTTCGCGACTCATCACTCAGCGTCACACGAATTGTTGAGCACAAGGATGCAAGCCCTGAAGAGCGAGCCATCACCGAGGTCAACGCAGGCATTTACGCCATCGACAGTACTTTTTTGCGTGAAGCACTTAGTCTACTATCAAATACCAATACTCAGCGCGAATACTATCTGACGGACATAGTGGCTAGCGCGATCAACAAGCAATACAAAGTTGCTGCCTTGGCCGTCGATTCCGAAGAAGTCCAAGGCGCCAACGATCGAAGTCAACTTGCGCAATTGGAAGCCATCGCTCGCAAACGCATTATGGCTCGCCACCTGTCAGCGGGAGTCACATTTATTTCACCAGAGCATAGCTACGTGGGTGCTGAAGTGCACATTGGCAAGGATTGCGTCATCCATCCCGGTGTTCACCTTCGAGGCAAAACAACGTTGGGCGCCGGAGTAACCGTCGATGTAGGCTCGATCTTGATCGACGCTGATGTGGCCAGCAACGCCATCATCTGTCCTTATTCAGTACTCGAAAAAGTCAGGGTGAATGCTGCCACTTCCATTGGGCCTTTCGTCTGTCTCAGACCACGAACAGCCCTAGAAGAGACCAGCCCAACCGGTAATTTTGGGCCAATTAAGAAGGCCACCATTGCTCAAGCGGGCAATGTATCCCACCTTAGCTATATAACTAAGACTCATACTGATCATGACATCAGAGCTGAAGCCAAAACACCTAGCAACAACCACAATCACCTCAGCAAGAACTCCGTAACTATAGAAAACCACAACTATGTGAGTCCTGGCCTCCCCCAAGAGGTCCCAACTACTGTTAATAACTACAGTAATCTTATGGAGGAACGCATCAGTAGTGAAAAAATTCTCCCGGAGAGCTTAGCCTTCGCCACCCCTAGGCAAACAAAAAATGTCGCTGTCCCAACACCAATTCGCGAGCATCTCAGGGCTTGCAAAGCAAAAAACACAAACGGATAGGATTAAACTATGTGCGGCATTATTGGTTATGTTGGTTACCAAAACGCAACCCCCATCCTGGTTGACGGACTTCGGCGTCTAGAGTACCGAGGATACGATTCCGCAGGAGTAGCCATTATCTCCGCGGATGGTAAAACTCATATCCATCGGGCGGTCGGTAAACTCCGCAATCTGGATACTGTCCTCCGCGAGCACCCACTCACTGGTAGCTTGGGCATTGGTCATACCCGGTGGGCTACACATGGACGCCCCACAGAAGAAAATGCACACCCACATACAATTGATGGGGTTACTATTGTCCATAATGGTATTCTAGAGAACTACCTAGAACTCCGACATATGCTTGAGGCTCGGGACCGCCAGTTCCGAAGTGAAACAGACACCGAAATCATGGCGCACCTCATTGCCGAGCAAATTGCTAAAGGGCACGCATTAGATGAAGCCGTGCGCTCTATACTGCCTCAGGTCCGAGGGACCTATGCTCTTGTTGTTATCTCCGAATCTCATCCAAATACGATTGTCACCGCTAAAAATGCCTCACCGATTGTCCTTGGACTGGGCGACAATGAAAACTTCGTAGCCTCAGATATTCCCGCATGTCTCGAGTATACTCGGTCTTTTGTCTTTCTCGAAGACGGCCAAATGGCAATCCTTCGCCCAAAGGATATTTCTATAACCGACTTCGAAGGCAACCAACAAATCGTAGAGCCAACAACCGTCACTTGGTCACCAATAATGGCGGAAAAGGGTGGTCATAAGCACTTCATGCACAAGGAGATTTATGAGCAACCTACAGCGGTAGCCAATACAATTCTTGGACGAGTATCTATGGAGGATGCAACCATCCACCTAGATGGTGTAAATCCCGAGCATATAGATCCTATTGATCGGCTGATTATCACCGCCTGCGGCACTAGCTGGCATGCAGGCCTCATTGGCAAATTCATGCTCGAGCATATAGCACGCATCCCGGTTGAAGTAGACCTAGCTAGTGAGTTTCGCTACCGAGATCCAATTTTAGACAATAAAACCGGTCTTTTAGCTATTTCCCAGTCCGGAGAAACCGCAGATACTTTGGGGGCCGTAAAAGACGCCAAAGCAGCGCATGCAGTGGTCTTTGGTATCTGCAATGTTATTGGCTCATCCATCGCACGGGAATGCAAAAATTCGGGTGGCGTACTTTATACCCATGCTGGACTGGAAATTGGCGTCGCAAGCACAAAGGCTTTTGTCACCCAATTGGTAGCTCTTTTTCTGCTTGCGATTCACTTTGGACGTAAGCGGGGAACCCTCAGTATCACCGACGGCCAAGATCATCTCAACCGATTACGAGAAATCCCAAGTCATATCGAGAGTATTCTTGCCCGAGAAGCCAGCCTTATTGCCATAGCCCGACGATATGCTAGAGCAAAGGACTTTCTTTTCCTGGGTCGGGGTCCAAACTATCCCGTTGCTCTTGAGGGTGCGCTCAAGCTCAAAGAGATTTCATATATTCACGCTGAGGGTTACGCCGCTGGAGAAATGAAACACGGACCAATCGCTTTGGTTGACGAGCATGTTCCAATAGTTGGGATAGCTACCGCAGGACCATCCTACCAGAAAACTATCTCTAATCTTGAAGAGGTTCGTGCGCGAAATGGCAAGCTCATCATCATTGCCTCTGAAGGAGATAGCCGCATCGCCAGCGTGGCCGATGACGTTTTTGTCATTCCCAAAACCACTCCGCTCCTCGACCCTCTCCTAAGTGTTGTTCCCCTTCAGTTGCTTGCTTACCATATTGCCGATGCGAAGGGCACCGATATTGATCAGCCCCGCAATTTGGCCAAAAGCGTTACCGTCGAGTGATTTCCTTCGAGAGTGTTCTTGTCCCCAAGGAGCCCAATATATTTTCCGTTTTTGGTCCGAGTCTCCACCGCAGCGTTGTAGCGTTGAGTAACTAACCGATACTTGTACGTGGAATTTGGTTCATCAGGAGTCTGTTCGTCACGTACTTGTCGTCGCCGCGAAGGACGGGAAGTTTCGCGGGCCGCTCTACCCCGTCGGGGGTCTTCTACTCCCCGTTCTTGTAATCGCTTCGTGGTTTTTCGCTGAAACCTCGGCGAAGGGTAGAGAGTCCCACGCTTTCCGCCTTTCCGAAATCCGTCACGACCACGGAGGGCTTCGTATGTCTCCAAGTCCAGGAGCTTCGTCAATAGACGGTGCTTCTCCCGATACTTGGCCGCGGATGCACGCCCGTTAGTAAAAAGGGGTTGAAGCTTCATCAGGCGGCGAGCAACAGCGAGCGTCTGCTGAGTCTCCCGACGCTCCTGACGTTCATTGTACCGGTCATTTCGAGCGGTCCTATGTTGCTCGTTGATACTCCGCTGCGGAGAACGTCTTCGAACTTTCTGCTGATATTGTCGGTTTGAGCGAACGCCTTCTCGTAGAGCAGCTCGATCCTCGCGGTGCTCTTCACGAATCTCCCGGCGCAACCATTGCTCAAGTGCCTGGTCTGCTCTCCGCTCAGCCCGCCGATTAGACCGAGCGACCGCTACTTCCCAAGCATCCAATATGCGAGACAAATGACGTGCATCGCGTTTGTCGTCCAGTTTGGTCCGAGCACTGGTGTATGTGGTCTCATGCTCGCCATGATTAGGGTGGGCAGCCGCCACAGGGACGGCAGCCGCCACAGGGACGATAGAAAGAGTCAAAGCTATAGTGCCAAGTACGAATACGTTATGCATATCCCTTAGGACGCCAACGACCACCGATTCTTCAATCCACTAGTGCGTTCTTTACACTCCGGCTGCGGAGATGACGCCGTCGCCGTCGTATGTGAGGGTTCGCCCCCAGTGAGGGGGTTCGGGATGTACTGGGCCGAGGGACCCGAAAGCGGGGCTATCACAAACGCAGGAACAACTCAGAACGCGGTTCGGAGCTTAAAGACACCTAGTCACGTGATCTGGCGATTATACCGCTAGCGGGGTCACCCCCGCACCGACAGGATGTCGGACGGACGCCACTACAATTGCCATTTTGTCATTTCTCTACCCAACTCCACCGCGAGCAGGCAGGGATGACG
>JAHQVK010000135.1 GCA_019634385.1 Myxococcales bacterium | reverse complement strand
CTTTTCGTGAAACGCTCTGACGACGAGGCGAGCGTACCTATCGGTACGTGACTGAGGAGAGACTTCTAGTGGTCAGGACCTTTCACGGAAAGACCGGCCAATAGATGCGCGCACGGCTAGATCAACAGACTGCTAGAGCGTATCTTCGGCGTTATCGCAAAACCATTGAGAAGTATACGGCAAAGACCACTTGAATTGATTCTGTAAGAATCAACAAGTAGTCGCGCAGCAGGGCATTGCCCGGCGTAGAAGCAGGAATTTGGGTTCTACCCAAGTGATTTCTGCTGTAGAAAATAGCAAAGAACTGACCCGAGATTTCGGCTTCAGCAAAAATAAATAGACGAAACCGAGGGGTTGAAGCGTAATCAGACGAGCTCGGTGACGAGAAGGTGATGCGAATATACGTGACTATTCAAGAGGGGCTGAGTGGTTTTAAGTGAGTGCTTCAACGGCTCGCAGCACCCCTCGCAGTTCGGCTAACCCTTTGAGTCGTCCTAGCCACGGGTAGCCGGGCAGAGTATCGATGTCGCCGTCCAACGCCCGACCATGGTCAGGTCGCATGGCAATGCTCCAGTCGAGGCGTCCCGCGTGGTGTCGTTTTCGTTCTTCAGCAACGAGTACTCGAATTACATCCACAAGGTCTGCATCACCGTCCAGGTGGTCCGCTTCGACGAAGGAACCGTCTGGCTCCAGTGCCACCGACCGCAGATGAGCGAAGTGGATGCGAGGGGCGAGCCGTCTGACTAGCGTTGAAGCGTTGTTGTGCGAGCCTGCCGTCAGCGAGCCGACGCACAGGGTGACCCCATTGCTCTCGCTGGGCACCGCCTGGAAGAGGATCTCAAAGTCGTTGCCGCAGCTTGCGATGCGCGGCAAGCCCAACAATGGCCTCGGAGGATCGTCGGGATGAATGGCTAGACGCATCCCATAGCGTTCACATGTAGGAACTACTTCGCTCAGGAATTGGATCAATCGCTTTCGAAGTATATCGGGGGTGACGCCCTGCCACCGTGCAAGCTGGTCCCGTAAACTTTCGAGTGAGTGTCCCTCCTCATTGGCACCGGGTAAGCCACTGGCGACGTCGGCGATCAGACGCTTGCGCTGGGCCTCAGATAGGCCAGCCAGGTAGCGCTCTGCAGTCTCAAGTTGCGCAGTGTTGTACTCCGCCTCAGCGCCGGGGCGTTGAAGCAGGAATACATCGAATGCGACCCAGGCGGATGCTTCAAAGCGCAGTGCGAGGGATCCGTCTGGCGCTTGCCACGCGAGCTCCGTACGCGTCCAGTCAATGACGGGCATGAAGTTATAGCAAATGGTTCGGATTCCGGCTTGTCCGAGATTCTCGAGCGACTGGATATAGCGCTCCAGGTCGGCCTCGTGCCCAGCCTCCGATAGTCGAATGCTGGTTGGAACTGGCAGACTCTCCACCACCCGCCAAGTTAAGCCCGCGCTCTCGATCACTGCCTGCCGGGCTGAGATTGCCTCCGGCGACCAAATAGCTCCTGGTGCGAGGTGATGCAGTGCTGATACGACGCCGGTGGCGCCTGCTTGGCGCACCTTGCGCAAAGCGATGGGGTCTTCGGGGCCGAACCAGCGCCAACATTGCTCCATAGGCACCGCCTAGCGCATCATCCGCGTCGCGGGCAAGAGTCGGACCACAAGTCTCAGATGGTAATCTAGAGACGGTCCCAACTAGCAGGTTGTCCGCTAGGTATTTTCCCGGCTGGCTTCAGTTTGGCGTGCGTCTTTAACGTCGGATGAGGTCTATGAGTGGTGGCCTGTTTTTCGCCTGAGTGTCCGGAGATCTACGGTTCCTCTCTCATCGATGGTCTCTCAGTCCCCCTCAAGTGGTCTCTTAGTTAGCTAGCGTTCTCCTGGCCTCATTTCGGCAAAACCAGTAGACCCCTTAGCCAAACGAGATTCTTAATGTCGAACACACCACAGTATTTACGAGCCGCTCTTCTTTGCTCCGTTGCGCTCCTCGGCTGCGATAACTCCACGAACAACAAAGTCGAACCCGACGATGTAGAACACCTTGCCGACCTCAGTGGCGTCTGGCAACAGCGAGGCTACGCACGCGTGCTCGATGTTGAGGGCGCAGAGCTCGTCGAATACCACGTCACTGATGTGAGCTGCGTGCGAACTGGCGTAGTAACCGAGCGCGACGTGTTCGCGGCGCACGATCGAGTGCGGCAAGCCGGAGAGTCCTTCTCATGGTACGAGGCGGGCGGTTTTACCCGCTACGACTTTGATCAAATCGAACAGCTTCCTGCGGGCTGTGTGGATGCTGGACAACTGCACGACCCCGCTGAGAACTTTGCTGCACTCTGGGAACTCTTCAATGAGAACTATGCCTACTTCGCAGAGCGCGGTGTCGATTGGGACGCTGTTCGGGAGAGGTTCTCTGGTGCTGCCGCGGAGGCCAAGAGCAGCGAAGAACTCTTTGGAATCGTCTCTGAGATGCTCGGTGATCTCAATGATGGTCACGTCTACGTATGGGACGGAGGACAGCTGGGGTTTCTCAGCGGTAGCCTGGGCGACACCTGGATGCAATGGGCTGGGCAATTCGAAGGTGAGCCCGTGTCCAATCCCACAGACCCGAGACGCGACTTCATCGAAGACATGCGCGGCTATGTTGTGAGTGATGTGCTCGCAGACGAGGGAACAACGGGCTTCTACGGCGCGTTACAGTGGGGATTTGCATCCGAAGGCGTCGGTTACTTGAACGTGCTTGAGATGGCCGCTCCTGAACTGCAAGAGATGCCTCTTCCACAAGCTCTCGACGAACTCGATGTCGTGATGGAGAGAGTATTGGGAGAGTTCTCAGGCGCCGATGCCGTGGTGCTCGATGTTCGATTTAACCAGGGCGGCGCCGACTCGATGGGCTACGGCATCGCTAGTTGGTTTACCGCGGGCGATGTGTTGGTCTCGCGAAAGCGCGCGTTTGCCCACGATTGGCTCGAGCCTCAGGATATTGTGATTTCAGGAAAAGGCAACGCCGCGTTCACTGGGCCTGTTACGGTACTTACAAGTCGCAACACCATCAGCGCCGCAGAAACCTTTGCGCTAGCGATGCGCGAGTTACCGAATGCGACCTTGGTGGGCGAACGAACGTACGGTGTCTTCTCCGATGTTCTGCTGCGCACATTGCCAAATGGCTGGTACGTCGCGCTTTCCAATGAGGCCTACGAATCGCCTCGGGGTGAGATTTTTGAAGCACAAGGTGTACCGCCGGATGTCGCTGCGGCCTGGGATGAAACACGCTCGTACTACGAGAACCTAGATGCGACCATGCAGGCAGCACTCGGTGTTCTGCGCTGAGCACGACGAAGTACGCCTCTTTGAGGTACGCCCCTGGTAGGTTCCCCCTGTGAGGTTCGCCCCTGCGAGGTTCGCTTGCCTGTAATCAAAGGCGCGTGTGGCAGCTGCAATCACGCGAGCGACCTCTGCGTCACCACCCCCTGGGTTACTTTCCGACCCTTGCTGGATACGCCGATAGATATCGGTGAGGGTTTCAAGGCTGGCGATGGCCTGCCAGGGATGAGCGCACCAAACGTATAAGGATACGTACCCCTGAGAGTGCTGAAGAAAGCTCCTTCGAGGAGATGAGCTCCATAGCCATCTTCATGCTGCTGAGAAAGCTTTCGTGTGTAGCAAGCCGCTCTGCTCTTTCCTCCGCCTCCTTCTTTGTCGTGGTCCTTAGCCACCATCTTTGGCTTTCACGGTCCACATGAAGTGTGTTGGCTCGTGATTGTGAAAAGCGTGCCACGAGGTTGGGCCAAGAAGTTTTTGTGAGGGGTGAAGCTGACTAAGATGAGTGAAGTTGTTGCACGTGTGTCATGAGCGGTGAAAGTTGAGTAGCTCTCAAATACCGAAAAAGTTCTAAGAAGAACGGTCCGGGTACACAGGGTAGGTGCTATTGAGCGACGATACAGAAGCGAGAACTTGAGTTGAACCCAAGTTCCTGCTTCTACGCTGGGCTGGGCCTTGCTGCGTGTGCATGTGAGCTTAGCTAGATGCTCAACTCAAGTGAACCTTTTGTGATCATTTTTGTGAGTGGTCTAACGGCATAGGATCATGTTGTTATCAGCACCAGCGCCTATCGGCATCCATCCTGCGGGCACCTTGAAAGTACGTTTTAGAGGGGTTTTGGAGTTAAAGTTAAACCATGGGACAACATGGTTTACAGAAACGGAGACGCATTCGGTATATTGAGTTTTAATTGCTGGGGGATGGCTTGCCCAGCCATTCGGAAATGAGGTAAATTTGATATTTGAGATGATGTATCCGAGGAAAATAGATATCAGAATAAGAATAAACTTGGGTGTTTGTGAAATCATGCTTGTCTCCATACTGTAGCATCATAGTAGGGGGTGAGAAAGTCTCAGTGAAGCCTTCCTTTGAACGTATGCGTTAGTATACAGCAAGTAATGCTACACCAACAAGACTGTGATGTTTTCAACTAGCAGGCCATCGGAAAAGTGGGATGGGTGATCCGCGAAGTATCTTTTCCGTGGAACGCTCTGGATGAAGAGGGCGCATACCGGGCGTATGCAACCGATGAAAGGCGAAGCCGGTCCAGACCTTCCCCGGAAAAAGGACCCGCGAAGCGCCTAACTCACTTTTCCGATGGCCTGCTAGGGCCTATCTTTACCGTTGTGTGTGTGCGGTCTGCGATGCGTGCCAGGTTCGGCAGAATATCTAGGAACTTGCGGTACCCTCACCATTTTCTGGGAGCTCTTGGCTGGGCTAGGGCGCGCCTTTAAACTCCGCACCGCGTTCTGCCTTGTTTCCCGCATTTATGAGGGGTTGGTGGCTTTGCCCCCTTTTGGGTCCCTCGGCCCAGTACATCTAGCACCCTCCTTCGGGGCCGAATCCTCACAAACGCGGGACACGGCGTCATCTCTGCAGCCGGAGTTTAACGACACGCCTTAGTTGTGCTGCTCTTCAGTCGGCAGATTCAGTGAGTGCTTTTGGTCATACTAGCGGTGGCAAGCCTTCCTCCCAATTGGTAGGTTCAGTGAATGCTCTTACTCATATTTAGCGGTCGCACGCTTTCCTCTCAGTCGGCAGATTCAGTGAGTACTCTTGGTCCGGTTAGTTGTGTCAGGCCTCTTGAGTTTCCATACTTATTAAAATCAGGTGCTTTGTAATAGTTCCATGGCCTCGAGGAATACAGCAGAAATCCCTTGGGTTGAATCCAAGTTGCTGCTTCTCAGCGGGGCTATGCCCCGCTGAGCGACCGCTTGTTGATTCTAACCGAATCAAGTCAAGAGGTCTTTACTGTATATACCTCGGTCATATAGAATTTCCCAAGGGATGATTCGGAGGGAGCAAGGTGGTGCTCGATGACCGAGGAGCTCCGGAGAGGGGTCCCTCAGTCGCCGGTGACTCGGGCGCTGAGAAGGTAGCAAGGGACCAGGGCTGCTAGCTAGTGTCTCGAGAAAAGTGTCGCCTTTGGGGTGACCACGGCTGGACCAACGATTTGGTCTGATCACCCGGCTGTCAGGTCAAAAAAGCGGCTTTGCGGTACGTCATCAGGTTGAGGACAACCGTGTTGCTTGTTGCCAGACCCCTGGCAGTAGCCTCGTTGGGTAAAGGAGGTCAGGTCAAAAGAAAAGGCTTTGCGGCACGTCATCTGGTCGAGGACGACCGTGTTGTTGGAGAACCCGCGCTTGTACAACCCAGTTGCCTCGTTGGATGCGGCCTCTGAACGGAGTCAGACGAGCGTCAATAAAGGCTATGTCCTCCCGAGTCCAATCTGCCATCTGCCAAAAATAGTAGACACCAATATTTCTGAGCGATGATTCTAGAACGGGCCCAATCCCTGACATGAGCCGAAAGTCATCAGGGAGGCCATAGGCCGGATGCTTCAAGAGGTTTTTACTCCCATCGCTCCGGCGAACTAGTTCAAATGATTCGGGCGGCCCGTTGGGTATTGCCACTGCTGGATCGAGCTTTTGCCAATCGGTGGAGCTATCTAGAATATTTGCATTTCCAACTTCGACCAATTTGATCTCTATGTCTGTAAGTTGTTCACGGAATGTGGGCAAAGTTGATTCGAGAGATGCCATTCTCGCCTCAATAGGGCTCAAGTCTACAATGCTTGAAGGCGGAGGATATATGAGTCGATCTTCGATCTGCTGGATCTGAATCTTGAGTGGGCTGATATTCGCGGTGGCTGCATGAGATACTTGAGTTAATTGTTCTTCGAGTTGCTTAAGCCTTAATTCGAGTGGGCCGAGATCTGGTTGGCTTGTACGAGGAATGAGGGTAAGTTGCTCTTCTAATTGATGGAGCTGTTTTTCCAGCGGATGTAGGTCGATTGCTGTCTCGCGGGGCAGGTAAGATAATCGGTCTACAATCTGCTGAAGTCTGTTGTCGAGTGAATTGAGAGCTGCTGATGTTGCTGGGGGTGCGTGAGTGAATTGCTCTTTGAGCCGTTGAAAATGGTCTTCGAGTGGGCTTAAGTCGATGGTGGTTGCTCGACTAAGCTGTCTTCCGAGCTGTTGAAAACGGTCGTCGAGTGGGCTTAAGTCGACGGAGGGTGTTCGACTGAGTTGCTTTTCTAGTTGTTCAAAACGGTGCTCGAGCGGGCTTAAGTCGACGGAAGTTCGATTAAGTTGTCTTTCGAGTTGTTGAAAACGGTCTTCCAGTGGGCTTAAGTCGACGGAAGTTGTTCGATTAAGTTGTCTTTCGAGCTGTTCAAAACGGTCTTCTAGTCGGCTTAAGTCTATGGTGGCAACTCGATTAAGTTGTTTTTCGAGTTGTTCAAAACGGTCGTTGAGTGGGCTCAAACTCGCTGCAGTTGTGTCCGCTAGCAGAGTAAGCTGCTCTTCAAACTGCTGAAAACGTACTTTATGGGGGCTGCCCGCTTGGATCGCCCGAGTGAGTTGTTCGTCGAATAGTTGAAAACGGCTTTCGAGTGGGCTTAGGTCTAATGTGGTCGCAGGAGGTAGGCGATCCAGGCGCCCTTCGAGATCCAACAAAATCGCTTTGAGTGGACCAAGGGCCAAAGCGGTTTCGTGAGGAATATATTCGATCCGTTCTTGGAGCTTCTGGAACCGAGCCTCAAGCGTGCTAAGGTCAAAGCTGTTATCAATGAGCTTGGCCGTTTTCACGGTGTTGAGTTCAGGAAGCTTTTCGCTCAGGTTGTGGTGCATATCTGCCAGCTCTCCACTCAAGGTACTGAGCTTAGACAGTAATGGGTTGAGATTGACCTGCGAATCTGAATATTTATCGAGGACTTGCTGGGCAAACTCATCTATCCGTAGGCTGATTTGTCGAAATCCCGAGACGAGTGGTTTTAGGTCTCCCGCGCCCGAAGATGAAAGAATATATTGCTGCTGAGACTGACTATAACTTTCGGTGACATCCTCAAAGCTCTGGCGAAACCATAGATATCCACAGACACCACCAAAGAGCATAGCGAGTACTAAAAATATTAGGATTTGGGCTAATAAATAAGGCATGATGAGTTACTCTCGATTCTTAACTTCCGACCACATGGATCTCAACTCGTCGGTTTCGACGAAAGTTTTGGACCGATCTATTGGAGGTTAATGGGCGTCTTTTACCAAAACCCACGACATGAAGTCTACTTGCAGCTACGCCTCGTTTCGCAAGTGCTCGGGCCACAGCGTGTGCTCGTCTACGGCTGAGATCTAGATTGAACGCCGCAGATCCGCGGTTATCAGTGTGACCTTCAATACGGAGTTGACCAGGGCAGTTTTGGACTTGTTTGGCTATGCGGTCAAGAAGCCGAAAACTGGAGGCCCGGACCACATCGCTGTTTATACCAAATTCAACAGTGGTTTGAGCAAGTAGGCCGGTCAGCGTCTCCTCGCACGCATCTACCTCCGCCGCAGGTAGCAGATGGACTTGGTCCGGAGGTAGGAGACCAGCGAATATCTTCTCCCCAACCAGATTTGTAACTTTCTGGAGGTTGGCTTGTGAAGCAACACAAACCATCTCCATGTTGTCTTGTTGCTCGGAACTTGCGCTCATACGACCCTCGCGACACAGAATCATAGCTTCTATCCCCGTCAGCCATACTTTTGGTGAGTGTTTGCCACCTGGCCACCGAAGCTGGTTTTGGATGCTGAGCATGGCACCTGGGCTTTGTAGCTCAAGTAGTTTGCGTTTTGTTCCGGTTAAGATATCGTCACTGGCTGACTCATTAGCAACTAGTCCTCCCAGCTGAAGAACGTTGTTAGCGTGCCTAATATAGAAGGGCTCCTTGATAACATCATCAGGCTCAATGGCTACCTCTAGCGTGTTCGATGGGTTAGTAGGGTTCGATGGGGTTGATGTGGCGGTGCTCACTAGGGAAGAGATCGAAGATGTTGGACTTTGAACACTTTTCTCCAACTGGTTATTGAAATCCGTCGTCATGGCTGTAGTGGTGTCCGCCGGAGGGTTAGTCTGCGGTGATGATGGATTCTCTGACTCTTCGTCAGGACCGCATACTAGCTGGTTGGTGGACGCAGTGCAGCTTTCATCTGTTAGGGGAACATGAGCGCTTGCAAGGACCCGCCGCGGAGCAATATATGTACCTAGAATCGTGGGACCACGAGCTTCTTGAAGCTTCGACGTGACTGAAAGTAGGGCCAGGGTGGACGGGGCTACCCCATCAACAATGAGATCTTGCCCACTGACGCTAAGGTGTACCCAAGCTGCTTCCTCGGTGTTTAACGCAGAGTGTCCGGCGAGGAGAACCTTGTCTTCGACCCAATGACCAGCAAACAGGGTGCCTGCAAGCAATAAGATAGCTGCAATCCCCAATACCCACCTCCAAAAACTACGCGCTCTTTCCGGGTGGATGTTAACCCTTCTACATTTGTGGATCTCTCTGTGTCCATTTGTTGTGTCATTCATGTGCTTACAAAAAATAGACGGAATCACCGGCGTAAAAGCATTAGATACAATGCGGGTCCAAAACCCCAGAGATTAGTTGCGAACTAGGGAGTGTCCTTAAGCTCCGAACCGTGTTCTGACTTGTATCCTGCGTTTGTGAGGGCTCAGTGGCTTCGCCACCTTTTCGGCCCCTCGGTTCGGTACATCCCGTACCCTCCCTCCGGGGCCGACCCCTCACACCCGTGGGTTACGGCGTCATCTCCGCAGCCGAAGGTTAAATACACACCCTAATCTGGCTCTCCTCGGGAAAACCCAATTAGAGCCAGCCGATACTGAGACACCCCATTGTAGGTTTCATGTAGACGACACCCGTTGTTTAAAGCTGAAGCTATGAAAGTACCATTGACCACTGATAAAACCTTCTTAGTATTTATAGTACAGCTAAGATAGAATTAATCGGGCTAAATATCAACACTCTCAGTCGTGAATAGGTTATACTAGTAAGTTTTTGTTGGTCTTTCGGGTCGACTCTTGGTCGGGCATTGTTTTGAGTTGTGTGATTTAGACGTTTCTTTGAATACCTATCTACTTTATGTGGGTATTATTCCGGAAATTACCCTCGGTGGATGACCAAAGACCCTGTAGTTCCATCCCGTAGTTTGGCTGAGAGCTTGTTGCAGCAGATACAGAAGCAAGAACTTTGGTTGAACCCAGGTTCCTGCTTCGCAGCGGGGCAATACCCCGCTGCGCGACCGCTTGTTGATTCTTCCAGAATCAATTCAAGTGGTCTTTGCTGTATCAGCAAGACCGAGTCCAAGCTTAGCACTGCAGTGCTCGGTAAGGCCACGTTGCGAGGACAGTGGCGTATGTTAAACCGAGAGGTGCACCAACTGCCTTTCGTAACGTGGCGCACATTGTGTTGGCTCCGCTAAGGAGCTGAGCTGGAGCCGTGCGTTGTACAGCAGAAATCACTTGGGTTGAACCCAGTTCCCAGTTTCTTGCGCGTGGCAATGCCTCGCTGCGCGACCGTTTGTTGATTCTTCCAGAATTATTTCAAGTGGTCTTTGCTGTATAAGGGTGGGGGTTGGTTTATTTTAAACGTGAGAGTTGGTGCTCGATGGGGCGAGTGACAGCGAATACAAGGCGTAGTTTCGAGGGTTTCATGTCGGATACAGATACAGCAGAAGCCACTTGAGTTGAACCCTAGCAGCCAGTTGATCTAGCCCTGCACGCATATATCGGCCGGTCTTTCCGTGAAACGTTCTGATGCTAGAAGTCTCTCCTCGTTCACGTAACGCCAGGTCATGGCTAAATCAACCGGCTGCTAGTTCCTACTTCTTAGCTCGGCTGAAGCTTGCTGTGTGTGCAGTGAGCTAGCAGCCTGTTGATCTAGCCCTGCAGGCATCTATCGGCCGGTCTTTCCGTGAAACATCCTGACCACAAGAAGTCTCTCCTCGGTCGCGTACCGCCAGGTACGCTCGCCTCGTCGTCAGAACGTTTCACGAAAAGCCT
>JAHQVK010000134.1 GCA_019634385.1 Myxococcales bacterium | reverse complement strand
GGTGCGGCAAAGTTGTTGGGACTCAGGCCCAGCACCTTGCAGGCGAAGATGGGCAAACTGGGCTTGCAGCGGGCGGACTTTGCAGCAAGCAGCACCGACTGAGCAAGAGAGTATTGGGTATGAGCAAGGCCTGGTTGTCTTGCGGATACATAAGGGGCAACTCAAGTCTTGTTGCACGGTTTGAGTATAAAGAGCAATAGTTGCTTCCGCTTGATAAACTCGTCTAGGCTTCTGATGAATAAGTTTGCCATATGTCCTTATGGGGAAATTCACAGTTCTCGTTTGGCTCGTGTTTCTATATGTTTAGCCTGTCTAAATCTATTGAATTATTTTTCATGTCAAAACATCCCTATAGATGGTTATGCGGGATGGAGTGATATAGATACTTTCACGGTTTGTAGTGGAGGTTCAGGAATGGCGAATCGCCCACAATGAAGGTGTCTATGATGTTCAAAAATCTATGGTTCAGTGGGTGTTGACGACCCGGTCTAGACTACTACGGCAAAGCCCACTTGAATTGATTCTGTAAGAATCAATTCAAGTGGGCTCTCAACGGGGCATTGCCCCGTTGAGAGCCAGGAACTTGGGTTCAGCCCAAGTGATTTCTGCTGTATGAGTAGTCTGTTGTCATTAGGCGCAAGGCCTTCGGCGATGAACATTCTAAAGTAGCCATCACCAGAAATAACTTGTTGTTGTAATTGGGATCTGAGATTATGGGGATAACATCGAGGGCTTGAATGACTAAGCGACTAGAAACTTATCTCATAAATCTTGGACGAGACCATCATCGATTATCCTATATGAAGAAAATTTTGGGACGAAAAAGTCTCGAATATTCAAGAATTGAAGCGGTTGATGGTTCGAACCTGACATCTGAGCAAGAAGAGTACTATCATAATACTTCCAGAAGACATATGGGTAAAGGAGAAATTGGTTGCCTTCTTAGTCACATTGAGGCTTGGAAGAGGATTGTCGAGGATAATGTGTCCTTTGGTCTGATTTTTGAAGATGATGTACATATATCAGATGATTTTGGTGACTTCATTGGGCAAGTTGAGCTTAGGATTTGTACAGAATCGATCGAAGTTCACCGAATTGAATGGAGGAGAGCAAATATCACGATACGTCGTGAAATAGCATACACCGCAGCGGACCGTTTCGCACACGTATTGGAATCAAGTCTTTGCGGGTCAGGAGCGTATATTATAAATAGGCCAACAGCTCGCTACTTGTTGGCTCAAGTAAACAAATTTCGGTGGCCAATAGACGTAGAGCTATTTAATGTAAAACTTCGCTCGATAGGTTATCTGAAAATTCTCCAGTGGATGCCAGCACTTTGTGTTCAAGACTGTTTGGTTGAAGATGAGAGTCTATCTCGACTTGGCTTCGAAAGTAATATTGGATCCGAAAGAGTATCTACCGGTAAATATGATTCGAATTTGGTGGCTGGCTTGAAGAACCTATTGAGACCAGCGTATACTCGCGCATGGTCTCTAGCTATAATGCCTACTGGGAGAATGAGGGTTCCGGTTTCATATAAATACAGATATTGATATATAGATTTATAAGTTTATTCTGGTGTGGTAATACGTCTGATGGTTCCTACTAGAACTGAGTTTCGTAGGTGACGGTTAAACTAGGACGTGTAGTACAATAGAGCGAGAATGACAATGGATGTACTTTCTTCAGTAAGAATCAACAAGTGGTCGCGCAGCGGGGCATAGCCCGGCGTAGAAGCAGGAACTTGGGTTCAACCCAAGTGATTTCTGCTGTACTAGCGAACCAAGTAACCCCGGTGAGCGTGACCACGGCGTATCGAACTTTAGGAGGTTTCAGGTGGCGCGGAACGCCGAAGTATCATCGCCAAGTATGGCGCTTAGTCTGCGCAGTCATTACCGTTTTCTTGGATAAGATGTTCATATCTAGCATCGGTGAGCGAACGAAGAAAACAAACGAGAGACTCTACTTGAAGATCGGTCAACGGGTCACCGACTTCCAATATTGGTGTTACATCGGAGGGAAACTCGGGGGCTCGCCATCGACGAGATGTCTCTGGGTTTAGTTGTCGCTCTTTGGGGTTATTAAAGTGATCATAATACTCCACTACGGTCCTGAGCAGTCTGAATATCCCATTGTGCATGTATGGGCCGGTAACCGCCACATTCCGGAGTGTTGGTACTCTAAATAGGCCATCCGGTGCGATGATTTCTTTGCGCTGGTTCAGGCCCGAGTCCAACCCTTTTGTAGCCTCCGGATGTGCGGGAATCCCAAGATTATGATACTCGTAGCCGGTGAAGGTCTCTTCAAAACGCCCAACGGGATCCCCTAAGGCGTGAAGGAGGTGGCAGATAGAACAATTGGCAAACTGAGAAAAAAAGACCGCCTTGCCGGTGAGTTCTTTGAAGCTGAGTTGAATATCGCCTCTGAGTGATCGATCGTAGCGAGAGTCGAAAGACGCGAAGGTGTCCGTTTGTTCATACTGCGCAATGCTATTGGCAAAGGCGTTATAGAACTCGTCTTGATCATCAAAAATCGCATCACCAAAATGGGTGGTAAAGGCGTTTACATAGCCAGAATTTTCGAAGACCCGGTCGATAATACTCGAGATATCTGGCATCCCCATTTCTACCGGTGATAGCGGTGGTCCTTTGGCCTGAGCGGCTAGATCCCGGGCCCGACCATCCCAGAAGAGACCACCCAGAGGTCCTTCGTAGCGTCGGTTTTGGTTCTGCCTATTGAAGCGTTGCCGGATTCCTGCCGGATTGAATGGAGGCACAAACCGAGCGTAGGTTGTCGTAGGTGCGTTTCGAGTACCTAGAGAGTTTTCATCGGTGCCTATGGACACTCGACTAATTTCACCTTCGTCACCCAGTCGGTTGTCGATAAAACCGTGATCGATACTGTGGCATGTCGCGCAAGCCTGCTTGCGATTGAAGGATATATTGGTATCGAAAAACAGTGCCTCACCTAGCTCTTCTATGGCTAGGAGCGGACCGGGGGGCAAGAGCTCATTGCTATCACCATCACCACAACCAGTGAGTACGGAAACGCTAATAAGTAGCCTCCACGCCAAAATGACTAGACTTCGCGGGCGAGTGAGTTGCCTGCTAAATAGTTTCTGTGATCTGTGGCGGTCTCGGGTGTAAGACTCGTACAGCCCGCTTGAGCCCTTAGCTGCACTCTCAACCAGAACCGGTGGAGGTGGTGAAAAATGGGGCCCACGCGGTGTGCCTAGAAAAGCGTAGATCATAGCTGGCCTTTGTTGCCTACGGGGCTACAAATTTCTGTAGATGCGAATGGGAGCTGGGACATAGCAAATATGGATCAACATTCATACTTAGTGCAGTGATAATCGAGTGTATGTATGCTGCGGTGAAGATGAGGGCGGATTGATGGATATTGGCTCTTTCTGGGACCGTATTTTGTGAGTCTTCGGCGTTTTCAAGTTTACCCTCTTTCTCCACCAAATCCATACTCCGGTGATACTCAGTACGGTCACCATCAGACCTACGATGGCTACGACTATCTGGTACCAGAGACCAAAAACGGTAGCCATGTGGAGAGCGACAATCCAGCTCGAAAAGGTATTCCCCGCTGCGATACCGGTGGGAGCAGCAAAACTCACAAACTTACCAGTTTGCCCATCGATATAGACTTCGGTCGATGGGCTCTTATGGGATAAATCTAAGGTACTTTCGACTACATAACCATAGATGCCGTGGTCGGCCGCCCAATAGATTTGCTGTTCGCTGAGCACTTTGAAGTCTCGTTCACTAGCTTCCCGGGCCATCTCAATCCGTCCTCGGGCATAAGCCTGTTCAAGCGTGAGCTTTGGTTTAGGAAACGGGGGAGATAGATGAGGTAGAGAACCGTGTCCGACAACTTTCATGCCTACAACCGCATTTACTACCGGCCCGTAGACCTGGGGAAGATTTAGGCTGACTGCGGACCATGCAAAGATCAGCAGAAATCCCCAAATCCATAAGCCGCTGGCGCGGTGCCAGGTAAAAATAAATGTGAACATCTGCTTTGCGCGGACGAGCCAAGACGTTTTCCAACGGGTGATCCATGGTCGTCTTTTGCCTTTCGGCATCGAGGCTTGTGAGTTTGAGGGGGGAGGAAAGGTGAGGTATATAGCGAAAAAGCAATCAAAGGTCCATAGGATGGCGGCGATGCCAAATATGAGGGCCCCAAAGACTCCTAGTCCCAGCGAGTAATGTAACCGGTAGATGAAGGGCATCAGATTCTGTTTACCCTCTGAGATGTGGCCCCAGGTTCGGGAGCCCAAGGGCTCTCCGGTGTAGGGGTTGATGAACCACTGTCGCCACTGTCCTAGAGCGTCTTGGTCCCAGAACATAAGGGAGCGACCCGGGATAACCGAGAAATGCGCTGTGCGTAGCTCAACGTCTTCTGGGAGGTGAGATTGTGCTCGTCGTTGTACCTCCATCGGATCTAGAAGGGCCTGACCCGGTTCGGTGGGGCTAGCTTCAAACAGCTCTGGTGTTAGCCAAGCATCGAGCTCATGGTTAAAGGCCAGAAGTACTCCGGTGCTACCCGCTACGATGAGAAATACAGATATCGCGAGACCGACGTAGCGATGCCAAATGATCGCAAACTTACGGATGCGCACCGCGAGTCGTCCTCGCGAGGCTGGTTGAGGGTGATCAACGGATGTGCTTGTTTGGCGGTCTATCCGAGCAGCTGTAAAATTATCTATTGTCATTGGTGCACCTGGATTGGCGACGAACCAACGAGTGATGCCAACCGACGCTCGCTGGTTGGCCCACCTCCGCTTTGCTGGTACGTGATAAAATGTGATAAACCCTCATCATCCATACGCTGATGGTTATTGGGTTTAACCCTTGGCTAGCCTTTGTTGATGTCCTTACTCGTTCAATACTGATCAATTATGCTCCGATCCGCGGGGCCTTATAGGAAAACTCACACGCAATTGATAATCACTCTCAATTATTTACCTTCCCTATCCTCAGTGATCGAGTCAAGAGTCAGTCTGTTAACAGCCTGTTGATCTAGCCCTGCACGCATCTATGGGCCGGTCTTTCCGTGAAGGTCCTGACCACGAAAAGTCTCTCCTCGGTCGCGTACCGCCTGGTACGCTCGCCTCGTCGTCAGAGCGTTTCACGAAAAGCCGGCCTCGATAGCTACACACAGGGCTAAATCAGCCGGCTGCTAGGGTGTATCCACGGTCAACCAATCCCCGGTAGGAATAATGTACGCACCACGATCTAGCCACGCTTGTCCACCCTCTGGAGAGAGCACATAGCATTCTGCTAGCACCTCTTTCTCGTCTATCCATACCGAACGGGGATGCCTTTGGTACTCCAGAAGGTGCTCTCCAACCTCTTCATAGGCGTCTAGTGTTGGTAGCTGATGCTCTTCAACATCAACGCATTCACCGATGACCACTCCCTCTGAGGTATCTATAAGGGCAGGGTAGCCTTCTGGCAGACTTATCAACTGCCCGGTGGTGGTTGCCGGTATGCGTTTTCCAGGCAGTAGGTGTTCGTGAGAGGCACGCTCACGGAGAGTTCCGTATACAAACAAACGTATCATAGTGACTCAGTCCCTAGCCAACCCAGCGCCGTAGATATCTAGTCAAGGGTTTCTCGGCTGCCTGATAGACAATATAGCCACCTATTCCGCAGATCGCAGTTTGACTGATGAGTGCGAACCACGGAGCGCTCGCGGCAAACCATGTTCCTAACGTCTTTTGGGTGAAGACCAAGATCATAAGATGAAATAAGTAAGTAGAGTATGATGAATCACCGAGGGCCTTCATAAGAGGCAGTGGATAGGCGCTAAGCAGCTTCTCCATAAGCAATCCCCCACTGACGACCATGAGCGCGGGTATCCCGTACACGATACCCCGTGTACGGAGAAAAGAGCCTCCTTCGGGTAACAAGACTAAGGCGAAAATAATGAGTAGAAGCCCCATCCCCCCATAGCATGACGAGCGTTCACTCAGTTGGCGAAGATTTGGGTAAAATGTGCCGAGAACCATACCATAGGCAAATTCCAGAATGATGGAGTCCGTGTACATTTCGAGCGGGGCTAGTTGAAATGGGCCCAAGATGAAGCCAACGACCGAGAAGAGGACAAGAATGGTGACACCCACCATGAGACGCAATTCAGCGCGAAGCACCAAAACGGCAGCAAATATCAGATAAAAAAACATCTCTAGCTCTATGGTCCAACCGACCTTCACAATAGGAGCGATGATGTGGCCAAAGTCTGAGTTCCATTGAGGGATGAAGGTCAGGGAGCGGATGAGAGGTTCTGCCTCAGGCAGATGTAAAAGAGGTCCGGATGTGCTGAGAAAGGCTGTTGCCAGAGTAATGAACCAATATAGTGGAACAATCCGGATGATTCTCCTCCTAAGAAATATGCGAGGAGGCTGCGGTCGCGCGGTAGCGATACTCCACATAATAAAGCCGCTGATGACAAAAAATATATCAACGCCGAAGGCGCCCATAGAAAACGGACCAATCGGTATGGCGTATGGTCTTGATGGCTCAACTTCAAGTAGGTGATAGACAACAACCATCATCGCGGCGATGCCTCGAAGATATTGAATCGAAATGATTTGTTTCATAAGTCATACATCCCTGACTGAATGAATTTCTAGGATTAAGGGGTAATTATCTACTCAGGTGGATGATTAGATACTCTTCGGACAGTGTGTTTTACCGACCGCTGACCGTTTATTCAGACACGAATAGCAACGCTAATGTTAACCCTCCCAACCGTGAAATATATGTTTATGGATCGGTATGCATATATGCCACATCCGACATATGATTCGCACTGGTTGTGCCTGTTGAGCAAGGGGGCAATCATCGAGTGTTTAAAGTTGGATAGGTTAATTCCTAGGCATTCAAGTTGGCTGGTGGAAAATGCATTGGTGGTCGCTCCATGAGTTAGCAAGTAGTTGGAGAGGGTTTGTGTGATTCATCACGGGTTTGATGGGTTAAAACCCTGTAATGAAAGCAAAGAGCGTCGGTGACGGACGACAGCCGAAGGTAGCTCGGATGTTTTGTGAAAAAGACCACGTGAGTCGTATGATCCCTTTTTTAACTATCTGCTAGTGAGGGGTTGGTGTGGAACTATTGCGAAGGACTCTCTTTGACTGAATGTGCGACTGGGGGGTATATCTAGCAGACATGAGAGGCTGCCCGTAAGAGGAGTAACCGTAGGATGCTGGATATTCGGTAAATTAAGGACGAGTCACAGGCCATGTCTGATGTTGATGACCCATCCTGGCTAGTGCGTGTCTTCAGCCTCCGGAACGCGTTCTACGCGGGGCAATGCCCCGCTGCGCGACCCCTTGCTGATTCTTACAGAATCAATTCAAGTGGTCTTTGCTGTATGGCCTCATTTCCACAGTCGGAGGGTAAAGATACGCCCTAGACTGTTGGAAGGTTGAAATCAGCCTTGATTCCTGCACGAATGAGACTATTTCTAATCCATCTGTCTCTTTATTGAACATTGGTAGATATTTATGCGAACAGGAGTCGACTCAAAGCGATGACCGATCTACACTTAACACGGTTTTGATTTACGCAGACATTGTGAGTCCTAGGGGACCCTTGTCCGAGGAGCAGGGACCCTTGTCCGAGGAGCAGGGTGATGCTTAAGGTTGAGATGTCCTTCGGGGGCTTGCGTATTTACAAAACCCATGAAAACAGCCATTTCAAGTGGTACGTAGTGATTAGGAACGACCCGTGGTAGAGTCATTTCGTGTAGCAAACATATCCGATTCGTCGCATGGATTTCGGTGGCTGGACGGTCGACTGCCGAAAAGTAGCAAAATCAAGTTTCGACATTTTGATCGGGTACCCAAAAATAGTATCGAGCGACGAGTTTACCGATCCAACCCTAATGCTCGTCCAGATATCACTGGATATCGCGCTTGTGCAGAGGCGGTCTTGGGGGCGGCTAGAAACGAACTAGATCTGTTGGTGACTCATCTTCCCACATTTGCGGTGAGAACAGCCGGTATGCGACGGATGTTACCAAGGGAGCAGCGTTTGTCAGCAAGGACACCTCATTTGGCGTGGGCGTTTAATTTTACTACCTTACCCACGGGTCCGAAGCGTGCGTTTCTACAGGCGCTGTGTCCTCTTATTGATCGATTTGTCGTGTTTTCGAGTATGGAGTGTGAATTATATGCTGACTATCTCGGGATTCCTCAAGAACGACTGTCTTTTCTCCCCTGGTGTATTAATCCTCCCAAACTAAATAATGTTGTTGTTGAACCCGAGAATTTTATTTTATCTGTGGGCCGGACAGGGCGCGACTACGCGGTGCTGATGAGGGCAATGAGACGTATACCTCACTGTCGAGCTGTTGTGGTGGCATCACCGCAGAGTGTTGAGGGACTCGAGATTCCTCCCAATGTTGAAGTAAAAGTCGAAATTCCTTTTGAAGAAGTGGAAGCTTTGGGCCGGTCGTGTCGGTTTATGGTGATTCCGCTTATTGAGTCTGAGGTTCCGTTTGGCCACGGAGTGTTGGTGCACAGTATGTTTCTCAAGCGAGCACTTGTGGTAAATAGGACGAAGGGTTTTGATGACTATGTCACCGATGAAGAGAGCTGTTTGAGCTTTAGTTGGGGCAACGACATTGAATTAGCAGCGCAGATAGATCGCTTGTGGTCTGATCAAGACCTGGCGGATCACTTAGCTGAGCGAGCCTATCAATTTGCTGTAGCAAACTGCACTGAGCAGAAGACCATAGAGTATTTTATCGACTATGTGGAGAGTGTACGGCAACGTTGAGTGGATCTATGCTCTAGGGGCGTGTCTTCAAGCTCTGGACCGCGTTCTGACTTTTATCCCCCATGTGATGGGTCGGTGGCTTCGGGCCCCTCGGTTCGGTACATCCCGTACCCTCCCTCCGGGGCCGACCCTTCACAAACGCGGGCTACGGCGTCATCTCCGCAGCCGGAGTTTGAACAGCCTGTTGATTTAGCCCAGTGTGTAGCTATCGAGCCAGGCTTTTCGTGAAACGTTCTGACGACGAGGCGAGCGTACCTGGCGGTACGCGACCGAGGAGAGACTTCTTGTGGTCAGGATGTTTCACGGAAAGACCGGCCCATAGATGCCTGCAGGGCTAGATCAACAGGCTGTTAAATGGTAAATGGACAGCCGATTACATTCGTTTACGGTTTTCGGCCTTTAAGTAAGATTATGTATGGCAATAACGAACAAGGTCGAACAGTTTGAATTTCGCTTCCATGAATGGTGTCAGGACGCCTTAGTCCCTCACTATGCAGCGTGGCAAGCTCAGGGTACGTTCCCGCGATCGCTTTGGTTAGAGGCGGTACGGAGTCTGGGAACCAGCAGACCGATCGCATGGTAGTGGTGCAGGGCCCGCACGGAGACGCCCGTAATTCGAGAAACTTCGCTCAACCGGTACGCGCGTTTGTGATCCATAGGTATCAGCGTGGAGCCTTACGCCGCGTCAGGGTCAAGTTCGAGCTCGAGAGCATTCGACCGGTGTCAAAAAAGCGTGCAGCGTCGCTGTGATATACCGCCAGCGCGGTCCTGGTCTTCTGCACCCGCTCGTCGATGCCCCTTGTTCCCGTTAACGAAGTCGCTCAATGTGCCCTCTGCGGCCCTCGACCCAAGCTCCTCGGCGGTGAGCTCCGGTGATCAAACTCCTCGGCCCTGAGCGCTTCAATAACGTCCACCACGGAGCCTGAGGGGGCAACAGCGGGGGGACTGCTCACCATGTACAGCAGAAATCACTTGGGTTGAACCCAAGTTCCTGCTTCTACGCGGGGCTATGCCCCGCTGCGCGACCCCTTGTTGATTCTTATAGAATCAACTCAAGTGGTGTTTGCTGTATCGATGTTGCCCCCACCTATCCCGCTGGACTCGTCCGACAGCCGCCAACCCGACCAAGGTCGGACGAGTCGCTCCCAACGCTGATCGTCGAGATCGGACAGGGCCAGGCGGAAGAAGACCGCCCGTCGCTGTCGCGCGCTGGTGTTGACCGTGGCCGCATGGGCTAACAGGTAGTTGGCCAGGACCACGTCTCCCGCCCGTACGAGCAGCTGTTGAGGGGCCCCAAGCCGTACGTCTGGCATGCCCTGGCGCAGGCGGGTTCGATCGGGGGCGAACCAGGCAGACAACACGTCGGTGCTGCCCGACCACACCGAGAAGTTGCCTGACCAGGGGGCGGGTACGTCGGTCAAAAACACGCCAACAAGCGCCGTAAATGAGTGCAGCTGGTCGCCCTCAACCCCGTTGTGGGGCGTGGACACGCCGTCGATGTGCCACTTGGGCGGGAGTCGCTGCGCGCAGTTGTGGGCTCGCCGGATCGCTATCTGCGCATGCTCTTTGCCCTCGAGTTGGTCGAAGCCGAGCAGAGCGTCG
>JAHQVK010000133.1 GCA_019634385.1 Myxococcales bacterium | reverse complement strand
GAGCAAAATCTCGTTGCTGGTCGAGCATCAAAGTCTGATTCCCGAAGGTGTATTTTGCCGGACAATATTCGAACGAAGAGGACAGGTCCCTCGTTAGGTTATGCCTGAAAATTGCAGGATGCATTGCTATTTCAGGAGGCTAAGGCGGATTTGTAACGTAGGATATGGTCTACGACTCGTTCCTGATTCGACTGAATGTCCTAGGATCCTTCCCTAAGATCGGTGGGTTTTAGGGCGTGTCTTTCAACGCCGGCTGCGGAGATGACGCCGAATCCCGGGGGTGTGAGGGGGCGGCCCCGGAGGGAGGGTACGGGATGTGCCCGGCTGAGGGGCCCGAAAGGGTGGCGAAACCACCGACCCCTCACAAACGCAGGAAACAAGTCAGAACGTGGTCCCGAGGATAAAGATACGCCCTAGTCATCGGTGGCCTGTCAGTCAACTAGCTATGTCTAAGTTCCCTCCGAGGTGGAACATTTTGTTAAAACCAGGTATGTCTGCGCTGACCGTTGCTCAGGGCGTGATGTGGATCTGGGCAAAGAGGGTTTAATCAACTCAACCAGTTTAGGTTGAAGAACGAACCGGTTCTTGGGTGAGTGATCTATAGGTATGATCTAAAAAAGTCGTACGGTCTGCTTTCATTACGCAGTGGGTCAGACCACAGTGCTACTGAGTTCAAGGTTACAGACGGAGTCCATTTGGGTCGATAGGTTGGCTTGTGCTCGTGAGGCTATCCAATCACCGCCGGTTCTTGGGCGGAGATAGGGCTTAACAGTTGCTTCCTTTCCGCGCCTGACGTGAGATTCGTGCCCCATGAGAGAGTCAACCTCCCTCGAGGATGCCACGGCCCCATCTCCCCCGGTGACGAATGTTGCTGATCGCCTACAGGGGGCGATGAGTGCGCTCGTGACCCCGTTTAACGCGGTTGGTGATGTTGATGTACCCGCCCTCACGAGGATGGTGGAGCAGCAACTTAGCCAGGGCATCAATGGCCTCATTGTATGTGGCACCACAGGTGAAACACCTACGCTTACCGTTGAGGAGCGCGGATTACTGGTGCGAACCGTGGTGGAGACGGTGAGAGGTCGGGTGCCGGTGCTCGCGGGTACGGGCACCAATGCCACTCGGACAACGATCGCGGAGACGCGGGCCGCGGCTCAATGGGGTGTTGATGCGGCCCTTGTTGTCTGTCCCTATTATAACAAGCCCACTCAGGAAGGGATCCTACACCACTTTCGCGCGGTGGCTCGAGACGGAGGCCTGCCGGTAGTTGCCTATAATGTCCCCGGTCGTACCAGCTCGGATATGTTACCGCCAACGGTGGCAAAGCTCGCTCGTGAAGGGGTGATCGTTGGTATCAAAGATGCGACTGCGGACATGATCCGAGCAACGGAAGTTCGAAGTATGATTTCGGAGAGTTGGCCGTTTGCTTTGTTGTCCGGAGATGATTTCACCATCCTGCCGTTTATGGCGTGTGGGGGGTGTGGAGTGATCAGTGTGGTGAGCAATATATGTCCAGGTGATACAGCTCGACTGGTAAAGCTTTGCTTGGCGCAGAAATATCATGAAGCTCGGGTGCTACATGAACGGATCGTACGCCTCAGTCGGGCGTTATTTAGCTTGTCGAGTCCGATTCCCCTGAAAGCGGCATTAGCCGAGGCTGGATGGTGCTCAGCAGAGACGCGGTTGCCTTTGATGACCGCAAACGAGGAGACGAAAGCAGTGGTTCGGCAAGCTTTGCTGTCTTATTCCGGCGCTCTTTGCTCCCCCGATGCAGACCGCTCCCTAGAGAACTTTATGTCCTAAGGAACATGGGTATGAGCGTAGACGTTGTTATTTCCGGCGCTGCCGGTCGACTAGGATCCCACATCGTACGTTGTTGTTTGATGGATCCCCGAACTGAGGTTGTTGCCGCGTTGGTACGCCCCCAAGGCAAAGCGGATGGGCAAAAGCTCCTGGGTAGTGATGGTACCGACACTTTGCTTCAAATGACATCCGACGTGAAACGTGCTCTAGGTCCTGGTGGACGGGTGTTGATAGAGACCGCGCTAGCACCGGTAGCGCTGGCCCACCTGGCGGTGGCTGCGGAGTACAAAATCCCGGTATGTGTGGCCACAACTGGATTCTCTAGCGCCGAACAGCGGACAATTGAGCAATATGCTCAAGGCATCCCCATTCTATTGGCTCCGAACTTGAGTGTGGGGGTCACGGTGTTACTCGACCTCGTGGCCCGGGCCGCTCATGCACTTGATGACTACCACCTTGAAGTTTTAGAGCTGCATCACGCCCGTAAGCGGGATGCGCCAAGTGGTACGGCCTGGGCATTGGCTCAGGCCGCATCTGCGGCTCGAAGTCGAGATATTGAGCGGGATGCGGTGCTGGCCCGGGCGGGGGAGACCGGTCTCAGAGGCGACCATGAAGTGGGCATGCAATCGATTCGAGGGGGGGACATCTTTGGGGAGCACACCGTCTACCTAGTTGGAGAACACGAACGAGTGGAGCTTTCCCATCGCTCCATGAGCCGAGACGCATTCGCCTCCGGAGCCGTTCCGGCGGCGAAGTTTTTGGCGGCCCCTTCCACCGCACCGGGCTTGTACTCCATGCGAGATGCACTGGGCCTCGAACAGTAAGTAGATCGCCGAGGGCGCGGTGACACACACCGCCACCCACGGCCTCTGCTGTATTCGCTTGCGTGGTGTGGTTCTCTCGCTGGGTGATTTTGCACCCACGTGTGGACTCGGATGGCGTTACATGGGTGAGACCCTCATCCCATTGCGGCGCTGTTCAGCGCCAATGGTACGGGAACTTCCACCCGCGGAGCATCGGCCCAAAGCTGATCAAGAGCATAAAACGCTCGTGCATCCTCGTGAAACACGTGAACAACAATGTCGCCGTAATCCAAGAGGATCCAGGCGCCATGTCCTTCCCGATGCATCGGGTGGAGGTTATGCTGCTGCTTTAGGGTGCTGTGTATGGCGTCCGCGATTGCGAGTGTTTGTCGCTCGCTGTAAGCGGTGGCGATGACCAGCATATCCGCGTATGACGATCGACCTTCCAGATTGATGATCGTCAGGTTTTGTCCCTTTTTGTCTTGAGCAGCCCGTGCCGCTTCAAGCGCCATCGATTTCGAGTTGATCTTGGATTCCTCCTTCATCTTCTCACCGCCCGTTCAGCGGCTCTAGAGGGAATAGTAGCTGAGCTGGGGCTGAGGGGTAGGGGGGGCAACGATAAAAACATCGTACGCGACCCACCATTTCCCAAAGCCGGATTAGCAACAACGCAGACTCCCCCACTAATAACAGCATTTATTGCGCATAAACCATGCAATGTCGATGCATTTTGCAACGAGAATGTAACCACCGAGCTTAGGCCTGTTATCCACGTCTTTATGCATTAATGGCTCATGATCGACCGATGATCTTAGCGATACTGGTAGAAACATTGTCGACAAATGTCCGTGCTTTCCGCAGCCAGGACGCAAATTCTTCGAGAGATGAAGGTATACGTAGAGCAAAAATTCCCTTTAAGGAAGCTTGCGCGAGCTCGGTCATGAGGAGGAGCACTTCAACGCGGCGGAGATCATAAGGGGACGAGTTGGGTGTGGGCTGAGGACCAGATAGATCGAGTCTGAGCGCTTCCAATGCAACTCGGGCGGCTTCGATCAGCATCCATTCGCGTTTCCGTAAAACCCCAGTAATGATCGGCCAAACATCCATACGTGCTTCGTACCGGGCATTGCGTTGGGTGCTCTGCGGGCGTACTAGGGCGAAATCAGCCAGTTCATTTACCGCAAGGTGCACAAGCGATCGGCTCACGCCTAGCCGATCCGCAACCTCAGACTGTGATAGCGGGTGCGTTGAAAGAGCGAGCATGGTCCACACTCGCCCGTGAATCGATTTAAAGCCCCAGCTTTCAATGAAGGCACCAACCGCGCTACAGACGTCGAGAACTCGCTCGTTAACGCGATTGGTTGTCTGCAGGGAGGCTGTGTCCGTTCGGCTCACCCCAAAACCTTAACTCGGATGGGCTTGCGTTTGTTCAATGATTATTGAACAACAATGGATGTTAGTGAATATTATCCACTATTATCATGAAGGTTGGATGAAAGAGTGCAGCAAATGTCCGTTGAATTGAACCTTAATCATTTCCACAAGTCTTCACCTGGCCGCGCAGTGAGGCCCAGTCAAGCGGAGCTGCTGGCGTTTGGACTTAGTGCCAGCGATTTCTGCCGTCAGTGAATGTGCTCAGATGTTGTTGAGCAGAAAGGAGCCACGTCAAGTGGTTGAAGCAACATGGTCAAGGTTAGAGCAACAAGGTCCACACGATGACAACGACTGCCCCTGAGGTTTTGAGCCGCCTAACGAGGGTTACAGAGAAGAATGGACTGCCCAGTCTTTCCGATACGCTGGGGCGTATCGGGGCCTTTGTGAGTGCTGAATTAATAGGTATGGAGCAAGAGCTCACTACGGTCCCTCGCCGGGAACAGATCGTGGGTCAGTGTGCTCGCCATTTGCTTGGTCTTGGAGGTAAACGGATCCGCCCGATTTGTGTCGCTCTTGCTGGACGCATGGGTACGGCTGATCCAGCCGTGATCCGGAAGTTAGCGACTGCGGCTGAGTTGGTCCACAGTGCAACATTATTACACGACGATGTTGTTGATCACGGTGAGTTGCGTAGAGGGCAGCCGACGGCCCGAAAACTATATGGGAATGCAGCGAGTGTTTTTGCTGGTGATTGGCTTTTGGTTGAGGCGCTCAAACGGGTACGACAAGCCCGGTTGCCATTGGTCCTCGATCGGCTGCTCGATATTATCGACGAGATGATCCAGGCGGAGGCGATTCAGTTGGAGTGCCGCGGTGGAGTGCAAGCGGATGAAGCTACATATTTTCGGGTTATCGAAGGGAAAACAGCAGCGTTGTTTCGTTGGGCGATGTTTGCAGGTGGTGTGGCTGGTGGCCTCGGGGAGCCCGAATGTCACGCTTTAGAGTCTTATGGCAACCATCTGGGGGTTGCCTTCCAGTTGGTGGACGATGCCTTGGATATTGCTGGGGTAGAGGAGGACTTAGGTAAAGCCCTATTTACGGATTTACGGGAGGGTAAGATGACGTACCCATTTATTGTGGGAATGGAGCGCGATGCCAGCCTGACCGGACTTGTTGAAGAGATCGTCGGACTTGAATCAGAGTTTCCGAACCAGCTTGGCTCTCGTATTGTGGCGTCACTTCGACGCACCGGAGCGATTGAGACGACTCACCGACGAGCAGTCCATCATGCCGAAATTGGGGTGGGTTGCCTCAATGTTTTGCCTGCAGGACCGGCCCGGGATGCGCTTGAGGCGGTAGCAAGTGTCGCAGTTTCCAGGAAAACCTAAAAGGCAAGCTTCTTAAGAGGAGATAGAAGATGGAGATACTTAAGAGTTCGGCGCCGATTGATAACAAGCCAAAGAGTCCGGATGGATCTGGACGGATGTTTGATGGGATTGCGGCTCGCTATGACTTACTTAACCGTATCATTTCGCTGGGAATGGACCAATTTTGGCGTCGGGCAGCGGTCCGGTCTCTCCAGCTACACCCGGGAGACCGGGTACTCGACCTAGCTACCGGTACCGCAGATCTTCCGCTAGCTATTCTCAAGTATTATCCGGAGGTCACGGTGGTGGGTGTAGATCCGTCAGAAGGGATGCTCCAATGTGGACGGAAGAAGATCGCCAAGGTTCATCTTCAGTCGTCGATCGAACTGGTCAACGGGGATGCTCAGGCCCTTTCGTTTCCCTCCAATAGTTTTAATGGGGTCAGCATGGCGTTTGGCATCCGGAATGTACCCAACCGAAAGCAAGCACTTACAGAGATAGCTCGGGTACTAGAGCCGGGTGGAAGAGTAGCGATACTTGAGCTTTCTGAACCCAAGAACGGATGGCTATCCAGACTAGCCCGTTTACATATGCAATGGTTTGTTCCGGCGGTTGGGGCGGCCCTTTCCGGAAAGGCGGAATATGGATACTTAAGGACTTCGATTGAAGCTTTTCCGAGACCAGAAATATTTGAGGACATGATGCGACAAGCAGGCCTGGATCCCATATCTCAACGGACTTTTGCGCTGGGATCATGCGTATTATATGTCGCGTCTAGACGAAAGGATACCCCATGACTATCGGCGTGGCCTCGGTGAGACGGTCACAGCGTTCGGTGGTCTCCTTGGAGCGGTGGGCGGTGCCGCAAAGAACTCCGTTAGGCTTATTGGCGGCGGCAATAGATGCTGATCTACATCCATCTTTTTTTTGGCAGGATGAGCAGAGGGCCATTATCGGATTAGGACAGCTTGACGTGGTTGAGGCTTCTGGCCCCAACCGGTTTGCAAGCTTGGATCTGGCACTGAAACAGCGGAAGGAAGCCGAGGGGCCCATGGCCCATGGGCCATGGTTTGGGGGGTTCTCCTTCGAATCGGAGGTTCAGGGCCATTTTGCCCCGTTTGGGGCAGCGAGATTCATTCTACCTCGGTTTGTTTGGACACTTGAGCGAGGGGCAAGCGCGGCCGTGTTGGAGATCCGCGGGTCCTGCTCGCATCCAGAAGTTGAGTCAATCATTGGTTGGGCCCACAATCCGGCCCCTAATCCGGCCCAGATCGGGGGAGGGGTGAAGGTTGTATCCGGAGACTTTGGTGCATGGCGCTCATCGATGACAAAGGCTCGTGCAACCTTCGCTAGCGGTCGGTTAGAGAAAGTTGTGTTGTCACGAGATATTGTGGTTCGCCGGGCTTCGGGTTTTTGTCCGGCGCGGGTGTTGGCCGGCTTATCGGCTCACTCGGTTGCGGAAGCTTCTTTTGCTCTTTTTGCGGAAAGTGGCGACTGCTTTTTAGGTCTTACTCCTGAACGGTTGGTTCGGGTCGAAGATGGGAGACTATCCACAGAAGCTCTTGCTGGTTCCTCGTCCGTTGATGATCCTGATGGTCATCGATTGCTGGATAGTGCCAAGGATCGACAAGAGCATCGTTATGTCGCGGAGTATATGCGTGAAAAGGTCGGGCAACTGGTGGACCATATCCATATGGCTGAAGAGCCTGTTGTGCGCCGTTTGGGTACCATTGCTCATCTATGTTCACCGATAGAAGCTCAAGGTACAAGTATTCCATCCATTCTGAAGGTTGCAGAGGTTCTCCATCCATCTCCAGCGGTGGGTGGGGTCCCGCTGGAAACGGCTTTGGAAGTCATCCGAGAAGCAGAGTTTAGGCCTCGAGGCTGGTATGCGGGGGGCATAGGTTTTATTTGGGCGGAGGCAAGCGGACTGCACACAGGCGATCTTAGGGTCGCGCTTCGGTCGGCTCTTCTCCGCGGTTCGGAGGCCCGGGTTTTTGTGGGGGCTGGTGTAGTACCAGCTTCGACCGATGAAGGAGAGTGGTCGGAAACGCGGCTTAAGAGTGCTCGGACGGTGGCTGCCCTGGGGGGCGCATAGACAGTGGTTCACGGTGGGGTCTTACTCGATGCTTGGTGTACTCTTCTGCTGGACGGCATCGTCTCTGGAGGTGCCACCGAGGTGGTGGTCAGTCCTGGCTCTCGAAGTACTCCGTTGGTTCTGGCGGCAAGTGACCATGCTGCCCTCTCCGTGAGGGTGGTGGTAGACGAACGCTCCGCCGCTTTTTTTGCTTTGGGGCGTGCGAGAGTTACCCAGAAGCCAGTGATATTAATTCGCACTTCCGGTACGGCAGCAGGGCATGATCTGCCGGCAGTGATGGAAGCGGGGGCGGTAGGAAGTCCCCTGGTGATCATCACTGCTGACCGTCCGTTTGAATTGATGGATGTGCGGGCTCCGCAGACTACGGACCAGACCCATCTTTTCGGTCGGCATACGGTGGCTTTTTTTGAGGCCGGGACCCCGGTGAGTGACGAGCTTGCTCTGCGGGCAGTCCGACGCCTAGGGACTCAAGCCGCGGCCCGTAGCCGGGGCCCGGTTCCCGGGCCGGTACAGGTGAATGTGCGGGCTCGAAAGCCACTCACAGCCCCTGCCGAAGTATCGCCTGTAGACCTCGAGTTTCGGACTAAGGTCTCTCAACTGCAACTGGATGGGTGCCCCACGATATTCACCGCTCAGTCCCCGGAGGCGAGTGCGTTGGCCCTGGAGCGGGTGGCGGAGGCTATTCGAGGGGCGAAGCGTCCGCTACTGGTTGCGGGGCCGAGTCCCGTTTGGCCGAGAGGGGGGCGGGCGAATATACTGCAGTTTGTCCACCATCTTGGCGTTCCAGTAGTGCTGGAAGCGACCTCGCAGCTGCGCTTCGGTCCGAATGGGTTGGGGCCACTGGGGTTGGATATGGTGCTCCGGGTGCCCCGGAATCAACAGAGGCTCCAACCGGATCTGATTCTCCAATTAGGAGAGCCCCCGATAGTCACCGGGCTTCAGCAAGCTCTCGATAGCTGGCGTTCGGTGCCGCAAATCGTACTGACACCCCGTGGCTATCCGGATCCTACGAGTCGAGCGGATATTGTGGAGGGGGATATCGAGCGGAGTTGTTGTGCACTTATGGCCAAGGACCTTGGGCAAAAAGCATGGTCTTTGGCTTATCTCAAGAGCTGGGCGGCGGCTGCGGACCAAGTTCGCCAGCTGGTGAATGAGGCGGTTTCAACCATGGCTCCCCTACTGACCGAAGCGGCGGTTGTCGAAGCGGTCCGGCAAGCGGTTCCACCGGATGGACGACTTATGGTGGGTAATAGTTTGGCGGTACGGCTTCTTGACCGGTATCTATCCCCGGGCGGCCCGCCTATGGAGGTACTTCACCAGCGAGGGATTAGCGGTATCGATGGGTTGGTAGCGGGAGGGATCGGTGCATCGGTGGATGCTCCTTGCCTTGTACTTGTGGGTGATGTGAGTGCGCTTCACGATCTGGGTTCCCTGAGTCTGGCTCACTTGACCGGTCCTGGTTGTATAGTGGTTGTGATCCACAATGGTGGGGGCCGTCTTTTCGAAGAACTCCCTCTTGCGAGACAGCTTGCTGAGATGGGTCAGAGGAGCCGGTTGGATAGATTTACGACCCCTAGTGAGCAGTCATTGGTGGGAGTGGCGGAAGCATTGGGTTGGCGGGCGGTGGAGGTTAACAGTCCAGCTGATCTGAAGATGGCGTTACACACGCCAACAGCTGCCGGAAAACCGCTGTATATTGAGGCTCGGGTGGATCCACTTGGTGCGGTCAAGACCCTCGATCGGGTGGTTAAGGCTATGGAAGAAAGCGAATAGTATGCATGCTAAAGTACACGCCCTCCTGTTGGCGAGTAGGCCCAAAACGCTGAGTGCAGCGGTGATTCCGGTGCTGGTGGGTACAGCAGTGGCTATCTATCTAGGAGAGCTACGTCTCATTCGGGCCTTGGCTGCGCTCTTTGGCGCAGTAATGATCCAGGTGGGAACCAACTTTGCCAACGATCTATTTGATGCCCGCCACGGAGCGGATACCGAAGGACGGGTTGGACCGGTGCGGGCGGTTCAGGCTGGGTTACTTTCACCTCAAGAAATGGCGGTCGCAACCACAGCCGCCTTTCTGTTGGCCTCGCTGGCTGGTATCTATCTTACATATGTTGCGGGATGGGGGGTGGTTGTGGTTGGTCTGGCTTCTATCTTGTCTGGTGTCGCATATACAGCGGGGCCTAAGCCTTTGGGGTATATCGGGCTTGGGGATATATTCGTATTCTTTTTTTTCGGTGTGGTGGCAGTGATGATGACCACTTACGTTCAGGTCCTGTCGGTATCTGTTTTGAGCTGGTGGGTGTCTATTCCGATCGGTGCATTGTCGACCGCTATTTTAACCGTCAATAATATTCGTGATCGGGAGCAAGATTCAGCTGCCAACAAAAATACTCTTGTAGTTAAGTTTGGACGAATATTTGGGGTGGTCGAATATTGGATGTGCCTCGGGGTGGCCTTCCTTGTGCCTCTTGGTCTGGTGATAGCAGGGTATGGGCCATGGGTGTTACTCTCGTGGGTGAGTCTACCCCTGGCGTATGACCCACTGGTGTCGGTTGTGCGAGATGAGGGGCCTGTTCTTAATGCAACCCTGGGGGCCACCGCCCGATTGCTCCTGGTGTACGGGGTACTGTTGGCAGTAGGGTTGGTACTATCGAGGTTGGTACTTTCGTGAGTGACCTCGTGGCTCGATTTGAGACCGCTGCTCCGTGTACTTATCCTAGTCCCGCTGCGGCGAATGCTTTCGCTGCGTGGCCGAAACGTCGGGGGGTCTTGCTGAGTGTCTCCATAGACGGGGTGTTGGGTTGGGGAGAAGCGAGTCCGCTCCCTGGATATTCTCCAGACACCGAAGCTCAGGCCCATAAGCTACTTGTTGCGTTGCCCGGAGTAGAGGTTCGGGTGGATGAAACTGCGCCGTGGGCTTCGATACAAGAGCTGGCTTACGAGCTGATGCCCGATGAGCGGGCGCCTGCGGCTCGGTTTGCCGTGGAGTCCGCCCTTTTGGATGCGGTGGCTACGGTTACGGAGATACCCCCGGAGAAGATCTTAGCCGATCAGCGACCCAGGATCGTAAGCCAGGCGACAACTGGTTCTTCAGCTTTGAGTCAGCGAGGGGTTGCGGAGGTTCTTACCCAGCTTGATTCTGCTATCGCCGACGGGCTTCGCGCGCAACGGATGGGGGCAAGAGCGCTCAAACTTAAGGTTGGACGGCCGGGGTTATTTATTCGAGAGCAGCAGATGGTTACAGACCTGACTAGGCAGCTAGTTGATCACCCGTTGCGGATCGATGCCAATGGCGCTTTCTCGGACATATCCGCAATCGAAACGCTGGCAAAAATGGGCCTCGAGTTCTTTGAGGAGCCTGGAGACTGGGATCTGATAGAGCCAGTGAAAAACATGGTTAGGTGGGCCATGGACGAGAGCCTTCGTCAGCCTAATGCGTTGGATATGTTGGCGTCGTTGGCGGATGTGCTCGGAGCACTGGTGGTCAAACCGGCGGTGCTTGGCGGACTCTCTGCGGCCATAACATGGGCGAATCGAGGGGATGCCTTAGGTATCCCTACGGTGGTGAGTCATCTTTTTGATGGGCCGGTGGCGGCCAAAGCGCTTCGTGCATTGGCAAATGCATTGCCGTCTTGGGGGCCGGCACATGGTCTCGGTCTACAGCAAAGACCACTTGAATTGATTCTCTAAGAATCAACAAGTGGTCGCGCAGCGGGGCATAGCCCGGCGTAGAAGCAGGAACTTGGGTTCAACCCAAGTGATTTCTGCTGTAAGGCGCCAATACGAATGATGGTCAAAGAGTTATCCATCTATGCTGCGGCGAGGGAGAAGCCGCGCGCTACTGCGGTGGTGGTGGGTGATACTGAGCTATCGTTTGCAGAGCTTGCAAGTCGAGTGACAGCCGTTGAAGAGCGCCTGCGACAGCTGTGGAGTCCGGGTACTCGGGTGGCTATGGTGGCTCACCCGGATCTGGCATCATTGGTGGTGGTATCAGCAGCGCTAGAAGCGGGCATTGTGCCCTGCATGTTTCATCCTCGCTGGCCGGCATCTATGGCCGCTGATATGCGGACTCGCTTATCCATACCGGGCTCAGTGGTGCCTTATGAACTCACAAACAACAACCATTCCGGTCAAAGAGTGCGAGTGCCCTCTTCGGTGCCTTTCCATCCTGCGGACGCAGATGGTGTGATTTTCTTCACTTCAGGCACCAGTGGCATGCCGAAGGGGGTTCGACTGTCTCGACGAGCGTTGGTCAGCGCGGCGGAAGCTTCTGCGAACCGCTTGGGCTGGGTGAACAATGACCGCTGGGGACTACGTCTGCCGATCGCACATGTGGGCGGATTCTCGGTGCTTATTCGCACCCGACTGGGACGAAAGCCGGTGGTACTGCCTGACCCGGAGGATGCGGCCGGGTTCGAGCCTGACCGTTTTATGACGTGGCTCAATGCCCGTCGGATCACCATAGTATCTATGGTACCCACCATGCTGCGCCGGCTGGTGGACGCGGAGTGGATTGCACCTCGGCATATGCGGGTGGTGCTGGTTGGGGGGGCTCTTTCCGGCGCTGAACTTTTGGCGCAGGCAGCCGCTTTAGGATGGCCGGTGCTGAGCACATACGGCATGACGGAAATGGCCTCGCAAATTGCCACGCAGAAGATAGGGACGAAACAGCCTTCTGTGGATCAGGGTTGGCCTTTGGAAGGTGTGGAGCTTAAGATAGATCCAACCGGTCACATCTGGGTCCAAGGACCGACGCTCATGAGCGGCTATCTACCTTGTGAGGGGCCGGCAACGAAGGATGGATGGTTACCGACTGGTGATTGTGGTCATCTCGACAACTGTGGTCGATTGGTTGTCGAGGGGCGACGCGACGAGCTGATTATCTGCGGTGGGGAGAATGTGGCGCCGGCTCGGGTGGAGGTAGTGTTGCGTCAATGTCGGTGTATTGATGATATTGTTGTGTTTGGTAAAGCGGATACAGAATGGGGGCAGGTGGTCGAGGCTGCGCTAACGCTCCGCAAGGCAACGTATTTTTCTCGGGATGAGTACGCAAAATTTGAGGAGCAACTCGCAGCTTATGAACGTCCGCGTCGATTGTGGGTTTTGGAGCGAATGCCGATGTTGCCAAGCGGCAAGGTCGACCGTCATCAGGTTCGGTTACTCACCGAAGGTAGGGCTGTGCGTGAAGTCCTCCCCGATTTGAACTAGCTTGTTCGCGTGACCACCGAAGTTCAGACG
Organism: Myxococcales bacterium; assembly: GCA_019634385.1. Lineage (GTDB taxonomy): Bacteria > Myxococcota > Kuafuiibacteriia > Kuafuiibacteriales > Kuafuiibacteriaceae > JAHQVK01. Next base: position 1,133 of record JAHQVK010000133.1, on the reverse strand, counting down.
CCGCCAGTCGCGGCTTCGCCCACCCCTAGTCCGCTTGCTACGACGGAATCTTCGGATGCTCGTCGCACGGGTGTGTTGCTGGTGAACCTGGGCACACCAGACTCAACGGATACTCGAGATGTCCGTCGCTACTTGCGCGAGTTTCTCAGTGATCCACGGGTAATAGATATTCATCCCCTAGGGCGCTGGCTGTTGCTCAATTTGGTCATTTTGCCGTTTCGTCCGGCAAAGTCTGCTCACGCCTATCGAAGTATCTGGATGGATGAAGGTTCGCCGTTGTTGGTTCACGGGCGTCGGCTGCGGGCTGAGGTGCAAAAACGACTGGGTGATAACTATACCGTGGAATTGGCTATGCGCTATGGCCAGCCATCGATAGCGGAGATGCTTCGCAGTCTTGTTGAAGATGATGTCGAGCGGATTGTGATTGCGCCGCTATTTCCTCAGTATTCGTCAGCTGCATCCGGTTCGGCACTGAAGCGAGTGATGGACGTTGCTGGAGAAATGTGGAATGTTCCAGATATATCTACAGTATCACCATTTTACGATGATGAAGGGTTTATAGATGCATTTACATCTGTTGCGATGCCTATACTTAGTAAGTTAGAACCGGACCATGTGTTGTTGAGCTACCACGGCTTGCCCGAGCGGCATGTAATGAAGAGCGATACGACCGGTGCTCACTGTCTAAAGGTAGAGAATTGCTGTGATACTATAGTGAGCGCTAATAGGCACTGCTATCGTGCTCATTGTTTTGCGACATCTCGGGCGTTGGCCACTACTCTTCATTTAAGTGAGGGCGACTATACGGTGTGTTTTCAGTCTCGCCTTGGCCGTGATCCCTGGATTAAACCCTATACTGATGAGCAACTTCCTCTGTTGTTTGAGCGGGGTGTTCGCCGGTTAGCGATTATGTGTCCCGCTTTTGTCGCTGATTGTTTAGAGACGGTTGAAGAAATAGGTATAAGAGCGAAAGAAGACTGGATGGCTCTCGGTGGGGAGAGCCTGGAGTTGATTCCATCCTTGAATGATCATCCGGTATGGATTGAAGCGCTGTCCACAATGATTGAAAGGACCCGCCCAAATTCATAATCTGATGTCTAACAGTTGAGGCACACCAAAGTCTAACAATTCAG
>JAHQVK010000132.1 GCA_019634385.1 Myxococcales bacterium | reverse complement strand
GGATCTTGGGATGGAGGTGGTTCGGCGTCACCTGGATCTTGGGATGGAGGTGGTTCGGCGTCACCTGGATCTTGGGATGGAGGTGGTTCGGCGTCACCTGGATCTTGGGATGGAGGTGGTTCGGCATCACCTGGATCTTGAGATGGGGGTGCTTGGGAAGCGCCGGAATCTTGAGATGGGGGCGACTCGGAGTTGTCCATGTCTTTATTGATGGTGTCATCAGTAAAGAACTTAGCTGGTTCTCCGCAAGAAAGGATTGTTGTTATTACAAGACCTGCCGTAACCTGGTTGGACCTAAGCCGCTTTAAAAACATTAGTTGCTACCCCACGGTCGCTCATCGACGATAATAGTTTTTCGTATTCGGGATTCACCAGGGCACACCTTGCACCAAGGCTAATATCAGGACTTCTCTTTAAAGTAGGACGTAGTCTATGGCTGCTCCCTGATTGGTTTAGATATTCGGTGACTGTGGTTACCCTTCTTATTGGGTGCCTCTCGGTTGCTAGCTATAGCTAATCCAAACCGAGTCCGAATATTTAGCCAAACTAGTTACTCAGCAAAAGATTTACACTGACGTTAAAGGCACATCCTTTGTTCCAAAATACGTCCAAAGTAAGTAGCACGATTACGTTGGCTGTATGTTCTTTTGTTGGGTGACCGGTTGGGTGGAAGTGGTCGACACAGAAGTGTAAAGATTCAAAATATATGTAGTGATTTTAAATATATATGATATGAGCTTCTCGTGTTGGGATCAACGAGAAGATAGAATAGTATGAGATTTTGTATATAGGAATATAGAAACCCTGAGTCGAAACGTTCCGTATTATGACAAGTAATTTTTCGTTGGCAGAGGATTGTTTGTATATGACAAACCCACGTATTTTGAATGTTTTATGTTGGGAGATCATCTGTGAGATGTGTGTTTCAAATAGCCCCGCGTAGAAGCAGAAACTTGGTTTCTACCCAAGTAAATTATGCGTATAGGATAGCAGATCCGAAACGGTATGAATATAGGTACAGCTCTTTGAACCTGGGGGCTCAGAAGAGTAAAATGTCGCCGGTTTTGCTCTGGTATTCACTATCTTACTCATCAAGATAGCCGCCCAAAGTTCCGGGAAAAAATGACTCACTTCCACCAGGGTTTTCATTAGAGTTGTTGATGGTTTTTGCTTCTCGTTTTCGACTGACGTGGGGAAGACATTCGATACCCTCCAGATCTTAGATCATTAAGTCCTGGAATTGGAGATGACTAAGACCAGCCTGAGGGCGGGAAGTACTTCGTCGAGAGCATTATTCTCAGTATCTATAAACTGCCCAAGTGTTTTGTGGTTGTGCATTTCGCTCGTCCAAGTCTGTCACCAGGCTGGTGATAGATTGGATCATGGTACGAGCCAGGTTTCGAATTTTAGGTAATGTCTGTTGTAGTTGAAAAGCTAGCTGGCTTAACATTTTGTTGGTATCTTTTACCGACTGTGATATTTCCCGTATTTCATCATTAATGACCTCTAAACAGCCTGTTGATCTAGCTCATCAAGGATGAGCTGACCGGTCTCAGTAGGTACGTTGTGTTCGGCAGCAGGCGTATTCATAGTTGGTCAACGAGCCCTACGAGGTCAATCTTTGCACAGTGGTAAGCAGTTGATCAGCCTTGAAGGGTTTAAGAATCCACCCTTTAGCACCCGCATTTTTTGCTTGCTTGATGAGCTCTGGATTTCCCTCCGTAGTGAGCATGATGATCGGGAGGTCGGCATTGACTTGCTCACTCTTCACCTTCGAGACCATATCAAGACCGTTCATACGGGGCATATTCACATCACACACGACCATGACAATATCTTTGTGTGATGCGATTGCTTCGGCACCCTCAACACCATCTACGGCTTCCATAACTATGTAGCCCGCTTGAGTGAGTATGGCGCCAACTTGCTGTCGCACAGTCATGGAATCGTCCACTATCAGTATTTTTTTGTGCATATTACTATTCGGTTACTGTCGACAGCATTGGTGGAGCTTAGAGATAAAATTTTACCGTGGTTTGGTATGAACGTTGAGTGTCTTGGCGCAATACAGGTTCGATTCGAACGTATCGATATCCTGCAGTTACAATATTCAAGGTGCATCGATATTCCTCGATTACCGTACTTCAGTTACTCATAGGCAACAGTTTGCCGATAGTCGTTTATCGACAGAATAGTTCGCTAGGCTATAACTACGCAGCCACAAGTTTTGTGCCGAATATGCAAATTACCAGTCTACTTCGAAAAGTTCTTCAATTCGAGGATCACCCTGGAGCTCATCTTCGCATATTCACGGTGAAGGTCAAAACCTTGATGATGACAAGATGGCACCAGTTGGGTTGGAAAATTTGCTCGATTGGCGAGAGTATTATCGCGAGCAATATTCGGAGGAGGAGAGAGGATACTGAATATATATATTGCTATTGAGAGTTGGTGTTGTTGGGAGGTTTTACGCAATGACCAAGCGAGGGAATGGCGTTATCGAGCGACAGGAACTCTTTTTTTTGTCAGTGTTCTAGGGTGCAGCAAAGCCCACTTGGTGATTCAATAAGAATCACTAAGTGGTCGCGCAGCTGGGCGTAATCCGGCGTAGAAGTAGGAACTTGGGTTCAACCAAAGTAATTTCTGCTGTATTGCTGAACTTGCTAAGGGACTACCGCGAAGCTCCAAGAGATATTCGACCTCGGAGTGAAGCAAGTCATAGATGGCTGTCCGACAAGCTCTAGAGATGGTGACCATAAGTTGATGGATATTCGTTGCTTAAGGAGATAACAAGCGTTCTTGTCTAAGTTTAGCAACACACGACAGGTTTAGGTTGGGTTAGATATATGAGTATGACTGTGCTGGTGGTGGATAACTCCAGAGATGTTCGAATGAGTTTGACTGAAGTTCTTAATCCTCTCGGCTTTGAAGCTGTAGTTGCCGCTAGTTCGGATGAGGCTTTAGAACGAGTTGATGAAGGAATTGTGGTCGATTTGGTCATTACTGACTATTCGTTGCCGGGTATGAATGGGGTGGAGCTGACCCGGGTACTTCGTTCTAATTTGGCATATGAACGGGTGCCTATTCTTGTTCTTAGTACTGAAGCTCACCGGGATTTTCATCTGGAAGTCCAAGCCGTGGGGGCTACAGGTTGGTTGGTGAAACCTGTTAAGCTCGAGCAACTTTTACAAGCAGTCAATCAAGTTAGATCTTTGTCGTTAGCATAAGGGTTGGCGAATCGGTTTGACGAAAGTTATAGGGTTATCATAGGGGCTTAGAGAGGACTGCGTCTAGTTGATCCGCAAGCTGTGCCTTTTGATCAAGAACGTCAGAAATGGCGGTAATAAGTGGGAGAGATATGGACTTGGTCTTGGACCACTCAGCCACAACTTTGGTGCTGGTAGCACCCTCCAGATGGTCTGCGATCTGTTCAGCCGCCTCTTTGGGATAGATGCCCTGGCCGAGAAGACGTCCGAACTGAATATGGCGCTCAAGCGAGGTTACGGAACGTGGGATGAGTTCCCCCAGGCCTGCTAGCCCGAAAAATGTTTCTGGGTTTGCGCCGAAGCTCGCCCCCACTATCCGAGCTTCGATGATGCCACGGGCAATAAGTACACCTCGAGCTGTTTGGCCCAGACCAAGGGCTTCAGCTGCCCCGGCGGCGATATACGCGGTATTGGCGAGAGCCCCAATGATTTGAACGCCGACGACATCTCGGGTATGTTGAAAGGATATCGCGCCCATGCCGGTAAATGCCCGAACAACTTGAATGACTTCGTCAAACTTGGAAGCGATGACCGCGTTCATCCGTCGACCAACTTCGATCTCGCGAACGTGTAAGGGACCACCAATGATACCTATTTTGCGCAGGCAAGTATGAGCTCGAATGAGGTCCGAAGGCAGGTAAAACCCCTCCGTGATTCCGCGGGAAACGAGCAAGATAACCTGGTCGGGGAGAACGTGAGGGCTTAATTTTTGGGCGACATCTGCTAGGGCGGTAGCAGGCACAGCCACGAGGATTATACGGGCTCTTTGAATTACTTCGCTTAAATGATTGGTGAATACAACTCCCACCGGAGGCGAAAGAGAACCAAGAGAGGGCTGGCGTGTATATACAAATACTTGGGTAGCGTCAGCGCCATTTGATGCATTCACTGCTGCCACGAGGCGGAGGACAGCCTTTGTGAGATTCCCGTTGCCAATGATGGCCAATTTCTTGTTGTCCAAGGATGGTTTTGGATAGTTGGTGTTGACCATAAATTTCCTTTATGAGTGGTGCGTGGGACGTAGTACTCGGTTGTCATCGTCAAGAACATCACCTCCTGGAAGCTCATATCCCTCCAAACGATTTTGGTAATAAAGAAGCAAGGTTCGATCAGTGGGAATAATGCGATCACCGCTTCGCTTCGCAGCGGCGCGAGTATGATAGATACCGAAGAGCTTTAAGCCATCTGCGATAATCGCCTCTGCTGTACCTCGTGAGGATGGACTCCGACAGATACGATTGGTTCGTTCAAGCTTTATCAGCTTCTCGAGAATCTCATTTGCAGTCTGATAAACCGTAGATATGGGAAGATCGTCGTCAACGCCACCGGTCCGAATAAGTCTGAGGAGTGACATAGATGGATTACGGCGTCGAAGTGCCAGGAAGATCGCGCGGGCTGTTACATGGGTAGATGTGACAATATTGTTGCGAGAAAATGCATCTTCAATAGATAATGCAAGCTCACGAGTATACTCGTGGTCTCGGCTTGGGTCTGAAGTAATTTGGTCGCCCTTAAGAAGATATCTACGGTCATCCACACTGTGACCCCCCGGAGTCAAAGATATTCCGTTTTCATCTACAGGATTCCCAAATACATCAAGACCAGAGCTCACTCGAATATGAATTTTGGAGTCAAGTCCACTCAACTGAGCAGCAAAATCAAAGACGCGTCGGGGCTGACTAAATTCATCATCATCGATGATATATCGAGACTTGCCGACCTCTTTTAGAAAGTCGTCGATCAATGTTTCTGCTTCCAGAACCAGCTGCGAGTTTATTGTGCATGGTACAATAAATATTTTTGGTTTTGCACGACGGCGCTGGAGATTGTTTATATATGCGGCCAGACCACATCCCAAAAGACCTCGTTTTAATTTCTTTTCTATTGCCCCAGAGCGAGAGCGGGTGCCTCCAGGGAAGAACAAGTTATCATACTTGTTTTCAAGCGAAATGGTTGCGTATTCTTTAAGAATATCTTTGTAGAGAGGATCGGTCTTCTTTCGATCGACGGTGTAGGCGCCGAGATTGCGCATAAAAAAACTTAGCAGGGGATTGGTAAAGAGGTTCAGACCGGCTCCATATAGAAAGGGGGGGAGTCCCATTTTGTAGAGTGCGAAGCCTACAACGGGGGAATCAAGGTTGCTCGCATGGGTAGGGACAAAAACGACGGTACCTCGCTGGTGAAGGCGCTGGAGCTGCGCTACTTGACCTTCAATGATGATACGGTCTTCGAGGCGGGGGAGTTGAGGCAAGTTTCTGAGGACTTTGAGGGGAGAGACAGCGTTCAGTAGTAGACCCAGACCGGAAGGCAAGGCTTTGGTGGCTAAGGCATACACGCGGGGGTTAAAATGGCCCTGAATCTCGAAGACATAACCGTGAATAACTTCTCGGATGAGTTGCTGGAGCTTTGGCTCGGTAGCATGACGCAGCTTAATCTGAATATTATGCCAAAAAGTGAGGTCGCGGCTATATGCGGGGCTTTTGCCCCCATCTAGTTCGAGGCGTTGACGCTCAAAGTACAGACTGTCTTCAAGCACATCTTGAAGATGGCTACGACCTTCGGAAGAAGTATGAGTCCGCATGTGGCGCTCACACACCCTGCTGACTAGCTCGGTGACTACCCGCTCCTGGTCCTCTTTACGCATGGCATGGCGTTAACCCGAATCGATCTCAAGGTCACGAGGGTCAGCGTCGGCTGGGGTATTTTGACGCTAAGGGTTGAGCGCTTAGTCTTTCGGCCGGAGATACAAGTAGCGTGGCGTCTAGAGATTTTTACGATGTTCTGGGGGTTTCACGGGAGGCGAGTGCTGATGAGCTTCGACGAGCTTATCGTCGTCTTGCGAGGGAGTATCATCCAGATCGCAATCCTGATGATGCTCAGGCCGAGGAGCGCTTCAAGCAGGTAACCCGGGCTTACGAGGTGTTGTCTGATGCGGAGAAGCGCAAAGTCTACGATGAGTTGGGTATGGAAGCGGAGGCGATTGGCTTCGATCCTGAACAAGCTCGAACGTATCGGCAGTGGGCTGAGCAACAAGCACGAGGAGGGACGTCGAGGGGTGGCAAGGGGCAGGGGGTCCCGTCAGATTTTGCAGATATATTTGGTGACCTTTTCGGTGCCGGGCGTCGGGGCGCGGCCTCGGGATCCTCAGGTCCGGAGCTAGGACCGGATATTCGAGCAGAGATGCAGGTCGATTTTCGAGATGCCATTCTTGGTGCTGAACGCCGTATCAGCTTCGAACGTCCCGGTAAGGGGACCACGTGTAGCTCTTGTCTGGGCCGGGGGCGGACGAGGGTGACCAGAGGAGGGATGCAGCTTGAAATTCCGTGTGCGGCTTGTGGTGGTGAAGGGGAGGTTAGAGGTTTGGGGGAGCGAGTGTCATTGGCGGTTAGAGTGCCACCAGGAGTTGATGAGGATCAGATCATTCGGCTGAAGGGGCAGGGCGGTGCGGGCCTCCGGGGGGGAGGGTCTGGCGACTTGCTGATTCGGCTTCGGGTTGGCGACCATCCTTATCTTCGGCGAGATGGACTCGATATACATATGGATGTTCCAGTAAGCATAAAGGAGTCAATGAGCGGTGGGGTGATTGAAATACCTACTCTCCAGGGGAAAAAAGTTAATCTCCGGCTGCCGCGGGGAGTTAAGGCCGGACAAAAGCTTCGGATCAGCGGCAAAGGAGTGCCTGGCCGTGAGGGACAGCAGAATGGGCACTTGTATGTCCATCCGTACGTCGTGTTGCCCGAACCGGCCTCTAAGGAGGACTTGGCGTATTGGGAGGCGATCGAACGGTTGGAGTCTTATTATGTAAAACCAGTCCGAGATTCGCTACAACCATAGGTTGAATTGGTACACCCTCGGTGTGACGCGTCGGTTCGAAGGTCAGAATGTATGGATCACTGGAGCTGGCAGCGGTATTGGCCGCGCCCTCGCTCTCTGCTTTGCTGAAGAAGGAGCACAGGTTGCTGTGTCCGGTCGGCGACTGCATCGTCTCCAAGAGGTGGTGGAAGAGATAGAGAGGCGTGGAGGCAGAGCGCTTGCGGTGCCGGTCGATGTGACTGATGAAAGGTCGGTTGCTTCAGGGGTGGAAACGGTTGTGCTTCATTTTGGCTCCGTAGATGTGGTCGTCGCTAATGCTGGGTTTTCATTGGCGGGTAAGGTAGCTCGTTTGACCGCGGAAGATTGGCGACGACAGTTTGACACGAATGTTATTGGCGTAGCACTTACCGCTAAGTACGCGTTGCCTCACTTAATAAAGCGGGTTGGTCGGCTCGGTATTGTGGGTTCGATTGCTAGTTTAACCACCGTTCCGGGGTATGGCGCTTATCAAGCATCCAAATATGCAGTCCGTGCCCTTGGACAGGTGCTTGCGGTGGAGTTGGCCGGAACTGGGGTGAGTTGTACATTGTTGCACCCCGGCTTTGTGGAGAGTGAAATAGCTCAGGTGGACAATCAGGGCGTCCACGATCCGACTTTACCCGACCGCCGTCCTCAGCGGTGGATGTGGCCAGCCCACCGGGCGGCATTGGTGATGGTATCAGCGTTGTTTCGTCGTCGGCGGGAGTACACGTTCACCTTATATGGTCGGTTTTGGGCTTTTTGTGGGCAACATTTTCCTGGTCGGGTGCATCAACTGTTGTGTCTCAGGAAGAAGAAAAGGCGTAGCCGTTAAGACACACAGATGAATAAAAGTAACTAAATGGTAACATTTTTAACGAAGAGTGAGAATCGGTTGGGTATGGTACATACTTTGCTCAATGCTAATGTAGAAGGATGAAGACGTTCATGAACACCGTAGTTATCGGGACCGACTTTTCTGCATACGCGAAGAGTGCCCTGGATGTGGTTCGTGATTTTGCTGCGCGTTGGCATATTCAGCGGATTCATTTGGTTGCCGTGATTGAGCCGATCACTTGGGCTAGTGCTTCGACTGCTTCCGCGGGGGTTGATCTGAGCGCAATGGCCATGGAGGCGGCTCGGCGTCGCTTGGATGGGTTGAGGTTTGATGTTTCTGGCGTGAACGTGACCAGGGATGTTCGTTTAGGGTCCCCGGCTCGTGAATTAGCTCTAGCTGCTTCTGAGCAGGGAGCAAATTTGGTTGTGACCGGAACCCACGGACGAACCGGGATTGAGCGGGCAGCGCTAGGAAGTGTGAGCTCCGATCTTATCCGAGTTTCGAATGTACCAGTGCTCGTTGTACCGGCTCATGGGTTGTCGTCTTCTTCGAAGTTATCTCAGGTACTAGCGGCGGTAGATCTTTCTGAGGTATCCCGGGAAGTAATCTCTTATGCGGGGCAATTGGCGGCGATCGAAGAAAGTGGTAGTGTAACTGTGCTTTCGCTATTCGAGTCTCCGATCATAGAGACGGCTTCGGACGAGGTGCTACCTCATTTCCCCAGTCAGGAGGAGACTACCGCTATGGAGGCGGATTATCGGCAGCAGGTTGCTCAATTGGTGGACGCCGTTGATCTCAGTGTGCCGGTCAATATTGAGGTCTTGCGCAAAGCCCCTCCTGCTCAGGTTATCCTAGATGTGGCTTCTCTCACGAAGGCCGATCTTATTGTACTCGGGACCAGCGGACGCAATGCGTGGCATCGAATGATCGTTGGATCAACGGCTACTCGGGTATTAAATGAAGCTACATGTCCAATATTGATAGTTCCAAATGGGTCTTCGTACCAGGTTGCCTCGAAAGAGAATTGAATTCATGAGCCAAAACTCCATGACAAAGGCTCCCTGGGGTGGGGTTGTTTGTTCAATTAATTACCGGATTGCCCACCAGTCTTTCACCACGGCGTTCGGTAATTCGGATATTTACCGGTGAACCAGCGCGAAGCAGGGAAGTATGGCATTCGATTTTACAAAAGTTGTCCGCCAGCGCCCGCATTTGTCCGGGATGACGAGCGTCGGGTTCGAGAATCACGGCTGACAGTGTTCTACCCACTTGGTTGTTGAGATAAGATTGCCATAGTTCTCTTGATAGTGCATTCAGGCGGGTCGAACGGTCTTTTATAATTCGGGGGTCAACCTTAGCTTCCAGCCGGGTCGATGGGGTTCCACGGCCGGTACCTGCATGACGATCCGAGTACGAGAATACGTGTACGTAGTTCACGCCTGAAGCTTTGATGCAGTTTATTGTCGTTTCAAAGTCTTCTTCGGTTTCGCCTGGAAACCCGACAATAACATCAGTACCCAAGCAACCTTCTGGGACATACTCCCGGATTTTCTGCATGAGGTTGATGAAGTCTTGACCCTGATAAGGGCGCAGCATGCGCTTCAGAATATGATCGCTCCCAGACTGCAGGGGTAAGTGAAAGTGAGGAGCAAGTTTTCTGTCTTTTGAAGCTTGTCTTACGAGATCTATTGGGAAAGCCATCGGTTCTATGCAGGAGATCCGAAGTCTACCGAGTCCCGGAAGGGTTAGGATTTTACGAATCAGTTCATTCAGCTGCGTTTTTGTACCATCTTCGGATGTATAACTATATGTTCCGAGATGAATGCCGGTGAGGACTATCTCAAAATAACCCTCGGAGATAAGCTTACGAACAGCGGTAACAATCTTCTGAGGAGGGGCTCCTCGGCTCGGCCCACGTACATAGGGAATAATACAATAGGTGCATCTGGCATCACAACCATCCTGAATTTTGACAAATGGTCGGGTTCGATTCAGGACGCTGGTGGTGGGTTCTACTGGGAGGTTTCTAGCCTCGGGGGTGTTGAGCGGAGTGTGGACAACTGATGTTTGGCCAACCTCGTCCACCGGGAGTTGATCGGTGATAACGGGCAACCGATGCTTGTGGCTATTACCCACGACCATTGACACCCCTTGGAGTTGGGCGGCGGCTTTAGGATCGCGCTGGGCAAAGCAGCCGGTGACTACGACGCGGGCATCAGGTGAATCACGGTTGATACGTGCAACCGTTTTTCGGACATCTACGTCAGAGCGGTGAGTGACGGTACAGGTGTTAAGAATGACGACTTCCGCTTCTTTAACATCTGAGGTTCGCTCATATCCGTACGCCTCCATCTCCTGGGCCACCCCGGCGGCGTCCGCCTGGTTTACTCGGCAGCCAAAGGTGGTGATGAAGTACCGTACTGGCTTCCCCTGTCGGACCATGACGGCATGAAAACGTGCAGGTCATAAAAGAGCTACCGGAATCACAAACGGTCTTACTGCAGAAATCACTTGGGTTAAACCCAGGTTGCTGCTTCTCAGCGGGGCTATGCCCCGCAGCGCGCCCACTTGTTGATTCTTACAGAATCAATTCAAGTGGCCTTTGCTGTGGCCTGACCGGTCAGCTTGTAGGTTGCCTCTTCGGTCTGCATCGTTCGCGCAATCAGCCCTTAGCAAGGACCTCCATGTTCGAGAGCCGATCCGCCTGTTGAGTCTAGGCGCGTCTTTGCACTCTGGCTGTGGAGATGACGCCGTATCCCACGTTTGTGAACGGTCGTCCCCGGAGGGAGGGTACGAGATGTACAGGGCCGAGGGGCCCGAAAGAGTGGCGCAGTCACCGACCCCTCACAAGTGTGGGAAACAAGTTAGAACGCGGTCCGGAGTTTAAAGACCCGCCCCAATGGCCCGCAGTAACAGTTCGCAACCCACGCAGGAGAATAGGGCGCGCTTAGTTTTTCTGAGGGCCACCAGGGATCGGTTGTGGAGGCTTTAGCCTTTGTTCTAGTGCGTGACGGATCTTGCGGTCAGGGTGTTCATCTGCCCATCGACGCAGGATCGCCAGGGCCCGACTATCGCCAGGCTCTAGTACCCGTATCAGGAGAGCAGCATCCAAAGCGTGCTCTTCTCCAGCCAGGAGTTTCTTGAGATCGGGCAGGAATCGTCGGGCTCGCTCTGGAGCGAATCGGGCAAGTGTGTCGATCGGTGTGAGTTGGGCATGAGCGGTGCGGGCTCGATGGGCAATGAGTTCCAGGCCTTCTAGGACCGGTCTTCGCAACCGGTCATGAAGGTTTTGGAAAAGGTGAGGAGTTGTTTGGTTGAGACCATCGAGAGCCTCTTGTTGCAGAGCTGGTTCCAGGTCGGCGATGCGTTCCATGGCCCGAACCAGTAGCGATTCATCGCTGTGACCGGCTAGACCAAGCCTGAGGAGGGCTCGCAATGCGACGCCCTGCAGGACTTCAAATGGCCCAAAGGCATTTTCAACGACGAAAGCCAGAGCTGGTCGACCAATGGGAATCGCAATTTCAAAGCTGGCGGCCTGACAGCGGGCAGACCATTCAGATGTGGAAAAGTTCTGCCCGAGTGGGAGGGGTGCTTGCCCGCCCCAACAGGAGGGGCTCCGATAAAGGCCGGGTAGTCCTAGGGCTTGAGCTGCATGCCTGGCGGGACCTGCATCGCCCAAATTGGCGGCAACGGCGCCGACATGATGACGGATAAGGCTTGTCTTAGGGGTGCCTACCCCAAGACGCCATAACATGCTCTGCCAAGCGGTAGACGGAGCCTTCACCGAGCTCAGACTGTTCTTACACTCAGTGGTGGTCAAGAATTGAGCTTTGGTCTTCGGTTCTTAGGCTATAACTGACCGAGTGAAGCGCGACGAGAAAGCGATTCGGATTCTCCGGATTCTGGAGGAGCTCTACCCGGAGACGCCGATTCCTCTGGTTCATTCCGACCCATTCACGCTGCTCGTAGCGGTGGTGCTGTCTGCCCAGACCACAGACAAAAAGGTGAATGAGGTGACCCCTCGGCTATTTGCACAGGCTTCCGATCCCTACCGTCTCGGTGCAATGTCGGTGGACGAAATTCGTGAGATTATTCGCGAAATTGGATTGGCACCTCAAAAGGCCAAATCACTAAAAGGCTTGGGCGAACAGCTTGTTCAAGTCTACGATGGAGAGGTGCCATCCGACTTTGCTAAATTGATCACTTTGCCGGGGGTTGGACGAAAGACCGCCAACGTGGTGCTTGCCCAGGCTTTTGGTCAGCCAACGTTTCCCGTAGATACCCATATTCATCGTTTGGCGGCACGTTGGGGTCTATCCCGGGCAAAGGGCCCTGATGGGACCGAAGAAGACTTGAAGGCTACTTTTCCCAAGGAAACGTGGTCCAAGCTACATCTTCAGATGATCTATTTTGGTCGAGAGTATTGTCCGGCGCTTCATCATGACTTGGACCAATGTCCCATATGCTCGTGGGCTTCTAGCCAGAAGCGAAAAGGTGAAGAGGCCAAACGTAATCAAGAGCTTCGTTCTAGAAAAAAACAGACTCGTCGACCGGTTCATTCATGAAACAAATTTGGATACCACGATTTGGTGCACCGGAAGTATTCGAAGTTCGATCAGTACCGGACGTGTGTGTTGGTGATAATGAGGTCCGCATTGATGTATGTGCGGTAGGTGTTAATTTTGCTGATGTGATGGCCAGAATGGGCATCTATCCCGACGGCCCGCCCGCACCATGTGTGATAGGTTATGAAGTGGCAGGGGTGATCGATCAGATTGGTCGAGGAGTTCCGGAGGCGCAGTTAGGGCAGAGAGTAGTGGCTATGACCCACTTTGGGGGATATTCGAGCCAGGTGATTGTTCCTGCCGGTTCGTGTCTGCCTCTACCCGATAGTCTAGGTTTCGCAGATGGGGTGGCGATTCCGGTGGCTGGGCTCACAAGCTGGATGATTCTGGAAGAGATGCATAGGATAAGAGAAGGCGATCGAGTATTGATTCATGCTGCGGCTGGCGGGGTTGGACTGATGGCTGGACAACTCGTAAAACGAAAGGGCGGAATAGCAGTCGGGACTGCGTCCAAGTCCAAGCATGCTTTTTTACAATCTTGGGGTTACGATCAACTTATTGACTACCATTGTGATGACTACGAACAGGTGCTCCAAAGTGAGCCAAAGTTTGATCTTGTGATGGATCCTCTCGGAGGCCATAACTGGTCGAAGGGATTGCGGCTATTGCGACCCGGGGGGAAAGTTGCGTGTTATGGTATGAGCGTGAACGTGGGAGGTATGGTTCGTCGTCCCTTCCAGATGTTGTGGAATGTTCTTAGGATTCCCTTCTGGTCTTTGGGACCTCTTGGACTTATCAATCAGAACAAGGGGGTATTCGGGGTGAATATGGGGCGCTTATGGTCGGAGCAACATCGACTGTCGGACTGGTTGCGCACACTGATCCGTTGGGTCGACAGCGGTGACATTCGGGTTAAGGTACACACGATATCTCCTTTTGAAGACGTTGCGGGTGCTCATCGCTTGATCCACGATCACGCTAACTTAGGAAAAGTTGTGCTCACACCTAGGGAACGGTAGGAAGTGGTCAGTGAAAACAAGGTCACTGAGGCAGTAAGGATCCTTAGGTTGTGTCGTTAAATGTGGAGGAGGCCTATCGCCTATTACTGAATAGTCTGAGGGCCTAGCGATCTGTTGTCACTGTCACTTGGGTCTCAATCAGTCAGCGAGTAGGACCCGAGAGCCGAACCGAGGTGCGATAGTTCCTCGCTGAGTTCAGCAATATGTGCACGGATTGTCTTTAACTTCGGACGTGGTCTATGACTTGTTGCAGATTGGCCTGGATATGCAGTGACCCATGGTCTCCCTCTTATCGGGCGCCTCTTAATAAGCTAGTTATGGCTAGTCTTACGCCATGTTCTAACATTGAGTAGACCAGGTATATCACAATAGTTTCACGCTAGCGTTAAAGACACGCGTAGGCAAAATGACAGCCACTCGCCACCCACCTGACATGTGACAGTAGTAGGGTCTGTCTTCAAATCAGCTGCGGTCTAGTGTTCGTTCCTGATGGGCTGAATACAGCAGAAATCACCTGGGTTGGATCCAAGTTCCTGCTTCTACGCGGGGGCTATGCCCCGCTGCGCGACCTCTTGTTGATTCTTCCAGAATCAATTCAAGTGGTCTTTGCTGTATCCAGTGCTTGCGCTATCCCTCTTATCGGATGCATCTCCGTCAGTGAGCAATGCCTAGCCTCCTTTCGAGTCCAAACATTGAGTTAAACCAGGTACTTCACAATAGTTCTACGCAGATCTTAAAGACACGTCTTAGGCCCACTTTTTATTTCCCTCGATAGCTAAAGTGCTTATGAAGTGAGCCGTGGCGATAAGTGGAGCGGCATTGGTTCGTGGTATGGGCAGCGGGTTTTGCGTGTGGTGGGTTCTGTTTGGTGGCGCTGGTTGTGCACCGTCCTCAAAACCAGCTGCTGTGGTAACCACCGAAGTTTCGTTGGCCTCTCTGACGGTTGAAGATGAGGCATTGGAGGCGGAGTTTGCGGCTCTCCATACATCGACCACCGCTACTGTTAGAGGTCGGCTTGTGTCGTATGGTGGGCGTCAGGCCTATCTCTCACTCCCGAAGGAGGCTCAGCCGCATGCAGGGGTGATTCTCGTACATGATTGGTGGGGACTCGATAAAAATGCTCTCCTTTGGTCTGAGCGCCTCGCAGGAGAAGGCTATGCGGTACTTGCGGTGGATCTTTATGGTGGTCGTGTGGCTCGAAATATTCCACAAGCTTTGGAGCTACAGCATTATTTGAAACCAGCTTTTGCCGAACAGGTGATTCGCGCTGCTCTCTCATTTCTGCGTGGCGGAACTGAAGTTCAAGTGAGCAAAATAGCAACTATTGGTTGGAGCATAGGGGGAGAATGGGCTCTTCGAGCGGGGCTCATGGATAAGGATATTGCTGGGGTAGTGATGTACTACGGAAAGCCAGTAGGCAAAAGCACCCCGTTGCACCCGCTTGCGGCAAAGTTACTCGCTATTTTTGGTAAAAAAGATGGCTCTATCCCGCTTGTCGACGTCACGAAGTTTCAGCAGCGGCTGGAAGAAGCGGGATGCAACGCTAATATTCAATTATATGATGCCCTACACGGCTTTGCGAATCCTTCTCGTCGTAACTACGAGGGTAAAAGCGCAGCCGCTGCGTGGCAGCAAGTTCAAGGTTTTCTTGCCGAAATACTGAGGCCAGCTCCCGAGATTTGATAGAGCCCGACTGGCTCCTTGGGTGTGGTTACGGCCATGCCTATTGTGATTGGGTAATGTGGCCGAGGCCTCGGATTTTTGAGTGAGTCTCGATATGAGTCAAATGGACGAAGGTCGCTGCTAGCCCGTGGAGGCCTTCTTATTTAGAAGTAGGGCACCCCCCTTGCCTGACAAGAGGCACGCTTAGGTCGAGTGCTCTGCAGGATATATTGCTATTTGTGAGGAATTCGCTATGTCGGTCTATTGTGAAAATATCGTTGTACGAACCCGAGGACGTGGGATGATCGAAATTACGGAAGATGTTGCTCGTATTGTCCATAAGTCCCGATTTAATGAAGGAATTGCGCACATATTTATAAAGCACACGAGCGCTTCTCTTTTTATCAACGAGAATGCTGATCCGGATGTACTTAAGGACCTCGAACGATTTCTGTCCGATCTCGTTCCGGACGGGGATGCGCGTTTTGTTCACACGGCAGAGGGGCCTGACGATATGCCAGCGCATATTCGCTCCGTGCTTACATCTGCATTCGTGGCTGTTCCTATTCGTAACCATCGTCTCTCCTTGGGGACATGGCAGGGTATCTATGTTTGGGAGCACCGCGATTCTCGACACACTCGAGAATTGCAGGTCACTCTCACAGCGTAATTATGCGGGGTGTCTAAGTATGTTGCTTGCTTCCCAGATTCTAGGTGGGTAGAACTATTGGTTATGTCGGATGACAGACTCCGGCAGGTGCTCGCTCGATTCGGCTATCGCCTGCTTTTTCGGGAGCACGCCTGGGTAGATTGCTTGATCACAAGTTTTGAGGAGTCTTTTGAGGGACACGGGCCAGATAAAGCTTCCGCTCTCAACGATGCTCTAGCGCGTGCCTGTCCCTCTCGATTGTCGAAAGAGCTTCTGGATGAAGCAGTTGGTGGATTAATAGCGGTCCGAACTGTGCGAGATGTTGCTTCAGACCGTACGGGAACGTCGGCAATTTTTTCAGCCATCAGCGAGGATGACTGGGGAAATGGTCGCTCCGCGTCTGATGTGACCTCAGCTGCGGGTGCCAACCTTTTGGCTGAGGACCGTCCACCACGGAGCCAGATGGCTCAAGAAATGCCTCGGTTGGTACCCGTACCCAACCCATCGGTTGATCGAGCGACGGTTGACCGGCCGGCGATTGATCGTAGTCGTGCGCTTGAAGAACTCGAAATTCTGATGGAGCGTATCAAGCAGAGCCGTGATGAGTTGGCCTGGAGTACGGCACCACGGCAGCGTTTAGCCATATTGGCGTGGATATGTGAGGCCCGAAGTCATACGGATTTATTTCCGGAAGAATTGGATATTCGGGATGGTGTTGCGAGGGTATCTCGACTTCTCACCGAAATTGGAAAAGCCTACTGGCCGGGGTCGGTGACAGCCCTGCAACTGCAGATGCAGCCTACTGACTTACCTCGACATCTGTTGGGGGGAACACCGTCTACCTGGGCTCGAGCTGCTGAGTTGGCAGAGCGTGCGCTTCTCAATTTGGAGCACAGTGATGAGCGCCGAGGTCAGGATGCGTACGGTTGGGGAGATGCTGATCGCTTATCCCCAGAGCCGGAAGATGCGCAAACGTTAATATTCGAGTTGGTTGATAGTGTGGAAGCGTCTTGGGGGCCATTGGATAGATTTGCTGAGCCCCGCAACCCCACTGATTTTCCGGAGCCTGAACATTTCCAGCGATGGGTTCGGGAGCTGCGATGGCTGCGACTGCAATGTATTGAGCCGGACCTGTGGGCTCGAATCATGGGGCGGCTTCGATGGTGGGCATGTAGACGGAATGGTCCGGTGCAGGCGGGAGGCCGCGAGCTTGAACCTGGTTTTCGCCCAGAACGTCCTTGGGGCGAACTCTTGGGTCGCCAAGGTGTAGTGCGGGACCAAGTACTTCTTCCGGAGTCATTAGTTTCTGAGGTGCGTGCTCGGTACGTAGGGAAAAAGCTTCTCTGTGTTAGCAATCGACGGGATCTTGTTGAACAGAGTCGTTTGAACGAAGCGTTACCGGATACGCAGTTTGATTGGCGAATCGCAGAAAATGGCCTCCTGGAGCATGTCCCTGTGATGTTGGAGGAACATGGTTATCATGGGGTAATCGCTGCGGTAGGGTTACAGGCGCCAGTTGTTGACCGAATGCTCGTTCGTGGGTGCCGGGAAGCGCATGTGCCCTATTTCCGTGCGAATCGGGGTCAGACCTTAGCTTGTCTCCGGGCTCTGGTGCGCGCGGTGGGTTGATGACCAGCCACGAATAGGCTGAGTTCCGGGTCAAACACGGTCAGCCTTTCGTCTGGTCATTGAGCGAACCGGGCGCATGACAAAGATTATACGCTACTGCGGTACGAGAACGTCCCAGAGGTTGGACGTCTGTACTCCATTCGGCTCTGTCAACGACGGATGCTCCGTTCGCACCCCCTCCTCGTTAGCTATTTTGGGCCAAGTGTGGTCATCCGGCGACCGGCTTTGGGCTACGTACTTATTATCGAAGACGGATGAAGTCTCGGACCGAGTCCGCATATTCAGTCACACCGTCGACTTTTTGATAGCCCTAGGGATGTAAAGGCACGCCCTGATGCTCCAATTCTGAATCGGCTCACAGGCTGCAAATTGGGATTAAAAGGGTTGTTCTGCTAGATTTGTTGAGAGTTTGGTGCTCGGCTCGGCGGCTGATCTCAAGCGGGTTAGCGTTAAGGTCCGGCGCGGCGAAATGGGATGGTGGTGGTCTGGGTTCGAATCATGTGGGCAATGCGTATCGAGACCGAGTGCTTACATGTTGGATCGATACGTGCCGCTTCCTGCAATATCGCTTGAGCGCGGATAATATGATTTCCCGCGCGCAGTGCTCGACCCGCATTTTCGTACGCCAGGCAACGGCCGGTTACACTCACTCGTTCGGCACGTTTTCTATTCTCTGCAATACGAAGGGTTTCCGCGGCTTGCAGAAAATATAGCGACGCTTGCTCCATCTGTTTGGCCTCGTAGGCCTTCACTGCTTTTTGCCAAATGTCTTGCGCGGCTTGCCACCCGTTTGGTCGCAAGCCAGGTGGCAACAACGGAAGCCTCTCCCAAAGGAGAGGTAATAATATCGAGTTGTTGGCTGGCACCTTGGGTTGGGTTACCTCGGATCCAGAGGGATTGGCGTTCGAGGCAGTTCGCTGGCAGGAAAGCATGACTACCGTGATGAGTAGTGCTCCAAGACTCATAAGTCCGGATGTTTGGTTACTCAGCGACACAGGTCGGAATCCTGACAGTCCTCTCAGTGCTCGCCAAGGGGAGTTTCTCCGGATGCGTGATACTGATCCCTATCTGGCGCACCTGGTATCATGGTGACCACTGCTATCGTAATATGTGCTCATTGTGTGTGCATCTTGAGGTAGGGATTTAGGTCACGACAGATGTACTGCTCCAGCGCAACGTTCCATGAAAGTTAGCTGCCACTGTGATGGGCCTTCGATCATTTCAGACGGTGGTCTAAGGCCAGGTGATGATGGCCGGCTCAAACGGATACAATCTGGGTTGACCCGGGTCACAAAGAAGCATGAATGACAGATGTCCGTATAACCGGGGCTGATGCATAGGGATGTGTGCTTTTCCTTCATTTTCCCACGTATCACGATGTTACTCTTACCTATGGACGTAGATGTCATGGCCAGTGGTGACCCAAACCGGAAAATGTGGGGGTCGGTGACTGGTCGATGGGAGCTAGGTGAGTATGAGTAAATTAGGTGTTCTTGTTCTTGGACTGGTTGGTGTCAGTGCTTGTGCCCACCAAGCCTCATCTCTTCCTTCACGGTTAGAGGTTGGCCAACCTCTGGCTTTTGAGTTGCCTGGTATACACGGACAGTCGGTGCGCTTGTCCGATTACCGGGGCAGCGTGGTTTTGGTCGATATATGGGCAACATGGTGTGTCCCATGCGAGGAGAGTTTTCCTTTTTACAAGAAACTGTATCACTCTCGACGAGAGCAGGGATTTGAAATTATTGCGGTGAGTGTCGATGAGCGGTTGGATGATGTGAAAAAGTGGGTTGTTGGTCGAGCGCTGCCCTTTGTGGTGGCTCATGATCCGGAAAGTACCCTCCCCGAACGTATCGGCTTGCGTACCATGCCTTCAGCAGTGCTTGTGGATCGTCAGGGAAATGTCGTTGCCCTACACGCTGGATTCGAACAACCTCAAATTTCGCACATTCAAGAGATCGTCGATCGGGCACTGGGCTTAGCTGTTCCGGGCGAGGAAGGTTATATGTATCATGATCAATAAGTATGCAATTAAATGGTAGGCCTAAGACAGTGTTTTAGTGAAAAATAGTTCACCATTCTTTAAGGCAAAACTCACGCCAGAAGGCCGATTTGAACTAAATAAACTATCTTTGAAGTGCTAGTGGGTGTAGATCAAAGACATGTCAAAAGCCATTAGTCTTGAGAAGCACGGCATTGTTGTTAAAAATGTTGTTCGGAATCCGTGCCCGGCGAAACTTTACGAGCTAGCCCTACAACGGGAGAAAGGCAGCGCTATTGCTTCAACGGGGGCGCTTATAGCGATGTCGGGAGCAAAAACCGGACGCTCTCCGTCAGATAAACGCATCGTGGAGGCTGAACCCAGCAATTCAGATATATGGTGGGGAAACGTTAACATTAAGCTGGAGGAAAAAGTTTTTGATATTAATCGCGAACGGGCGATCGACTACTTGAATACTCGTGAGCAGTTATATTGTGTTGATGGCTTTGCGGGGTGGGACCCTGCTCACCGAATTAAAGTACGCGTTGTCTGTGAGCGGGCTTATCACGCACTGTTTATGCACAATATGCTGATTCGTCCCACGGATGATGAACTAGCGAACTACGGCGAACCGGACTTTGTCATTTTCAATGCCGGGCGGTTCCCGGCCAATCGAAATACATCTGGAATGACAAGTAAGACATCTGTGGATCTATCCTTCGAGCGGAAGGAATTCATAATTTTGGGGACTGAGTACGCCGGTGAAATGAAAAAAGGCGTATTCACGATCATGAATTATTTGATGCCAAAGAAAGATATTTTGTCAATGCATTGCTCAGCAAATGAGGGAGATAGTGGCGATGTGACCATCTTTTTTGGTCTGTCTGGAACGGGCAAAACAACTTTGTCCGCTGATCCAAAACGAGCTCTCATCGGTGATGACGAGCATTGCTGGACGGATGATGGCGTATTTAATATCGAAGGGGGATGCTACGCCAAGTGCATAGATCTCAAAGAAAAAAACGAACCGGAGATCTGGCGTGCCATTCGTTATGGAGCAATTCTCGAGAATGTAGGGTATGATGAAAACACTCGGATTGTGGATTACACAGATGTATCTCTAACACAGAATACTCGATGCTCTTATCCCATCGAGTATATAGATAATGCGAAGATCCCTTGTGTTGGAGCAAGGCCCCAAAGTGTTGTTTTTCTAACGTGTGATGCATTCTCTGTTCTTCCACCGGTGTCTAAGCTTACGCCCGAGCAGGCTATGTACCATTTTATCTCGGGTTATACTGCCAAGGTGGCGGGGACTGAGATGGGGGTAACGGAGCCGGAGGCAACGTTCTCGGCGTGTTTTGGTGCACCATTTTTGGTCTGGCATCCTACTAAGTATGCAGAGTTATTAGCAGAGAAAATGAAAAAGCAGGGCGTGGACGTGTGGTTAGTGAATACTGGGTGGACCGGTGGTCCTTATGGTGAGGGTAAAAGGATGAGCTTGCCGCACACTCGAGCGATCATTGATGCGATTAACAACGGTGAGCTGGCAAAAGCTAAGTTTGTGGAGGACGAGGTCTTTGGGCTTGCGATGCCCGAAACCTGTCAGGGGGTGCCCTCTGCGCTTCTTCATCCTCGCAACACGTGGACTAACCAGGCGAAGTATGATCAGGCAGCTCGGAAACTTGCTAGAGATTTCCATGAGAACTTCAAAAAGTTTAGTGACGTTGCGGGCAAAGATATTCTTAATGCAGCTCCCCGAGTATAGTTTTCGTAGCCGTTGACGTTGTAGAGCCGCTCAGGCAACTGCCCCCACATGTTACGGTTTGCTGTGTGTGGGGCAGGACGCATTGGACGAATCCATGCCACCAACATTGCGCTGCACCCTCAGGCTGAGTTGGTCTGGGTTGTTGATGCACAACAGAGCTTTGCCCAAGCGGTTGCACAGCCGCGTGGGGCTAATTATGGCAGTGACTTAGCAATGGCACTTGGGGACGTGGATGTGGTGCTGATTGCGTCACCAACTCCGACCCACGTTGAGATCATTCATCAGGCTTTGGATGCGAAAAAAGCGATCTTGTGCGAAAAGCCAGTTGATCTAGAGGTGGAGAAGGCTCGTGCAGTTGTTGATGCTGTGCGGCAAGCAAATGAGCCATTTATGGTGGGTTTCAATCGGCGATTTGATCCCGACTTTTCTGAGCTTCGAACATCACTCAAACGGGGTGATATAGGCGACTTGGAAATGGTTGTGATCACTAGTCGTGATCCCAGTCCTCCTCCTCCGAGCTACATCCATAGTTCTGGGGGGCTCTTTCGGGACATGATGATTCACGACTTTGATATGGCCCGATGGCTGATAGGTGAAAATCCGGTGGAAGTGTTTGCCGCGGCCAGCAACCTTGTTGATCCAGCGATTGGGGAACAAGGTGATGTAGATACCGCCATGGTCACCCTGAAGAGTGCTTCTGGTGTGTTAGTGCATATTTCGAACAGTCGTCGGGCTACATATGGCTATGATCAACGCCTTGAGGTTTTCGGTTCAAAAGGGATGCTGCGAGTTGAAAATAGGCTTAAATCAGGGTTAACACGATATGGCGCGGAAGGGGTTGTATCCGCGACACCCGAATCGTTTTTTCTGGAACGCTATCAGGAGGCGTATCGCAGAGAATTACATGCTTTCATCAATGAGGTCCACAATCCATCCCACAGGGTATGTCCTGACGCAGAGGATGGTTATCAGGCTTTGGTTTTGGCGGAAGCTGCTCTCCAATCTCTTTGGAATAGATGCCCAGTGAGACTGCCGTGATCGGCTTGACAAGACCAGTGGGAAAGAATGTGTTATCTCTCATTAGCGAGCTGCGTTTAGGCTTCTGCCTTACGAGGCAGATATTTAGGCGGCCCGTAGAGCATGCCGAGCAGCTGTGACCGCTGCACCACATGCCACCGCCGTCTGAGGGTCACCGGGATGTTCGCCCTGCCGGTTTATGACGCGGGTAATAGCGTCGCGAACCGCAGGTACATAGGTTGTGCCCCCGACAAGTAGTAGGTTGTTAATATGACCAGGACGTAGGCCAGCCCTCACCATGGTTTCGGCAGTAGTTTGTATAGAGCGTTCTACGAGCTTTTTCCACCGGGGAGCGATGTTCTCCCTGGAGACTGTTATATCCAAGTTGTGGGGCCGACGTTCTAAGGTGAAGGCATCTTTTACTCGAAGTCGGGCGGCTTGCATGGCAGACAAGGCACGTTTGGTTGTTTCCGACTCCCGGTTGAGCCGGTCCCAGCGCACGATATCATGCTGGATCTCAATTTGGTGACGACGCCATATGATGCTCGCCGCATATTGGGCGAGTTCGTGATCAAAATCATCTCCTCCCAGCGTCGCATCTCCGCCGATGGCGATCGGGGATAAGTTTTGGTTGGTTTGTTGCATAACGGTGACATCGAAGGTGCCACCTCCAAAATCATAGATAAGTAGCTTTCGATGCCCTTGGAAGCGATCTAGCCCAAAGGCGACTGCCGCTGAGGTGGGCTCGTGGATAGTTTCAAGCACCTCGAGACCAGCCTGTTTGGCGGCGCGAATGGTTGCAGCTTGGACTGCATCGTCAGCGGACGCAGGAATAGTGAGTACTGCCTTAGATATCTTCCTCTGGAAGCGATTCTCTGACAGGCGTCGAAGATGTGCGTACACCGTGGAGGCTATTTCCTCGGCAGTGTGTTCACCGCATCGAGTGGATAGGATAATTCGACCATTCGGGGCAGAGGTGAGATTGACTGCGCTGCTTGCGGCAAATACCCGTCCCTCCGGAGAGTCGAGGTTGCGTCCAAGGATTCGTTTGATCCCGGATACAGTATTTTCGGGGTCCCGCCTCCTCAATTGGAGGGCGGCGAAACCAATCACTGGTGGACCGTCCTCACCATAATGTATCACGGTGGGTATACAAGGTTCGCCCCGTTCATCCGGAACGAGATACATTTTCCCCTGGACCCAAGCCGCAGCGGTTGAGAACGAAGTGCCAAGGTCGATGCCCAGGACAATTTCTTGGCGAGCCACGTCTTTTATTATCGGCGCATCGGTTGTCATCTCCATAGATGTACCGGGCAAATCCCTCTGCGGATGTGACCATGTTCGTTATTGATGCTCTTGCGAACCTCAATTAGAGAAGTTGGGGTGCGAGGGTTCTCACCTCTAAACTCAGACGTAGACCTCTGGAGCGCACCGTTTGGCACCCTAAAGGTCGACGTGCCGCGGACAGCGACGGCACCCCGTCGATGTAACCAGGTCGTGAGCCTGCGGCCTCCAAGAGGCAGTGACATCGCTATATTTGGGGACTGCTCAATCGGAGAGCAGGTGCCAACCTGCCGGCCTAACCATAAAAGACTACGCCGGTGGATGTAGGGCTTGAAGACAGTTCGAAATTAGCTGCCTATTCGTTGGCGCAATTTCGGTCTGCGTTGGCCCCAGAGCGTTTCCGCGGGAAGGAGATATGCCGGATGAACAGCAATGTATGCATCCCGAAAGGAAACACCTGATCGGCGCTCGAAAGACAGCCCCGCATCCATTGAGAACAGCGCGTGTAACTTGTTCATTTTGGTGTCTCCTTTCCATCTTATTATCTAGATCACATTCATCTAGATAGTTTTGACGGCATATAGCGTCGTGAGCAAGAGCCCAAGACGAGGCGATACTAGAAGTCATTCTTTCTGGGCGTCAAGCCCGGAGGCGAATTTTTTGGATGAAAGTTTTGAATCTGACCGTTTATCTATTGTTAAAGATCTGGTCTGGTTGTTTTTCTGCCGCTAATTACAGAGCG
The DNA here is from genome assembly GCA_019634385.1 of Myxococcales bacterium. Taxonomy (GTDB): domain Bacteria; phylum Myxococcota; class Kuafuiibacteriia; order Kuafuiibacteriales; family Kuafuiibacteriaceae; genus JAHQVK01. The sequence continues at coordinate 28,445 of JAHQVK010000132.1, read as the reverse complement.
CTGTGCGAAGTCAGAGATGCGACATCCAAAAGCTCATGAAGCGCATCAGCTATGCCCGGAGTTGCACAGAAGCACACGTTTCCATGGCGAAGGCCGTTGTTGTCTAGGAAATTGTGGATGATTCCACCGGAGCGCTCAACGATCAACAGGCCGGCAAGTACATCCCACGGATCAAGATGTAGTTGAAAAAAAGCATCAACTTGTCCGCAAGCTACGGCGGTTAAGCCGATGGTAGCGGCACCTAGACGACGGAACTCCGACTGTGCCCTCAAAACTCGAGAAAATCGCTCAAGAAAAGGCTCAATACCGCTTCGCTCTGAATAACCAAAAGCTACGATGGCAGCATCAATGCGCTCGCAGGGCCGAACCTGCAGACGGCTGGCATTGAGAGTTGCTGCTCCAAGCTGCGTTGCGGAATACATCTTATCGGTGATGGGCTCGTAGATGACGCCCACCTGGGTAGAGCCTTCGGCAACCCATGCGATAGAAATTGCGAACATGGGGATGCCCCGAAGGAAATTAGTCGTGCCGTCAATGGGGTCTACGACCCAGACTGGCTCGGTAGCTTGCCCCCCCGATTCTTCACCCAGGAATTTCTCTCCGGGAAATGCGTCCCCCAAAGCTTTGCGAATCTGAAGCTCAACGGTGCGATCCGCTTCACTTACGAAATCCTGACGGCCCTTTACTTCGATGGTCAGTGTATCTAGATTAGCAAACTGCCGCCTTAGGTAGTTGCCTGCATCGCGGGCTATGGCTTCGGCGGTAACGCGTCTTCTCTCGAGTTCTTCAAACCGCATGTTAGGGAGACTGACGCAGGCGATGTAGTTGGGCAAGCGGGCATATAAGCTTGGGGTGGCAGGGGTGTATCCGCCCGCGCAGCGAATGCTTCTTGCAGCCGATGGTTGGGCTTGCCGGAGGTTTCGGAGTGAATTGAATTGGTCAGGGTGGTTTTGTGAGTAAAGAAGACGGGAGCGTAGAGCTATCGAGGGAGACAAGTATTCGAAGAGATGCTCAAGGCACGTGGTATCATGACGGCGATCCGGTGACGAATACGGCGGTGGCTCGTGCTTTTGATGCTTGGGTAGATATAGCGGAGGACGGACGATGCATTCTTCACAATAGTGTCAACTGGGCTTATGTAGAGATCGATGGTCCACCCATTTTTATCCATAGAGCTTGGACTGTATCTCAGGGTTTGGAGTTGAAGCTTTCAGATGGACAGCTCGAGTTGTTAGATATGGACACCGTCTATAGAGATGTAGGAGGTCGCCTATATTGCCGGGTTCGGGAAGGCCGATTGTTGGCTGGCTTTACACGGCAAGCTATGCTCGATCTTATTCCGATATTGGATGGTGACGAACAACATATGTACTTATGCGTCGGTGGTTGGCACGAGATAAAGCTCCATCTATGAGGATCCCTACCTTTGGGCAGAGGCGCTGGGATCTCCCAGCGCCTCTGCCCGGGCGGTAGCAGCGGCTACCGCGTCCATGATCGTCGCCCTCAGGTTCCCTGCTTCGAGGGCGTGTAATCCGGCAATCGTAGTCCCCCCTGGTGAGGTCACTTGATCCTTCAGCAGTCCCGGGTGCTTTTGGGTTTCCTGGAGCATGCTGGCGGCCCCTAAGATGGTTTGTACGGCGAGCTCGGTAGCGACCGCTCGAGGTAGGCCAACATTGACTCCCGCGTCGGCAAACGCGTCGATGAGGAGAAAGACATAAGCGGGACCGCTACCAGAGAGCCCAGTAACAGCGTTTAGCTGAGGCTCGTCTACCAAAGTGACGCGTCCCACCGACTCGAAGATGATCTGGGCTAAGTGTATATCCTCAGTGATGGTATGGGCGCCAGCTGCAATTGCCGTAGCGCTCTGACGAATAGCTGCGGGCATGTTGGGCATGGCGCGGACTACCCGCGGTTGATGACCAAGGTGGGATTCTATTGTTGCGGTTGTTACGCCAGCAGCAACACTGATTACCAGGGTGTCTTCGATAGCTTCTGAGATTTCGAGGAGAAGATCCGGTAGCGTTTGAGGTTTTACAGCGAGAATAACAATATTAGACGCTTTGACGCAGGCGAGGTTGCTAACGCTGTTTGCGCCAGACTTGTGGGCGATGGCTTCAGAGTTTTCGGGATATCGGTCGCTGACAAAAATGTGTGTCGGCGGAAGCGTACCTGCCTCTGTTAAGCCAGTGACAATTGCTTGTCCTAGGTTCCCACAGCCAATCACGCCCAGGTATACATTGCTAGGAAGGGGCATGTCGCCATTAGATACCGTTGTGGTTCGCGGCACAAATTATTCGACTCAGGGTGTGGGTGTCAGCTTGAGTTGTCTGGTCATGACTGTGAGCACTAGGGCGTGTCTTTAACCTCCGGACCGCGTTCTGACTTGTTTTCCAGCGTTTGTGCGGGGTCGGTGGCTTTCCGCCCCCCCTCCGGGGCCGACCCATCACACCCTCGGGCTACGGCGTCATCTCCGCAGCCAGAGGGTAAAGACATGCCCTAGCTAGTCGTGTCTTTGACGTTGGCGTGGAACTATTGCGAAGTGTCAAGTTTGAATGAATGTTTGGCCTGGGAGGGGGGCTAGCTATAGCTAGCTTGTGGAGGAATTCCGAGGATATAAAGTTAAGTTAACGAATATAAAGAACATTTATGGGTCAACGAGAAATCTTCTTCGAGTGTAGTGAGCTGTCGACAAGAGGGTTGAGTGGTGTTTTGTGGTTGAACAGCTCCAGGAAGGGACGACGTTGGGTGGGGCCCCTCGGCCCTGTACATCCCGTACCCACCCTCTGGGGCCGACCGTTCACAAACGGGGGCTACGGTGTCATCTCAGCAGCCGCAGTTTGAAGACGCGCCCCAGTAATTATCGGATGTTGATTAGACGGGTCTTTAACGTCAGGTGCCCGTTCCGGATCGGCTCAGGATCCGGTGAACTGCGGTTCTCCCTCTCCTCGGTGGTCTTTCGGTCCGCTAGCTATTACTAGTCTCCTTTCTCGTTCGACTACTTTTTAAACAAGGTACTTAGCAAGATTCCCACGACGAATTTAAGACCCGTCTTTATGATTGGTGGTTCTTATGGTTGTGCTTCAACGGGGCCTGCGGGTTTGATACGTCGCGAACATGAGTGCCGCTTTTGTTCTCGCTTCCGGTTCACCCCGACGCCGTGAGCTTCTCGCGAGGGTTGGGCTAAAGCCGAGTCATATCCGTTCGCCAAATATAGACGAGTCGGTACACGTCGGAGAATTACCGGAAGTCTATGCCCACCGTCTAGCTCAGGAAAAGGCTCATGTTGTGCGGGGGCTAGAGCCGGTACTAGCCGCGGATACCGTGGTTGCTCTTCGTGGCACTTCACTTGGTAAACCCACGGATGTAGAGCAAGCGTCGGCCATGCTTCGTGAACTATCCGGTCAGTGTCATCAGGTGCACACGGCGGTGGCTGTAAAACTCGGAAAATACACTCAAGTAACTGTAGTCACAACAGATATACGTTTTCGCCAGCTGTCTGAAGCGGAAATAATGACTTACGTTGATTCGGGAGAACCGATGGACAAGGCCGGTGCGTACGGTATTCAAGGGGCTGGGGGAGCTTTCGTGGCAAATATTCAGGGCAGTTATACGAATGTTGTGGGGTTGCCCTTGGAAGAAACTCTTGGCCTGCTTTGGGATGTGGGTGTGCATCCGTGAACGATAATCAGCTATCACTTCGGCTGCAGGTGATTCAGGAGCAGATAAGACAAGCGTGCCGCACGGCGGGACGGTTACCAGAAGAAGTGCTTTTGGTTGCCGTGTCAAAGCGTCAGCCAGATAAGCTACTCCGGGAGGCTTGGGAGGCTGGTCAGGTAGATTTTGGGGAGAACTATGTTCAGGAACTACTGCGGAAAACCGAGCTGCTTCCCGAAGCTCGGTTTCACCTGATTGGTCACCTCCAGACCAACAAGGCCAAAAAAGCAGGATGTGCGGCTTGGGTGCATACCGTAGATTCTTTAAAGCTTGCGCGGGCGCTCGCGAAGGGGATGGAGGGTGACAGACCACCCCTCTCGGTACTCATCGAAGTCAATATTGCCGCGGAGGCACAGAAAGCCGGGGTGTCTCCACCGGCGGTCGAACGGTTGATCTTGGAGATGAATGACGTCCCGAAGTTAGCGATCCAAGGGCTGATGTGCATTCCACCTAGGGGACAAGGGCGGAGATGGTTTGCCGCTTTGCGCAACCTAGCCGAAGAGCTGCGCGTCAGTACTGGATATGCGCTACCAACGTTATCAATGGGTATGAGTGAGGATTTCGTTGACGCAATTCTTGAAGGCTCAACGATGGTCAGGGTGGGCACCGCCATATTTGGGCCTCGTGATTCATGAAAAGCGATGGCTTTTTCGGAACACTGCTTTCTCAATGGCCCGGGGTGCGGTACCCTTACTGCCGATGAAGCTGACCCCCTTGGATATTCAGCAGCAACAGTTTAGAACTGCACTTTGGGGGTTCGACAGCAAGGAAGTTGATGCCTTTTTGGAGTTAATCGCGGGAGAGTTTGAACGCTTAGTCCGAGAAAACAACGCGGTGAGAGATCAACTGAGACAGAGAGAGTCGGACATAGAGGACTATCGCAGTCGAGAAGAAACCCTGAAAGAGACGATGGTAACTGCCACCCGTATGTCGGACGATATCCGAGAAAATGCCAAAAAAGAGGCGGATATTGTGGTTGCTCGTGCTGAGGCTCAGGGAGAGCAGATTGTGCAAAATGCTCATAATCGTCTGGTTCGGGTGCTTGAAGATCTGGATGAACTGAAGCGCCAGCGGGCCCAACTCTCGGCCAGCCTTCGCTCGGTGTTGGATAGTCACACCCAGTTGCTCGAAGCTATGTCGGAGCGTTCGGAGGCAGTACAGACCGAGGCGTTTGGTATCGTTCGCCACATAGATCGGGCAGCTCGGCCCCGAGAGAAGAAAGAGCCATTGGATAGGTCTCCTAGAAAGCCTATTGGTGGGATGACTACGGATAAGAAATAAGTTTTCTGGGGGCGCTAACCCACGAACTGGCGGAGACTATGGGATTTATGTTGGTTCCATCTCAGGCAATTGGAGCTATTCCACGGAGAGTAAGCCTATCTCGGCGAGCAAGTAAGCCATAACCCAAATAAACTTTCCGTCTGCTTGTCCCTGGAGTTTCAAACCTGCCTCACCTAACGTCGCCCCGTTTCCTAGGTAGCTTAGGGTAGTCATTTCTTCTTCGGTGAGTCCAAGGTCGTTTCTAAGCTCTATGAAGGCGGGCGCGAGTCGATGACGGTGGTAGAGGCGATTCTTGAGGCGGCGCTGAAGCTCTTCTGGGCTGAAGGCGCGGTGAACGAGGCTAGGGAGGAGTTTCAGCAAAGATTGAGGGTGGTCGGAACGCAAAATATTTGCTCTTCGGTTGTAGCTGAAGCCTCCTTGGCTCCAGCCAATGGCAGCCTGAAGTTGCCGCCGAGCGTGGATACGGCGGTTCTCAAGAATGCGTTCAGTGACTTCCGACGGCAGATGCTCAACAACCCGGGTCCCAGAGGCTATGCCCTGACTAAAGGCTTCCGGGAGTCCAAGAGCCCCTAGCTCGTTATCATCGAACAGGGCCCTCCAGGTTTCAAAGGGGGCGCCGGTCCAACGAATGTGGGTTATGGCTCCCTGCGAAAGGTGTACCTCCACACATTCTCGATCATGGCCTTGTTCAGACCATACGGAGAGTACGCCCGACCAGCGATTTCGAGCGAGGGAGCCCGAGACTTCCACAAAACTATGCTTCGCTAATGAGCCTCGTGGTAGCTGGGGGCCGGCGGGCACGTCGCGATCCATTAGACGTTCTCCGAGAAGGAGCGCCAGTTCATACGGATTAAGCCATCGTTCAAGATCGGTTGAGATAAGGAAGATCGGATGGGGTCGCTTCTCGGTTCGATGAAGGAGTTCAAGGAGTTCATAGGGAGGCATCGGACCCAATATTTGCCCGTCGACACTCTTGGCCCAAAGTGGCGCAGCACCGCTCAGGACTGAAAGGTTGGTGCTGCCAGCGACAGAGTTGATCAGTGTATTATCTTCATCATCAAAGATGTACGCTTGCATGAGCGCTTGGACATTTGCCGGATTCTCAGGGGTATTGTGATTCTCAGGGATATTATGATTCTCAGGGGTATTATAATTGTAGTGGCGAATGCTTCCCCATGTGGTGGTGTCGGGGAAAGAGGTGTCTAAGGGCTCATAACTAATTGGTTCTGGTGAACTCATTGAGTCAATTGTGACCTCATCTCGGAGCATCCGGGAGGTCTGCTCATCCTCCGTTTCCATCTCGAGCATTTCGAGGCCAGATCCCGTGAATTCAGTTGTTATTTCAGGGGCATAAGGGATAGACCTGGGTTGAATTCGGCGGTCCGTCCGGGTCTTGGGCAGCACTAGGGAGTTAGGGCTTGAGGCAGACGAAGGTGACGAGCGCGTAATCAATCCCGGTTGCACGGTCTGTCGAAGCGCGGAACCGTGCCGATGGGCATGTGCGTGGGTAAGACTGCGAGGGTGAGAGTCGTGTCTCAGATCGAGCGCACGAAGTTCATCATAATCGTCATCTTCGTCGTCTTCTATATCTAAGGTGGAAGCATTAGGTCGAACAATGGGCGCGTCCATAATTGCGAGGAGGGCGCGCCGTACATCTTCGGTGGTGAGCCGCGGCCGTAGATGGGCCAAGTGTTCCTTCAAAGCGCCGGAAAATTCATGAGCGGATTGGAATCGCTCGTTAATGTCTGGGGTCAGTGCTCTTAGAATGACCTGGTCTAGAGCCTCTTGGATACCTGCGGCGTATTTTGAAGGTGGAGGCCGAGGACTGGCACAGATTTGAGCCATCACCTCTGACGGTGTGCGCCCGGGAAACAGTCGGCGTCCGGTGATAGTCTCCCATAGCACGACAGCCGTTGAGAAAATATCAGTGCGATTGTCGATGGGCTGCTCGAGCACTTGCTCGGGGGACATGTAAGGCAGTTTTCCCTTGGGTTGATCCGATAGGGGGACATTGACCCGGGTATCATCGCTGGCTACCCCAAAATCGCCCAATTTGATATCTCCGGAACGAGAGATGAAAATGTTTTCGGGGGTGACATCACAGTGGACGAGGTTCCGAGGTCGGCCGTTGTCATCAGTGCAGTCATGGGCGTAACCCAGGGCTTCCAACAGCTCTAGGATGATGTGTAGAGCTAACCATACGGGGACACGAAGAGCGGCCCTTGCAGCGAGATCAGTCAAGCGGCGGAGGTCCGTACCCCGCACGTACTCCATAGCAATAAACAGTTCACCAGAGTCTAGATGACCGAGCTCATATACCTGTACTACGTTCTTGTGAGTGACATGAGCGGCTAATTTCGCCTCTTCGATAAACAGCTGGACCAGCGCGTTGTCCCGAGCGTGTTTGGGCCTTAATCGCTTGATCACGATCTCTTTGGCAAAGCCACCGACGCCCGGCAACCGTGCCCGGTACACTTCAGCCATACCACCGACGCCAATACGCTCAAGAAGCTCATATTTACCGTAGTTTTGGGGTAGCGCGCTGATATCAATCAAAGCTTGCTTTACCTCCACACGCACAGCTGCCACCGACTCTAAACGATTCCAATGAAACTGTCCTGAAGCTCCGAAGAGGTTCCCCCAAAAAAATTGAGGTAATCGACCGAGTGGTTTCGGCTAACAGGGCATGTCGTCCACTCTTTAGTGACAAAGTTGCAGCTACGAATGACCACTGTCTACCTCGGGCTCCTGTATCCTGCCTAGGGGTGCGGTTGCCCCCTTCAGCGTGGACCCCTAGATGGTAACCGGAGTAGGGTCCAGCCCAATGACATCGTTTGACTACGATCTGTTGGTCATTGGAGCCGGCTCTGGTGGGGTTCGAGCGGCCCGTATAGCAGCAGGTTATGGGGCTAAAGTGGCGATCGTTGAATACCGGGAGCTGGGTGGGACGTGCGTTAATTTGGGGTGTATCCCGAAGAAAATATTCAGTTATGCAGCAAACTTCCGGTACGAATTTGAGGGTGCAAAGGGTTTTGGTTGGGCGAGTGAAGTGCCCGCCTTTGCTTGGCCCACCCTGCGGGAAAACAAGAATGCTGAGATCGCTCGGCTTAATGGGATTTACGAGCGGCTACTGAGTGGGGCGGGAGTAGAAATTGTGCAGGGTCGAGCTCAATTGATTGGTCCTCATGCAGTTGAAGTCGACGGTAAAAGTTTTTCCGCAGAGCGGATCTTGATTGCGGTTGGAGGGCGCCCTAATCGTCCGGATCAACCAGGGTTTGATCTAGCGATAACCTCTGACCAGGCGTTCCATCTTGAGACTCTTCCGAAACGGGCAGTGGTGGTTGGTGGCGGATATATTGCCGTAGAGTTTGCAGGTATTTTTGCGGCCTTGGGGGTGGATACCACACTGGTTCACCGAGGTGCTCGTGTACTTCGTGGTTTTGATGAGGATATCCGCACTCATCTCACTGAGTCACTCGAGCATCAAGGCGTCAAATTACATCTCAATAGAACCGTCGACCGAATTGAGCGCAACGGTCACACATTGCGCGCAGATACATCTACTGGCGAGTCTGTTGAAGGCGAGCTCATTTTGCTTGCGGTGGGCCGAGTTCCAAACACTGATACACTTGGTGTTGATCGGGCTGGGGTGGAACTTGATGATCGCGGGGCCATCAAGGTTGATGAATACTTTCGAACAACATGTGATAGTGTTTATGCACTTGGTGATGTTATTAACCGGGTAACACTTACGCCAGTGGCTATTCACGAAGCGATGGCGTTCGTACGCACCCAATTTGCGGATACGTCACAGGTGGTTGACTACGATGTCATCCCTAGTGCGGTTTTTAGTCACCCACCGATCGGAACGGTGGGGTTGAGTGAATTACAAGCAGTAGATAAGTATGATAAGATAGATGTCTATGAGTCAGCATTTCGTCCACTCAAGCATACCATAAGTGGTTTGGAGCATCGCTCATACATGAAGCTTATTGTCCATCGCTCAACTGATCGCGTAGTGGGTATGCATATGATAGGAGATGACGCTCCAGAAATTATGCAGGGATTTGCAGCGGCGATCAAGGCGGGGGTAACCAAAGCTGTGCTGGATAGTACCATAGGCATTCATCCTACTGCGGCTGAGGAGTTCGTAACCATGAGAATACCACGGGCTAGTGATAGCTAGAGCGCCTAAGTTGAACCCCCTTTTGGAATCCGGACAAAAATACGTTCGAGTCTCTCGCTACCACCTTTCTGTCGCTGGGGGCCTACGCCATCCCTGCCGGTAGCATGTCTAGGGCCTGTCTTTAAACTCCGGCTGTGGAGATGACGCCGTATCGCGCGTGTGTGAAGACACGCCCGTCCATCTCGTGTTTAGCTAGCTAAAGCGTCCCTCAAAAAAGAGTACGAAGCTACGGCGAAGAGTCTAGAGGGCTATAGAGTTCGTTCGAACTAAACGAAAATTTCTCGCGAGAATAAAAGCCGATTATCGAGGGATATAAGTTCTTTTCGATCGCCTATTAAATTATTTTTTGGGGGGTCGCAGGCCTCTACGTTGCTCTAGCTCTTCCACTGTTCTAGGCCAGTCCTTTTTCAACAAGCGGGATAGGGACCGATCCGCAAGGAGCTTGCCAGCATTTTGGCAAGTAGCGCAGTAGTTCATTTCGCTTTCTGCATAGTTGACCCGCTGTATTGTCGAGCCACAGACTTTGCAAGGTTTGCGATGGCGGCCATGAACAAACATATCCTCTCGAAATGCAGTTACCTTATCCGGGAAATTGTTACCCACCTCCTGACGGATAGTATTGGTGAATCGCTCAAGTACCGAGACGACGTGTTGGTGGAGATGAGCGATTTCGCTATCGCTAAGGCTATGAGAGAGTTTGAAAGGAGACATCTTGGCTGAAAATAAAATTTCATCGGAGTAAGCGTTGCCTATGGCACTTAGTATTCGGGGATCAGTCAGAGTCCTTTTGAGAGTATGGTTTTCTGCCAGAATAGCATTTTTGAATGCAGCTGTTGAAGCTTTCATGACTTCTAGCCCCCCTCGGTCATGGGCCTTGAGCTCTTCGGGACCAGAGAGGATATAGATTGAGGCCCGCTTCTTTGTGCTTGCTTCGGTTAATATCAGGGTGCCGTCGGGAAAGTCGAAGCCTGCCAGTCCATTCCTGGCGGGGATGGTGGTCCCCTTTTTCTTCCACCGCAGACGACCAGCAATCATTAAATGAATTACGAGCTGAAGGCGGTTTTCGAATTCGAAAACAATACGCTTACCAAGTCGACCTATGCGTTTGATCCGTTGCCCCTCGATATCTGCCACTGGAGGGGATACCGAACGGAGGACAAACGGACTATGAATGCGGAGTTTCTCTAAGGGTTGACCTCGAATATACGCTTCGAGTCGCTCGATATATACGGTGATATCCGGGAGCTCGGGCATAGGTTGAGCATCTTCGCAATGCTCTTTGCTGCCAAGGGGTATATATAGCAAAGACCACTGGAATTGATTCTGTAAGAATCAACAAGTGGTCGCTCCGTGGGGCATAGCCCGGCGTAGAAGCAGGAACTTGGGTCCAACCGAAGTAATTTCAGCTGAACCCCAAATGATAACCACACCCTTACGATAGATTCTTGGGGCGTTGGACGGACAGGTCAATAACTCGTTTGAGCAAGCGGAATGAGAGACCGTAGCTGACCGGATATTTAGGTGAACTAGAAACGAGGAATAAGATCATGTCCGATGTTAAGACTGGTCTTATTCTTGTCGCGTAATATACCCTTGGGAGAGTAAATTCAGGAGGGCGGATGCAGTCTCGTAGTCGGTGGTTGGAGACTGATCAAATACGTACTTGAGAGGTCCATGGTTGAATATCCGCTGAAAGATGTCGAGCTCTAGGGGTTGTAGCTCTGATAAAAGAGGCGTAAGGGGTCGTTGAATAAAGAGGGTTTCCGTTGGACTTGGTAGGTTGGGAGCGATGCGACGAAACTCATCCAATTGTCTTAGGGCCTCCATCAGGAGCGATTCAGTGGCATCTTCTAGCTCCATCGCAAAACTCGTAGCGTCGTCCATAGACCCAAACTCGAAGGCCCCCTCATCCCAGCCTACAATTCTGAACAAAGATTTCAAAGGTCCGAGAGCGTGATCGTCGTCGATGCTAGCATAGAATACCTGCCCAGCCCGAAGAAATACTTTTCCGTATCCGAGCGTAGAGCGGACATGGAGTATTCCTGTACGTTTGGAGGTGGAGAAGAGCTGGAGGAGATCGGGAACAGGGACTTCTTCTAGGGTTCCGGTCATAGAGCTGCCTTGGTTGGCTTGCGCTTCTCCTACAGCTGCGAGGCGTTCTTTGGCTTCGGATGTACTAACTTTGGCATTACTGGCGGTCACAATTTTTAGAATGGAGGTGCCGATCAGAATACGATCACCCTCCTTTAGCCGCGTCTTTCGGACTTTCTCTCCATTAACGAAGGTCCCGTTGGTGGACCCGAGATCGGTGATGACCACCTGACCCGTCAGCGTAGAAATTTTTGCATGTTTGCGGGACACCATGTCCTCAACAAGGACCATATCGAGTTCGGAAGACCGTCCGACAATGAACTCTCGATCGGCCTCCAGCGGGAACTCGCCGCCCTGGTACTTTCCAGAGATAAACCTTAGAGCATAGGCTTGCGGCATCCCTCGAACGCTATGCTATCGTTTGGGCCGCATCAAGCAAGCTATGCCTCACCCTTCGGTTTCTGCGGGGTGATCGTCAACTGTGTGATTCATCAGCGCCCTAACGCGGGGGCGCTTTGCGAGGATGCAGCGGTATCGCCTAGGCCTGAGCGAATTTTTAGTCGTCCGGCGCTTGGGGTCAGCGTCAGGCGGGCCACGGAGGGGGGGAGTTTTTGACCGTTGATGCTCATTGTGTAGTGCTCATCCACGTGTACGAGCTGTCGGCGAAGTTCCACGTAATAGGCGATGGGTTCTATACGCACCGAACGATTCTTCATGTTCATTCGTAGCGACTGCAGCAGCCGTAACCTATTGGTGTGACCCTGGCGATATTGAGGATGAATGAGTTGCTGAAGCTGCTCAACGTCATTTGCCTCAAGTGCTCGGCGACGAGCGTGTACGAGTTCTAGTGCGTCGCGAAGACGGGTGAACAAACCGCTCTGCACGCGGAAGTGCCCATGGCGAATAAATTCGAGTGCCATTGTTCCCGACACACGAACGCTGTGACCCGTGCCTACAAATTCGGCTTCGATGGTGGTTGTGGCTAAAGCCGTGGCTCGGGATAGTGAGTTTGGGGTTGCGTTCCATCCGGTGCGAGTGAACGATCGACGTTCGTAGATTTGATTCCAGGTGCGTATATCTTCAAATAGTTCCGATGCTCCTCCCAAGCTATCTACATACTTGGGGTCGACATACTGCTTTAACGTTCGTTCATCGCCAGTGGTTAATGCGGCCAAAACCTCATCGTATACCATGGACGGTGAGGAACTACAGGCGGAGGTGAGGCTCCCGAAGAAGAGGCATCCGAGTAGGCGCTGGTGTACGGTAGTAACCAGCTGCTGCAACGGATGCTTCCGAGTGCCGGATGGCTTGGAAACAACGATTACCACTAGAATATCATTTTTCTATAACCAGGTTTTGAAAGGGGCAAGAAGGCTGTCCGGTCACCCGTTTTGGTATGAAGGCAACGTGTAGCCCATCAAAGACGCTCTTTTGATCCTTCCGAAGCACGCCCATAAGGAAGCCTAATGACTTGTTTCGACTGGGCTTACGCAGTGCTGGACTCCGCGGGGAATGAGCTAGGCTCGCCCCAGCGAGCCTTATCGGCGAGTATTTGTCTTCTACAATCTGTAACGTATTCGCGAATGTCGAGCGTCGATGCACGGGTTGACCTACCCGAGGGATAGTGCGAGTGGGTGCAACACCGGGAAGCGGCCATCAACATTGGTGGTCTTAGGCTTTTCGAACAACAAGGAGGTATAACCGTGACTACACGTATCGCTATCAACGGATTCGGCCGCATTGGTCGCTGTATTCTTCGCGCTATTTCTGCCCAGTCGAACACCAACCTAGAGGTGGTGGCTATTAATGATCTAACCGATGCACCTACGCTTGGGCACCTCCTTAGGTATGACTCAGTCCATGGTCGATTTAGTGGTGAGGTTAAGGTCGTTGATGGCGGGTTGATGGTTAATGGGAAGATGATCCGCATTTCATCAGAACGTGACCCATCGAAGTTGCCTTGGAAAGCCTCAGCCATTGATGTTGTGTTCGAAAGTACAGGCATTTTTACCGATGGTGACAAGGCCCGAGCACACGTTGAGGCCGGAGCTAGTCGGGTCATCATCAGTGCGCCGGGCAAGGGTAACATCGACGGCACATTTGCAATGGGGGTCAACCATGAGACCTTTGATGCTTCCAAACACTTTGTTGTCAGCAACGCTTCTTGCACGACCAATTGTTTGGCACCGGTGGCTAAGGTTCTTGATGAAGCTTTTGGCATCCAATCGGGCTTGATGACGACAATTCATGCGGTGACTAACGATCAGAAGATTCTCGACCTTCCGCACAAAGATCTCCGTCGGGCTCGCGCGGCGTTCGAATCTATGATCCCCACGACCACCGGTGCGGCCAAAGCAGTGGGTTTGGTCTTGCCGAATCTGCAGGGCAAACTGAATGGCTTTGCCGTCCGCGTCCCAACCCGCAATGTATCCATGGTTGATCTGACCGCGCTGACCACAAAGTCGATCTCGAAAGAGGCTATCAACGAAGCCCTGGTGTCTGCCTCACAGGGGGCGCTTAAAGGAATTCTTGGTGTATCCAGCGAGCCCTTGGTCTCCGTCGACTTCAACGGAAGCCCTCTTAGCTCAACGGTTGATCTTAGCTTGACCGATGTTATGGCCAACAACATGGCTAAAGTGGTTGCTTGGTACGATAACGAGTGGGGCTATTCGAGTCGGTGTGTTGATCTCGCAGCCTACATTGGTGAGCGTCTCTAGAGAGGGGTTCTGTGAGCCATGGCCAAAAACATCCAGGAAGTCGACCTTAAGGGGCGGCTAACGTTTATTCGGGTCGATTTCAACGTTCCTCTGAATGCAGATAAGAAAGTTGATGATGACACCCGTATTCGGGCGGCATTGCCCACGATTCAATATGCTATTGCTCAAGGAGCCCGGGTGGTTTTGGCCTCGCATTTGGGGCGCCCAAAGGGGCAGCGGGACATGGCGTTCTCGCTTCAACCAGCAGCGGCACGTTTAGCCGAATTGTTGAGTGCCGCCGTTGTCTTCGCGGATGACTGCGTAGGTGACGGGGTGAAGAAAAACATGAGGGATCTTCGAGAAGGGGAAGTACTCCTTCTTGAGAACCTTCGCTTTCATCCCGGAGAAGAAAAGAATGATGAGAGCTTTGCCCGGGCGCTAGCCGACGGGGTAGAGGTTTACGTCAATGATGCTTTTGGTGCTGCCCATCGGGCGCACGCATCAACGGCGGGGATGGTTCGTTTTGCTCGGGACCGAGCGGCGGGCTTTTTGATGGGCAAAGAACTGGAGCACTTGGGCGGAATTCTGAAGGAACCCAAGCAACCGTTTGTTGCGATCGTAGGTGGGGCTAAGGTCTCGGACAAGGTGGGGGTTCTACATGCCTTGGTCGAACGAACCCAATCCATCCTAGTAGGGGGAGCGATGGCTTACACCTTACTTCAGGCGAAAGGGGTGGCGGTAGGCGCTAGCCGTGTGGAACGGGATGCGTTGGATATAGCAGAACGGGTACTCAAGGCCGCTGAGGCTCGGAGGGTCGATCTGAAATTACCCTCCGACCATGTGGTAGCCAAAACATTTGATGCCCAAGCTGAATCTAGAACGGTCAGTACCCTTCAACCGGGTTGGATGGGGCTCGATATTGGTCCTGAAACTCAGAAAGTCTATGCGAAGGCGATCAGTGAGGCAGCGACGGTCTTCTGGAACGGGCCCATGGGTGTGTTCGAATGGTCGAAATTTGCCTCTGGTACTAACGAGATTGCGCAAGCAGTTGCGGATACCTTAGCGGTGACCGTGGTGGGTGGTGGAGACTCTGTGTCTGCACTTACAAAAACGGGGCTAGCGGACCGGGTGACCCACGTATCTACGGGTGGGGGAGCGAGCCTGGAATTGATCGAAGGGAAGCCTCTGCCTGGTGTTGTGGCTTTAGACTAGCGCCTTAGGGCGTGTCTTTAACCTCCGGACCGCGTTCGAACTTGTTGCTCACATTTGTGAAGGGTCGGTGGCTTCGCCCCGCTTACGGGCCCCTCGGTTAGGTACATCCAGTCCCCTCCCTCCGGGGCCGACTCATCACAAACGAGGGCTACGGCGTCATCTCGCCAGCCAGAGTTTAAAGACACGCCCTAGCTAGAGCGGGGACCGTTTGGGTTCTCCAACGGCTCTTGGATACTTTTTAGGGGTGGCGGCTACTTTTGACAGGACAGTGATCGTTCCGGTTGGAGTGGCTATATGGGTTTCATGGCGGGCATGCAGCATGTGAAGTGCTCTTTTGGCCTCTAGAGTTTCTTCATCCGCCCGGCCACCTTTGATAAAGACGCCTTTCCCGCCGAGTTTTAGCAATGGCAGCGAGAACTCCGTAAGAATCCGAAGATGCCCCAGGGCTCGGGCGGACACTGCATCAAATTGTTCCCGGTAACGCGGGTCCTGACCGACGGTTTCAATCCGCTCACTAATAACCTGGACCTGAGGAAGGCCCAGGACTTCAGAGAGCATTTGAAGGTATCTGGCCTTCTTCCGAGTACTTTCTACCAAGGTAAACTGAACTTGGGGCATAACAATAGCCAGGGGGATAGCAGGGACTCCAGAGCCACTACCTAAATCCACCAATTTAGCACCGGCAGGTAGGTCGTGAAGCACGCAGATGGGTGTCAATCCATCGAAGATATGTTTTCGCCACGCGGCGTCTGGTTCCTTGATCGCGGTGAGGTTCATGCGCTCATTGTTCTTGAGGAGAAGATCAAGAAATAGTCCCAGACGTTTGATTTCATCGGGGGTGAGTTCGATCCCAAAGTTGACACATAAGCGCGTAAACTCCTCAGAAGGGAGACGAGTTTCCGCTTCAGAGATGAATGTCAGAGGCGAACGGTCTGGCATTGTATCGGAGCTGCCCCTTGTGCGGTGAACGGGTCAAGTTAAGCTATTGGCATGGTGAGTTGGTCCAACTTGGGTATCCATTGACAACGTAGAAACCGGAAAGACGTTCAGCCATCGCCTCTACATCTATTATATCCCTGATCCGCCACCTGACGGTGGCATCTCCTCCGGTTGTTGTTCCCCTCGTTTGCTTGCTACCCAGTCAGGTATGACGATAAATGTTGCTGTCCGCATCTTTGTGTGTGGAATACGGCAAGCATGGAGGATCTGTGTTATGGCTCCATTATATGCAACGCGTGCCTTTTGTCTGCGGCAATTGGAAGATGCACAAGACTGTGAGCGAATCGATTGCGTTGGTCAACGCATTGTCTTCTCGGTTGACAGACACTTCAGTTGAAATAGGTGTGGCACCAGCGCACACGTCTTTGTATGCGGTTAAAAAAGCCCTCGCTGATGACCGTATTCGGTTGGTGGCCCAAAACGTTCACGAAGCTCCTCGAGGTGCATTCACCGGAGAAGTATCGATGGAGATGCTACTGGACGTTGGGTGTGACTATGTTCTGGTTGGGCATAGTGAACGCAGACACATTTTTGGCGAGTCAGACGAGCTGGTGGCGCAGAAAGTACGGACGGTGTTGGCCGGTGGTCTTCGAGTGATCCTAGCCCTCGGGGAAACCTTGGATGAACGTAAGCAAGGGTCAACCCTGATGACGGTAAGGCGTCAGCTTACATCTGGTCTTGAGGGGCTGTCTGAGGATGAGCTAGCGAAAGTGGTCTTAGCTTATGAGCCGGTGTGGGCGATTGGTACCGGTCTGAGCGCTTCGCCTGACCAAGCTCAAGAAGTGCATCGGGCGCTTCGCACCCAGATTTCTGACGGTTGGGGTAGCGAGGCTTCTACCAAACTTCGGATTCAGTACGGCGGATCCATAAAGCCCGCCAATGCTCAGGCGCTATTTAGCCAATTAGATATTGATGGAGGGCTTGTAGGCGGAGCCTCGTTATTGGCTGAGGACTTCGCAGACATCTGTGAGGCTGCGTTGACATAAACAGCTGGACAGACACCGGCTTAAGCGACAGACATACGGTTTCATGGAGACGGCCCTATATATTCTCCACATCATCGTGTGCTTGGCTATGCTTCCCATCATTTTGCTGCAAAGCGGCAAGGGAGGCGGTGTGAGTGCCGTCTTTGGCGGAGGTGGAGGGAGCTCCATCATGGGAACCCGTGGAGCCAGTAACTTTCTGACCCGCATGACAACTGGCACTGCCATCATTTTCATGTGCACGAGCTTGGGTCTTTCGGTTCTCTCGACTCGTCCTGGCTCGGTTGTTGGAGAGATCGCTCCGGCCGCCGCTTCTACGGCACCGGAAGGTCTGGAACCTGATGGACAGCAGGTGGGGGCACCGGTTTCCCCGGGTTTGGCTCCTTCCGTTGCCCTAACATCATCAGCTGCAGCAACACCTTCGGCGGCGGAAAAGTCATCATCCGCCACTGGAGCTCTTGAACCCCCGAGCGAGGAGGGCGTAGCGGCGGATGTTCCGGCAACGAACGACGCTGATGCTCCAGCAGAGGTCACGAATAGCCCGACGGTTGAGACACCTCCAAGTGGAGCGGCAACAGATACGCCTTCGTCATCGGAGACGACAACATCGCCATCATCTGGGCAGCCCACGCCGTCAGCTGAGGAGGACAAGAATTCTCCCTCGTCACCATCATCAGCTGCACCCCCGACAGAGGAGGGAGGGGAATCAACTGGGGGATCCTCCGCCGCGGCGATTCCTTCGGAGGTGGGTGCTCCGGCTCAGCCCTCCGTGGCCACCGGCGCAAAGGAAAAACCGTCTTCGGGTGATGGTCTCTCCCCAGCTGGGGCGACCGATGATAGCAGCGCCGGAGTCCAATAAAACTATACAAAATCTTGTAAAGAGGGTTGACCGATGTCCTTTGGTTTGGTCATAAAGCCGGCCCGTTGGGCAACGGTGGCCATCATGCGGCGGTGGCGGAATTGGTAGACGCACCATCTTGAGGGGGTGGCGCCTTCGGGTGTGGGAGTTCGAGTCTCCCCCGCCGCAAGTTATTTCCTGTGACAATGCCATCGCTAGATCTAGCAGGCCATCGGAAAAGTGGGATGGTTGATCCGCGAAGTATCTTTTCCGTGGAACGCTCTGGATGAAGAGGGCGCATACAACCGATGAAAGGCGAAGCCGGTCCAGACGTTCCACGGAAAAAGGACCCGCGAAGCGCCTAACTCACTTTTCCGATGGCCTGCTAGGGCGTACCTTTAGCGTCGGAAGTTGTTACGACTCGTCCTGGGAGTAACGGACTTTCAGTGACCTAGCAGCCTGTTGATTTAGCCCTGTGTGTAGCTATCGAGCCAGGCTTTTCGTGAAACGTTCTGACGACGAGGCGAGCGTACCTGGCGGTGCGCGACCGAGGAGAGACTTCTTGTGGTCAGGACGTTTCACGGAAAGACCGGCCGATAGATGCCTGCAGGGCTAGATCAACAGGCTGCTAGGGTTCCGACCTCTTATCGGTGGCTTCCCGGTCAGTCCTCTGCGCTCAGCCTCCCTCCGAGTTCGAATAGGCGGATTCAGGTAAATAGGGTGCTTCGCGGTAGCTTCTTCGTTGAAGTTAACAACAGGCGCTGTTAGCGGCGAATGAATATCGCTGGCTGAGCACGACACAATGCCCCACCAGCGAAGAACGATATGGTCGTTTGTGTTTAACGTGGGATACAAGTCAGAACGCGGTCCGGAGTTTAATGACACGCCCTAAAGTGAACTAACTGGCGGCGTGGGCTGAGGGGGTAGGCGCATTTGTCCTTTGGTGATGGTTGCTCTTTTTTCAACCGGTGGGCATCCGACCAGTGGCAAAACCAGCTCCGCCCGCACTCCGGTGCATTCCGAACGACGATGGATGTCAATATACCCACCCAAAGACTCGGCTATTTGGATGGAAACAGCGAGGCCTAGACCGCTACCACCTTGTTCGAGGCGAGTACTCATAAACGGCCGGAAGAGCTGCTCGATTTCAACATTAGGTGGTATGCCAGGGCCGTTGTCCTCCACAACTACGCGTCCGTATGTACTGTGATTTTCAACAGCGACCTCAATGAGTCGGTTGTGGATGGGTTGAGATTCCAGCGATTGGATTGCATTCAGAAGAAAGTTACTCAATATTTGCCCGATGCGTTCTCGTTGTCCGATGACCATAACTGGCGCTGTTGGAAATTGGGCGGTGACTTGAGCTGATTCACGGATGCGGGTACCTGCTAAGGCTAGCGCAGCTTGCGTTACTTTACTCAGGTTGACTTCAGCAATGGTGCGAGTCCCGTTGGGCTGGGATATAGATCTAAGCTGGTCAACGAGGGCTGCAATTCGGTCGACACCTTCCATCGCTTCGCCAACTAGTTGTTTGACCTCCAGTATCCTGGTTACAGTGGGCGGGTCATCACCGGTTCTGTAGGCGGTACGTGTGGATGATTCGAGCTGTTTGAACCAGTCGTGGAGTTCATGGTCGAGCAGCTCAAGATTGGCTCGAACGAAGGTCGTTGGATTTCCAATTTCATGAGCGAGCGCAGCGGTCATCAAGCCTACCTGTTGTAGGCGTTCGCTATGTTCGAGTTGGCGTCTTAGCACCCGACATTTTTTACGTTCAATTGCGAAAGAAATGGTGCGGAGCAGGGTATCAGGGGTGCAATGGTTTTTTGGGAGATAGTCTTGAGCTCCTCGGGCAATTGCTTCTTCTTTGACTTGCGCATCATCAGAGCCGGTCAATATGACTACCGGTGCCGGAGTTGGTGCTAGGTCGTCAATGAGATCAAGTCCAGAACCATCTGGAAGACCGACGTCGATAACCACACAGTCTGGTTCATCTGGGTGCTGAAGTCGCTCCCTAGCTTCTTTGAGTGAACGCGCCACATCCAAATGGATACCGCTCGGAATTGATCGACAAATGATCTCAATGTCTCTGTCTTCGTCTTCGACAAGGAGTAATTTTATCTGAGCGGAATCGGTGATGGTGCTGTGATTCATGGAGATCCTACCCGAGCTCAATATGAGCGATGTAGTTCCTATCGAAAAAAATCGAGGGGTAATTGTATGTGATAGCCACTACAAGTCATAGTCACGCATTGTGTGCGCGAGAGTCCTTGATTAGCAGAGTGGGTTTAAGGAGTTCAGCTTGCAAAAGGAGGTAGGCAACAACGCAGCGATCTTGAACTTGGTTTGGTGGTCCCTCGCAGAAGAAACTAGAAGGTGGAGTTTGATGTTCAAGGAACTTGGCTATGCTATTCATTTTTCTGGGAAAAGAGAAGGAATGAAGCATTGCCTCGTAGTCGATACATGGCTTCCAATCCCCGTTGTTTTGGTTGATGATATAGTCTTGCATCTGTTGAATGGATAGCGTTTGTCGCGCGATTTGATGAAAGTTAGCGAGCAACGATGAAGGTTTGGTGCTTGGCTTTAGGGATTTTGTGCTGAATGAGAAGCTCAGGTAAGGGGTGGCGGTGATTTGAGCGAGATGTTGTTCAGCAACCAAGGTTTTTGCAGCGGTTTCACCAAGAGGGCTGACCGCACTGAGAGCATTTATTAGCGGAACACGCGCAATCAATAGATGATGGATAGCGTATGATAACATAGTTGCTGTCAGTTTAGGGGATCGGATAAGTGATTGCGGCAAAAATGGTAGCCAAGCTGGAGGTCGCAGCTCCAATAGTTGTCCGTGGTGAGTATAAAGAACCCATGGAGACTTGGGTGGATCGCTGAATGGCGCTACCAGTAAAGCGCCGGACGCGCGAGTCCTAGTGACAGTGGCGAGGACAGACAACCATGACTGATTTTTTGTGGTGGTCTGCCACGCAATGGAGTTCAAAAGCTCGTCCGAAGTAGAAGCACGTGAGGAATATGTGCTGGTGAGATGGAGAAATTGTTTGAGATCTACCCAATGCTTTCCATCTGCGGATATTTCTTTGGATGAACGGGGATTGAGGGTGCTCAATTTGAACGCCCAGTCGAGGAGTTGATGGACGCTGTATCCTCCGACAGCCACCGAATTTGGGGAGCGCAACCAAAAAGTTGGAACGGGGGGGGCTAAGGGAATGGTTTCGGAGTGAGTTGTTGAAGAGCGTGTTTTTGGCGAAATCTTACTCAAGGCGGCGTTGTTGCTGACTCGCCGTGAGCATGACACCCAACGCAGGGGGGGCAAATTGGTTTTGGGCGGTGAATCGGGTCCTAGTATGCTGTTGATAACTAGCGGTAGATTATTGTTAATGGGGTGGTGGCCCAGTTTGGGAAGGACCGAACGAACCTGATTGTAGAATATTTCTGCTGAAGGTATACGCTCCGCCTTGTTAATTGCAACTGCGGATAGTACCACCTTGTCCAGTTCTTGGGGGACATCACGCATAATCAATGAAGGTCGTGGTCGTGCCGAGTGGGTAATGGAGCGCACGATGGCATCCTCGCGTTGGCCACCAAATAGCCGGCGCTGAGTGAGCATCTCCCAGAGGACGACGCCGGTGGAGAAAATATCTGTCTGCGCATCGGGGCAGTCACCAGCGTATAGCTCCGGAGCCAAATATGCTAATTTACCAGTTAGCATGGATGGCTGCTGCGGCGGTGGCTTTCCGTGTCTAGCCACACCAAAGTCGCCTAGCTTTATATCTCCCCGGCGAGATATAAATATATTGGATGGCGTAATGTCCGCGTGAACAATAGGTTTTGGTTCTCCGTTTGTGCAACATACGTTTTGCGTGTTGACGAGAACATCGAGGACTTTGGTGATGGTATAAAGCGAAAACCAAGGAGGTATCCGATAACCGCGTTTGGTTCCTTCCCGTAAGAGAATTCGTAAGTTGCAACCGGCTACATATTCCATGGCGATAAACACTTCGTCGTTCACGTGACCTAGTTCGAAGATTTTCACAGCATTGGGATGTTTGATCGCCGTCCCTATTTCCGCCTCAACGACCAACCTTTGTCGAAGATGGAGTACGTGCGCTAACTGTGGCAGGAGGCGCTTAACCACCACGGGCGTAGAGTGACTGGGGTGCCTAGCTACATATACTTCTGCCATACCGCCTCGGTGGAGGGGGTAAAGAAGTTCATAGCTCCCGAATGGCATCGGGAAAGTGTTCGGTACTTGCTCAACGCAGCTCACCAATGATCGCACTTTATGGGATGTCTGTTGGCAGCGGCAACCCGCTTCGTTCTGATGCGGTGGACTAAGAAGACGTGGCGAGTGAGTTGCTCTTAACTGCGCACTGCAGAGGATAAGGATGTGACCAGTACGATCATATTGTTCATTGCACTCACGTCTTCGCCACCAGCAAATATTTCGGATATCAAGGTTATCACTGCTCCCCAGTTGCTTGGAGGTTCGGTCATTCGGGTGCAATCAGGGGGAAGGCTTACAGTGGCTGACCAACAGGGAAGGCCGAGATGGTCGGTGCAGATTGGAACCCGTATTAACCATGTGGCCGCTAATAATTCACAAGTTTTTGTAGCCTCTGGAAACTTTATTAGAGCATTTAAAGAGGGGGCTTCCCGGTGGTCGATGGATGTTGGCTCAGCAGTGGAGGCGCTTCGCATGGTAGCTGATCGACTGGAGGTGCAACTTTCGGCCGGTATGTTATATGTTGATCCCCAACGGGGACGTTTTTGTACGCCAAGGGATCCTTGTGATGGGATGCCGACATGGACCGCGGGAACGATCGGTGTTCCGTTTCTAGATTTGCCGGGATTGGGTTACCCGGGGTTAGGGTTGCTTATAAACCCTCGGTTGATTGCGCAAGGGGATCGCATGCAAGGAGCGATATCTCCAGGTCGCTTGCCAGGTTGGGGCTTAGCTCCGTCGGCTCCTCCTGCACCGCAGGTTGAGTCTCAGCTATGCACGGATGAAGATAATTGCGGAGGAGGTATGCCTATGAGTCGAAACCTTTCCGCGGGGGAACATCGGATAAAGATGCGTAAAGATGTTCACGGCAAGACTAGGGGGATACGCATAGATGTTGGATTTAGTCATCCGTGACTCAGCAATACGGAAATATAACAGAAATCACTTGGGTTGAACCCAGGTTCCTTCTTCTAAGTGGGGATATGCTCCGCTGCGCGACCACTTGTTGATTTTTATAGAATCAATTCAAGTGGTCTTTGCTGTATCACTTGTTGAACTCGGGTAATTCTCTAGCGCCAGACTAAGTGTTTGATCAAGCGAGTCAATGCATAACGCTTACAGCAGAAATCGCTTGGGTTGAACCCAAGTGCCTGCTTATCAGCGGGGCTATGCCCCGCTGCGCGATCCCTTGTTGATTCTCTTACAGAATCAATTCAAGTGGTCTTTGCTGTAAGTTTGGAAACAGGTGTGAACGATATCTACCGAAGTATCCATTTTGATTATTTTAGAGAACGAATGACTTCTTTAGCGGGATCCAGCTGCTCCGGCGATACGTAAATGCGTTCGAGACTCACTTCTCCTCGATAACGACGATAAAGAGCTACGTGGGTTTCGAGGGGCACGGCCCGCTCATCTTCGACAACATAGATCGTTGGGGACCCCATTTCTTTATCTTGAAGGATGATGCCTGGTAGGGGGGGAGTTTTCTTGAGGTCCACCGATTGGGTTCGTGCCTCAAAATACTTAGACAACCGACTTTTGACTGCTTGAGTTAGGTAGGCGATCCGGTTCTCATCCAGTGCCGCCAAAATATTGCGGAGTGGGATCCGACCAGTATGCAAAGGATCTGGCTCATCGTCTTGTTGCTTGTGCTCGACTAATAGTCGAAACCCTTTACGTTCGGCAATGCGTTTGGCCCAGGGGTCGTTGGCGTTTCGTAGGAGATGAAAAAAATGAACATCGTCCCAGCGCAGGTATTCGGAGATCGAAGAGGGTAAGATGAAGTCTGGGCAGCCCCCGGCCTTGAGGCGTTCCAGCATGAGCTCATAGCCCACCGGTACGTGATGTAGATAGACCGCCAAAAACATATGGTATCTCGAAAGAAGATAATCTTCGAAGCCAAAGCTTGCTCGGGCGGAAAGGCCCAAGTGGAGTGGACGCGCTTCTTCATCTGAAGGGGCTGGGCGTTCCACGAGTCTAAGATTTTCAAGCAACCACTCTAGATCGTATCTTCCGTAGGGGACGCCGGCAAAATACGAATCTCGAAGCAGGTAGTCCATGCGGTCAGCGTCGAGTTCTGAGGCGATGCATTGGCGTAGGAAAGGGCGCCAGTTATACCCTCCAAGAACAAAGCGTGAAGCGGTTTCGGGGGGCGGGTGATCGGTTAAGAGGTTGGCAAGGTCGGTTGCTTTGATCCCCGCATGATTCATTCGTTCTTCAATCAGCTGGGTCAAGTCAGAATCTAGTACAATTTTGAGCGTATAGTCCTCGTGGGTTGCCCGTCGATGGGGGCGACCAGTTTGCCACGGTCCCAGATTAAGCTGGTCCACGGATGGCATGAGTAGCTCTGTGCTGTGCGACAGTGGTGGGTGGCCTAGATCGTGGAAGAGCGCGGCTAGCCGCAGCGTGCTTCGAAGTCGAGTTCGATCAGCAGGATGGAGCGAAATGGGGCTATTGACTGCGTCAAAGATACGACCCGCGACATGCATAACCCCGAGAGCATGGGCGTACCGGGTGTGAGTTGCTCCAGGATACGCGAGGTCTGCCATGCCCAACTGTTTGATATAACGGAGACGCTGAACAGCTCGGTGTTCGATGATCGCAATCTCCGCGCGGGTTGCCCTTTGCGTCCCATGAATTGGGTCGCGTATGCGAACGCTGGATTGCACATCGAAAACCTACCATTGAACGGAGAAGATTCGCTTAGGCATTGCACCCTGCTGATGGTTTAATTGTGCAGTGCGTTTGTGGTCACTCGCTCCTTTGCTGGGGAGCCTTATTGTCGTAGGTTTATGGGGTTGTTCGGAAGACAATTGCGAGAGCCTGCAAGATTGTCCCACTGGGTACATTTGTACATCCTCCGGCGCTTGCCAGCGAGAACCCTCAGGCAAGGTGTTTCCGACCACGCCAGGGCTAAGCAGTGAGCCTCCCTTAGAGGATGATGATAGGCCTCCAGAGGATGATGATAGGCCTCCAGAGTCTCCTCCTTCGGAAGATGAGGTTCTCAATGGGGCTTTGCTTCTACGGTCCGAAGTGGTTTTCCGGGGGGTCGACAGTGGAGAGAGCAGTTCCTCTACACAATGGACAGCGGCCGCCAAGTTGCTTGCTTATGACCCTCCGCCTGACGTGATTCAGGAGTCATTCAACGATGGGTTGGTGGCCGCGGATGGTACCAGGTTTGGGGAATGTACGTTAACGTACATCAGTGGTGGGTTTCAGGCCGTTCCACTGTGTGCCTCAGGAATTCTTGTGACCCTGCAAAACTTAGGGCGGCAGATTAGACTGGAGGACACTTCTAATCCAAGAACTGGGCGGTACACAGTCGACGGGCCTATTGGTGATTTGCTTGTCCCTCCGGTCTCGGTGGCGTTTCGGATTGAGAAGGGAATGTGCTCGAGTGAATATCCCGGTTTAAGTTCCATGCCCTCGATAGAACTGCCGGTGCCTAGTGAGTTTGGTACTATGATACCCCCGTCAGGCATGCGCTTAAGATATGCCCAGCTGCGCGCTACGCAATTTGTGTGGGGGAGCAAGCTCGCTGGAGAGGAAATTGAGGTCCGCATGGAAACGTTGGACCAAGCGTTGGGACTTCGATGTGTGGCACCGGACTCAGGGGCGCTGCGAATATCAAATTCGGCGCTGGATCTTTTTTCGGAGATGGCGAATCAGAGGGGTGCTTCGCTGTATCTTTTTCGTAAACGGGAGGAGATGCAATCGGTGGATGGGGTAGATTTCAATCTGACAACGCCGGTGTTCTTTAGAGTGGAAGTGGGCACTGTCTATAGTGTCGTGCCTTAGTTGCTCTTCTGCCTAAGCCCCGATAATACGCCACTAATGATTCGCGATTTCTTTAGCGAACAGGCGCTGAGTTTTGAGGATGTCAAGGTGTTGACACATGCTCTTCTTGCTGTAGCTCGGGTCGACGGCGTGCATGACAACGAAATGGCGTTGGTGCGAGAGTTTTACGACGGCTGTGCCCGGGTTGGGGATCCAAGACTCGAGGAGGTTGCCGCCGGACAGTTTGATCCAGAGCAGGCCAAGACTTGCTTTGATACTCCGGAAAAGGCGCAGCTTTTTGTGAAGAGCCTTATTCTACTTGGGTTTGCGGATGGTGTTTACGGCAAAGCCGAGGATGAGCTCATCCGGAGCTACGCGATCACTTTGGGGCTGTCCTCTGAGGAGGTAGATGGGTTGCACCAGTCCACCAAAGATTTTTTGATGGGCAGTCTCTCCCACGTCAAAAATGTTGATGCCCTCCGAGCAGTGTTTGCCCGTCTTGATCCTCAGTAGGACGTAACCCCACGGAGCCCCCTACACATAGAGCACCACGACAAACTCGTTATTGCCCACAAAGGATGGTACGGACCCCTACGTGTTCGACCGCCTCCTTGGAATGTTCAGTCAAGACATCGCGATTGACCTCGGTACCGCGAACACCCTCGTACACATGAGGGGTCGGGGGATCGTTCTCGATGAGCCGTCGGTGGTTGCCATTACCAAATCGGTCAACCGTAAGGTGGTTGCGGTCGGTTTGGAGGCGAAAGAGATGCTAGGTAAAACACCGGGCAATATCGAAGCTATCCGCCCGATGCGGGAAGGGGTGATTGCTGACTTTGCGGTGACTGAGGCCATGCTTAAGTCGTTTATTCGCAAAGCCCACGAGCGGACCCATTTTATTCGGTCTCGGTTGGTGATCTCCATTCCAGCCGGGATTACCGATGTTGAAACCAAAGCGGTCCGAGAGGCTGCGATGTCGGCGGGGGTTCGGGAAGTGTTGCTTATCGAGCAGCCGATGGCCGCTGCCGTCGGAGCTGGGCTGCCGGTGCTGGATGCCCGCGGGTCAATGATTATTGATATTGGTGGCGGGACCACTGATATTGCTGTTATCAGCCTTGGTGGTCTGGTCACATACCGTACCCTCAAAGTTGCTGGGGACAAGATGGACGAAGCGATCATTCAGTATGTCCGTCGTCGGAGCAATATTCTGATTGGCGAGCGAACCGCGGAGCAGGTCAAAAAGCAAATAGGTAGTGTCCATGCGAGTGCGGATGCAGGCGAAATGGAGCTCAAGGGCCGAGATCTGATCTCAGGTGTTCCACGTGCTATTCGAATTACTCGGGAAGATGTTCGGGAAGCTCTGGCAGACACGGTGCAGGTAATGGTCGAGGCCGCTCGTTCGGTCTTGGAGCGAACGCCCCCAGAGCTATCTGCGGATCTAGCGGAGCGAGGATTGGTTCTTGTGGGAGGGGGAGCGTCATTGGCTGGATTAGACAAAGTACTGCGGGAAGAGACCGGGATTCCGGCAATCGTGGCTGAGGATCCGTTGTTGGCGGTGGTCAACGGGGTAGGTCACGTTCTTGAGGACCTAGACCGATACCGTGGCCTACTTTTTTAGCTCCTCTTCATCACCTCAGGTGTGTATCCAAAGTCGGATGCCGGGCGTGCCTTGACACTCTCGTCGTGGAGATGACGCCGTACCCCCGCGTTTGTGACCGGTTCGAAAGTTAAAGACACGCACTACCACCACCCCTCAATAATTAGCTGGGAGTCTGTGTTCAAAGTCGGGGCACAGTCCGCTGTTCGCCCCTTATTTGGCTGAAAGTCGGGTGAACTGTGGTCAATTCTCTTCTTGGTGACCTCTTAGTTAGCTAGCGATGGCTAGCCTTCGTACGTTCCGACGAATCAGATACTTTTGCAGTCCCCGGCCGACGCTAAAGCCACCTCCGACCCGGTCGAATGGCTAAAATCGGACAGGGCCTACCGCAAAGACTGCTTGAATTGCTTTTGTAAGAATCACCAAGTGGTCGCGCAGGGGGGCGTAGCCCGGCGTAGAAGCAGGAACTTGGGTTCAACCCAAGTGTTTTCAGCTGTACCGCTAGCTTTTGAGTAGCCTAAAAGTCTGTCGACCTACGTCACCCTCCCGGGGCTTGCCAGCGAGCTGGCAATCGCTAGATATCCTCCCAAAGTTGAATATTCAGGTGATCAGGACCTGGGTGATAGTTACGTGCTCAGGCAGCAACACATCTAGCAGCCTGTTGATCTAGCCCTGCAGGCATCTATCAGCCAGGCTGTTCGTGAAACATCCTGACCACAAGAAGTCTCTCCTCGGTCGCGTACCGCCAGGTACGCTCGCCTCGTCGTCAGAACGTTTCCCGAAAAGCCTGGCTCGATAGCTACACATAGGGCTAAATCAACCGGCTGCTAGGCTGGCTGT
>JAHQVK010000131.1 GCA_019634385.1 Myxococcales bacterium | reverse complement strand
CATGAACATGGGAGTGACTATGACCTTCATGAACATGGGAGTGACTATGACCTTCATGAACATGGGAGTGACTATGACCTTCATGAACATGGGAGTGACTATGACCTTCATGAACATGGGAGTGACTATGACCTTCGTGACTGCGGTTTAATGCAGTTTGAGTGTATGATCTAGGAGTAGATTCCGATCGTTCTTGATCATGAAATTGTGAATTAGACCCGCTTTCCAGCGGAGATGTATCAACCCCTTCGTAGCCACCACCAGTATGTAGAGTGGATCTTCCCTCCTGACCATCCATAGTATCTGCGAGGCGCCCTCTAACTATGACATCTAGCTGAAGCGCTCGTAGGCTCTCTGGATACACCTCTCGAAAGTGCAGCTCCACGTCGTTAAGACCCATCGAATTGACTGCACATCGAATTCGCTCTACAGAGGCCCCCAGATCAACCAGCGCAGCCAACAACATATCTCCGGCCGCTCCACCGACGAGATCTAAGTATAGTATCCGGCCGCTCATGTCCGAATCCTTGAGCGATCGAGGTTAATCGTGGCAGCGGCATACCCCGCGCCAAAACCGTTATCGATATTTACGACTGTCATTCCCGGTGCACAGGCAGTCAGCATGCTCAGCATCGCTGTTAGTCCTGCCTGCGCCGCCCCAGTTCCCACACTCGTAGGAACCGCGATGACCGGTCGAGAAATCAGCCCTTTAACCACCGCTGGCAAAGCGCCCTCCATGCCAGCGACTACAACCACAACCTCACACGATTCCAATTGATCCCGAACCGCGATGATCCGCTGTAGGCCAGCCACCCCCACATCATTGACTCTTTCGACGTCCATGCCTAAAAGCTCAGCAGTACGAGCACCCTCCTCAGCCACGGGTATATCGCTCGTACCGGCGGTGACCACCGCAACCCGCCCGCGACCCCGGGGTGACAAGGCTGAGCCACAGACCAAAAGCTGAGGGAGCGCTTCGTACGATGTTTTTTGGAGGCTCGTTGAGTCCAGCCGGGCTAGCACATCCTCAGACAATTCTGCGGAAACCTTAGTTACAAGGCATAACTCCTCTTGGGCGGCAAAACGCTCCACGATCTTCGCAATGTGTTCCGCTGTTTTGTTTGCTCCCCACACCGCCTCGGGAAAGCCCGTGCGGATGCGGCGGTGATGATCCAGGCGAGCAAACTCAATATTTTCAAATGGGAGTTTCGCTAGCTCCGCCAGCGCCGACTCAACCCCAATTCGGCCGTCCGCGACATTTTGAAGGGTCGCTCGAATACGGTCAGGAGACATCCCCCGTATCTTGGCGTTAATCACCTCCACTCAGCAATCGCAGTCACTCAATTCATCAAAAATGGGTATACCCTCCGGGCAAAGGTTGGGACTGGCCTTCAGTTGCCATTAGGTAAAACTCACCATGGTCCATGACGCGCCCAATCTGATGGATAGGCGTTTGGTTGCACTCACCTACCGCCTGTAGCATCTCTGCCGCGTCTTGCGGTGCAGTAAACAACAGTTCGTAGTCTTCCCCACCTTCAGCAGCCAACGTGGGCGCATCAACCCCCGCCGATTGGCAATACTTCAGAAGGTCGGCACTCAAGGGCAAATGGCTCCGCCATATTTCTGCACCCAAGTCACTGGAAGCCAGGAGGTAACGAAGGTCTCGCCCAAGCCCGTCAGACACGTCACACATCGAGCTAACCACCCCGGTGTTTGCCAGTGCATGGCCAACCGTCACCCGTGGAACTGGACTGACCAGCGACTCGCGGAGTTTCGTGAATTCGGGGACTTTGTTTTTGCCGGATAGGATGCAGCAGAGCGCTGCTCTAGCATTGCCCAACCACCCAGTGATGTAGATTATGTCACCGGGTCGGGCTCCAGAGCGCCGTAAGATATGGCCAGGATTGACTACCCCCCATAGCGTCGCGGTCAGCACCATCGGTCCGCCGCCGTGGCTAACATTGCCCCCGATAACACTTGTGCCACACTGAACACATTGCGCGTGAATTCCGGCCGCTAAGGTTTTGAGCTTCCCTACTGATGTCGATGGCGGGAAAACAAAAGAAAGCAGTATGTAGCGAGGTAACGCTCCCATGGCCGCTATATCACTGATATTGACCGCTACCAGTTTTCTTCCCACCTCTTCCGCTGAGGTATAGGTCCAAGAGAAATGGACGTCCTCCACCAGTGTATCCGTGGTCATCACTGACAACTGATCGGGATCAAGCTGTACTACCGCTGCATCATCTCCATTAGGCACGATCACCTCGCGTCCAACCGGATGGCCTAGCGAGGAAAATATACGAATTACTTCATCTTCACCGAACGTCCGCAGTGTTGACTGATCGTCAGAGGATAGAGTCTTTGTGCGCAACATAAAAAGCATACTGTGGCTAGGCTTATCATTCAACCAAAGAGCACTCCTTGACTTTGCCTATCCAACCCAGCCATTAGTGCGTGTCTTTAGACTCCGGCTGCGGAGATGACGCCATAGCTCACGTGTATGAGGGGTCGACCCCGGACGGAGGTACTGGATATACCACGGCCGAGGGCCCGAAACGGTGGCGATGCCACCGACCCTAATACACGCGGGATACAAGTAAGAACGCGGCCCGGAGGATAAAGACACGCCCTAGCGCACCCCAGGTATATGTCGTTCCGGCCGCCCGATCTTCGTCATCTTCCCTTGCCTATTGTCCGGGAAGATCCTCGATGGGTGGTAGTCAATAAGCCATCAGGCTTGCTCTCCGTTCCTGCAAAAGACCCTTCGATCACCGACAATGTTCGTGCTCGGGTTGCCAAGCTCTATCCCCATGCTCGAGGGCCGCTAACCGTTCACCGACTGGATATGGAAACATCGGGCGCGCTCCTTCTCGCTTTAGATCCGGAGGCACATCGGGACTTATCTCTACAATTTCAAGAGCGCACGGTTAGTAAACGCTACATTGCGGTTGTTGAAGGTGTTGTCACTAGCGACGAGGGTCTAATTGAACTCCCACTGCGGCTCGACATAGATCGGCGTCCTTTTCAAATTGTTGATCACCAACTTGGCAAATACGCTCGTACCAAGTGGCAAGTACTCCAGCGAGAACAAGACTGTACCCGAGTCCTCCTCATCCCACAAACGGGGCGAACCCATCAGCTTCGGGTCCATTGCGCACATCCTGAAGGACTCGGACATCCTATCCTTGGTGATCGGCTGTACGGTAACCCCCGAACCGCCAACCGACTGATGCTCCATGCACGAAGTCTCAGATTTGCCCATCCTTCGACGGGTAGCCTCCTAGGTGTGGAATCACATGAACCATTCTAATCGGTCACTAGCTAGGTGTGTCTTTAAGCTCCGCCTGCGGAGATGACGCCGTAGGCCGAGGGAGTGAGCAGTGGGCCACGGCGGGAAGGTACTGGATGTACAGGGCCGAGGGGCCCGAAAGGGTGGCAACACCACCGACCCTCACAAACGCTGGATACAAGTCATAATGCGATCCGGAGGTTAAAGACACGCCCTAGCTAGGGGGTCCCTTTAACACCGGGCGATCTGCGGCTCGTCCATGACTCGGCTGAAGGTCTGGACCTGGGGTGCTTCCTCTTATCGGGGACCTCTGTGATCAGTTTGCTTTGGTTAGCCTCACCGTCAAACTGGAGGCCTCGCAATAGTTCCGCGTTAACGTCAAAGACTCGCCTACTATTTCCCAAAACACTTCTCTGAATCACACAACCGCTTCTAAGCCGCCTGATAGAACACTAATTTCACCCCATATAACCGGAAAACACCGCCGCTGGTACCCAATCCCACCGGTGTCGCGGTTTGCCATCGCGGTGCACAAACCGAAACAGAAACGTCAAGGTCTCCACACGAAAGGCAATCTGTTCATAAAACTTTAGGGAAGTAGCCACCGCCGGAAACGGCGCCCGGTTCCACCGCCGAGTAAGCGGAACTTCCAGCGCCCCATCCGCTCGATACATCCCGATCTCTGCGTTCATCGGACATACGACTGTGGCCTCCAAACCACGGACAAATACGGCGGTATAAGGCCGAAGCGGAGCAGCAAGCTCAACAACTAGATTGTTTTGACCCGCACTCCGTAAACCCCCAATGATAAGCCGCCGATGAAGGCCCAACCGAACCGAATCCAGAAAGTCATCCTTCCAAAATACCAGTCCTTCCACTGTATAATGAGTATCCGTAGGCTGGTCACGGGCAGCCAGGGGACTGCGAAGAACAGTATGTAGAACAGTATTCATATACGGGTATCTACTCGCATTCCAAGACGTTGCGTCCCACACGCCTGACCTCAACTCGGGTCAGCGTAACTCTAAGCATATAGAGGGTACGGCGGGCATAGTTCAAAGTATATGATATCAGAAATCAATGCCTAAGGATCATCACCTGGCGAAAGTTATCTCTGGGGTTTTCGTCGCTTTGCTGCAAACCGGACCCGTGGTCGCAAGTGAAGCCTCACAACCGTCCTCCCCAAAACGAGAGTGGCCCTCAAATCAACTGACTCCCAAAGATATTTTTGAACTGGAGTGGGTCGCCAGTCCTCATTTTGCTCCTAATGGAAAACAGATTGTCTACTTACGTCGGTCTTTTGACATCATGACCGACCGCGCGAAAGCAAGACTTTGGGTCGTTGCCACCGACGGTTCTAATCATCGGCCACTACTGAGCGACTTCGAACAAGTATCCAGCCCCCGGTGGTCACCAAGTGGCGACCGAATCCTGTTTATCAGCAAGACCAAAAAGGCTGCCCAGCTTTTTGTCCTCTGGCCTGAAACAGGACACAAACTAGCGGTCACCCACGTCCCTAACTCTCCATCTCAACCAGTGTGGTCTCCGGACGGACAATACATCGCGTTCACAATGCCTGTAGAGTCCCCCAATAAACCGATGATCACCATGCCCAAAAAGCCCAAAGGCGCAACTTGGGCACCGAGCGCAAAGGTCATCAATCGAACCGTCTACCGCGCAGATGGTCGGGGGTACCTACCTCATAGCTTCACCCATCTTTTTGTAGTACCGGCCTACGGCGGCACTGCTCGCCAACTAACTTCCGGAGACTTTAATCACGGACAACCCTCTTGGAGCAAAGATGGGAAAAAAATATATATATCTGGTCAGCGTCAAAAAAACTGGGTCTTTGAGCCAAGAAATCAAGAGATTTTTGAAATCAACGTATCCTCAGGAAAGCTGCGGTCTATAACAAAACGATTTGGACCCGACAACTCACCGAAAGTCTCTCCAAATGGCAAATATCTTGCCTTTCTTGGATTCGACGACAAAATGCTCGGATTTCAACCAAGTGAACTATATATCTCAGACACCTCTGGCAAAAACCAGCGGCGGATCTCCCAAAATTTAGATCGTACAATTGATGATGTCCAGTGGGCTTCTGATAGTAATTCTTTATATATCCAGTATACTGACCATGGAGTCACCAAACTAGCCAACATCTCCATGAGCGGCAAGATTCATAATATCGCCAATCATGTTGGCGGGACCACACTCGGTCGACCCTATTCTTCCGGCGCATTCACCGTTAGTACAAAGAAAGATGTAGCTTTTACCCAGACATCCCCCACCCGTCCTGCCAGTTTAGCGATCGTTCGCAAGAATGGCAAATCCAAAACTTTGGTACGTCTGAACGAAGATCTTCTAGGTCATAAGCAATTGGCAAGCCTGGAAG
The DNA here is from genome assembly GCA_019634385.1 of Myxococcales bacterium. Lineage (GTDB taxonomy): Bacteria > Myxococcota > Kuafuiibacteriia > Kuafuiibacteriales > Kuafuiibacteriaceae > JAHQVK01. Next base: position 25,345 of record JAHQVK010000131.1, on the reverse strand, counting down.
AAATGGAGATCAAGACGATCGACGGAGAAGTAATTCAGGGATGGATAGCTAAACCACCTCAGTTTGACGATGCAAAAAAATATCCTCTGATACTCGAAATCCACGGAGGCCCCTTCGCCAACTATGGGCCCCGCTTCGCAGCAGAGATCCAGTTATACGCATCCGCAGGCTTTGTTGTTCTCTATATCAATCCCCGCGGAAGTACCAGCTATGGCTCGACATTCAGCAACCACATTCATCACGCTTATCCCGGTGAAGACTACGGCGACCTGATGGCGGCGGTAGATGAAGTTATATCACGCGACTACATCGATGAAAATCGCCTCTTTATCACTGGAGGCAGCGGCGGTGGCACACTAACCGCATGGGTCATTGGCAAAACTGCCCGTTTCAAGGCCGCAGTCGTCGCTAAACCGGTCATAAATTGGATTAGTTTCGCTCTCTATGCCGATTATACCCCTTTCTTTACCCAGTACTGGTTTCCGGGTATGCCATGGGAGAGACCAGATCACTATTTCCAACGTTCTCCTCTCTCGTCGGTGGGCAACGTAAAGACCCCAACAATGCTTTTAACCGGAGAGGTTGACTATCGTACTCCCATTGCCGAGTCCGAGCAGTACTATCAGGCGCTCAAACTGCGAAAAATAGATGCATCTCTTGTTCGCATTGGCGGTGCTTCACACAATATCGGAGCTCGTCCCAGTCATCTGATAGCTAAGGTATTACATATTCTGGCATGGTTTGATAAATACGACAAACAACCGTAAAAACCCCAAAACCTACTATCCACCAACCATTAGCGGGACGTTCTACCCCCCCGTTGAACCAGCGCGTATTTCTAAGGTCGGCGTGGACCTCCTCAAAAGTAGCTGATTGAATGCATGTGCGCACTCGAACGGAGGCTTGTTGTCATCAGCTCACTTAGGGGCCTCAATAAGGGGGGATAGGTCACTGGCTATCCCCCCTTATCAGGCCAGAATTCTAATCACGGTCCACGATGCAGCAAAGATCACTTGAATTGATTCTGTAAGAATGAACAAGAGGTCACGCCACGGGGCATAGCCCGGCAGAGAAGCAGTAACTTGGATTCAACCCAAGAGATTTCTGCTGTAAGACACGACCTGAGACAACCCGCAACGCTAAAGCCGATCACAAAGCCAACGCGCACCCAGGCCTTCCACCGTAACTCCTTAACCAGGTGCGGCTTTCCTCAGAAATTTGAGGCTGACAGGCAGTATAAGTCACAGGCTTTCCCAATATCATTGCCGTAGAAGATGGCATGTATATTGTTGTATTCTAATCGTGAACCGGAGAGTATTCGCTAATCTCATCACACCCACAATAGCTCTTATTGCCTTACATAGCGCCACGGCTTTCGCTTTTTGCGGATTCTATGTTGGGGGCGCCGGCACAGGGATCTTCAACGATGCTACCCAGGTAGTCTTAATGCGGGAAGGAACCAAAACTATTCTCTCTATGCAAAATCGCTATAAGGGTCCTTTGGAGGATTTTGCCATGGTTGTGCCTGTCCCTCAAGTCCTCAGCGAACAAAGCGTAAAGACACTCAACAAAGAGATTTTCGACAAAATCGACACCCTTACCTCACCTCGCCTCGTTGAATATTGGGAGCAAGATCCCTGTCTTCCCCAGGATGACTGGATCGCTGCGGTCCCTGATGGGGTCGTCGACGCCTCTCCTAAAGATGTCACTGTAGAGGCCGAATTTAAAGTAGGTGAATACGAGGTTGTCATCCTGAGTACCACCGAATCCACCGCTTTGGCAGACTGGCTTCAAACCAACAACTATTCAGTTCCTGATAACGCAGCCCCATACTACGAGCCATATATCCAAGGTGGTATGTACTTCTTTGTGGCACGAGTAGATCCCGATCTTGTGATATACGAAGATGGGCAAGCTATCCTTTCTCCCTTAAGGTTCGACTATGATTCTCAAGATTTTATGTTACCCACCCGACTCGGTATGATCAATTCGGGGGGGAAACAGGATCTCATCGTCTACACTCTCGGGAAAAATCAACGCTACGAACTCTCTAACTATCCAAATATATTTATACCCACAAATATTGAAGTTAAAGACGATGTCCGGGAGAATTTTGGCAGTTTCTACCAAGCACTGTATAGTAAGACCCTCGAGGACAACCCTGGCGCAGCGGTTACCGAGTACTCATGGGCAGTATCTAGCTGTGACCCTTGTCCGGGTCCGGTCACCCTTGATCTTAATGACATAGCAACTTTAGGCGGCGATGTACTAGAAACTAATGGTCAGTCATTAGATTACGTAGTCACTCGCCTCCACCTGCAATACGCAAAAGATGAGATTGGTGAAGACCTAGTCTTCAGAGAAGCACCACCGGTCGTTGGTGGAAGAGAGATTTACACTGAAGACTCCTTGGAAAAAGGGGGTACTATTCGACCAGATTTCGTGAACAACTTTCAGGCTCGCTACATCATAAGGCACTACTGGACCACACCTGTCTCGTGTGACGACCCAGTCTACTTGATATGGGGAGGTGATCCAAGCTCAGGTAACTACCCTCTCTTGTCTAGTCCTAGTGCCAATACTACTGGCGATGAGGTTATATTTTCGAGCAGTGTGTCTGACGAAGACTTGGAAGCATGGCTTCGAGAGGCGATTCCCGAGTTAAATTTGGATCCCGAGGTTCAACCGGTCGTTAGACTGCGCATGCCATCCAGTGGATGTGGTGTTATTCTAAATCATTCTACTTTGCCATTCTTGTTTATCGTCTTTATCTCTCTTTGGGGTGTTCGTCGTTGGCAACAAGATCGTCGCAAACCCACTCATAGAACATAGTATCGCAGAAATTACTTGGATTGATTGCCTGCTTCAGCCTTACTTACTGCTGCACGAAAAAAGCAGCCCGCTACGTCGTGTTTCTACAAGCGCTCTCGATTATCCGAGAACACACAGTGGTCACAAAAAGCTCTTACAGCATGTCCATGTCTAAGAACCAGCGATATAGAAGGTTATAGTAAAGTTGCTCACAGAATTGTGCTTCGCTACGAGTAGAGTATAACGCTACAAGCAACATACCTTTTAACAGCCGCTCTGATGGAATTGATAGTCGACCATGAGAGCTATGCATCAGAGAGAGCTGAGGTGATATTTTTTTCAACACCTCATCGCAAATGCTTTTGATTGCACGCAATGGATGATTACGTGGAACCCTATCTTCGACATTAAGCAAACATAGCATCGAGGGTTGTTGGGGCTGACGACCCACGCATGAGTAGGACAGATCATAGATGACCAAGCCCAGTCTACCGAATATTATCGGCTTTTCCGATGGCCTGCTAGTGACAATCATAGGCCTTGAGCAACACGCTCTAACCAGTATTTAGACGTCGAGCGCGTACCAGTAGCCATTATACTCTTCAACCAAATCTTTTCGCTCCCCATTGGGTCTTCGGATATCTCGAAGAGCCTCAAGAGCTTCACGAACGGCTTCTGGCTCCATATTAGCCTCCTCAGCCAAGGTATCCAGCTGGATACCTTTAGGTTTGGCTTTTGATAAAGCCATCAGGGGGATAGCCTGCCAACTATCTAGCGGAATTTTACTCTTGCGAAATTGACAATAGCAGAGTAAAAGATAACCCAAGGTGATAATCCCTTGCTTTAAAAAATGCTCTTCAGCGACAGCGCCGACAATGAGCTCCATCATTTTCTGCCACACGTTGAACTCTTCATCCCTTACCGCATAGTATTGTTCCCTATTATGAAGCTCTCGAAAGACACCCCGGTGTGTTTCGCTCGGAGGTGTCCCCGGCCGGAAAAAATCTCGGGCTTGCAGCCAATCAAAGAGTTCACCCCGCTGCTTATCTGGTACGGTATCAAACGCCTTTGTCAGAGGTTTCCATAGCTCGTGATTGATCCTACCGATGATTTCCTTAGACATAATCCACTGACTACCTAATGCGCTCCTGCAATCCAAGCAGGAGAAGAAATTCTGTGGGTGATCTTGTCAAGTTGACCTCAGTCCATCCAGCGTTCTGGGATCGTTTTCGTTGGTTGCGTTAGGCTCCGCTGCCGTTAAATGCTCACGGTGATTGCAGCCTACAGATAGACGCTCTGGCCGCACAAATACCAAGGCTCAAATGACCGTGGGCATTTCATTAGTTTTCTAACCATCTGCTAATCTTGGACGTGTATTCAAGCTCCGGCTGCGGAGATGACGCCGCAGTCAGCGTTTGTGAACTGTCGGCCCGGCGAGAGGATAAGGAATGTACCGGACCGAGAGACCCTAAATGGGGGGCGAACCACCGACTCATCACAAATGGGGATACAAGTCAGAACGCGGTCCGGAGTTTGAGGACACGAGTGTGGGTATCGATCAGCCTACATATTTGAAAATAGAGCCACAATTACTCTCGGCAACAAGACCGTGTCTCGCTGCTTAGTGACCATGTTCACTCCGCAGAATAGCAATACAAACACAAAGTGTCAGCATAGACAGTGGCTTTATCGACAGGTAGTTAAACTCTTTGCGACTGAACTTTCGCCTCGTCGTGTGTGTATCGCATACGTAGGCAAGGCACCTCGGTATACACTGAACAGCCGACATCGATTTCTCATGATAACAACAATGGCCCGTAATGGAACGTGCGGCAATTCAAGATCAACCTCGAATGCATTGAGTGTCACAATAGTGACCATTTGGCGTAATACTTTGGTGTACAGAAGTGGCCTGCTGCCTTTCTATGGAGTTGGAAGAGCGATAAAAGTTTTCCTTTGCTAGATTTTGCCCATGGAAAACTTACCCAGAATATACGTACTATGAACTCCGTGACATGGAATGCAGCAAAGGCCTTCTGCGCGCGGAAGAAAGATGACTACCCATCGGACTTCAATAAAAGAAGGCAACTCTGCGACGGAAGGTCTGATATATCTGCGGGGAATCAGAGAATTTCATGCCACTTTAGCATCGTGTAAGATCCTATCTTGTGGATATGATGGATGTAACCATGTCTCAACCTCGGGCGTGTCTTTGCCCTCCGGACCACATTTTGACTTGTATCCCATATGTGTGAGGGGTCGGTGGCTTCGCCACCCTTTCGGGCCCCTCGGTTAGCTACATCCAGTACCCTCCCTTCAGGGACGAACCTCCACACACGCGGGATACGGCGTCATCTCCAACGCCAGAGGTTAAAGGCACGCCCTAGCAGGCCATCGGAAAAGTGGGATGGGTGATCCGCGAAGTATCTTTTCCGTGCAACGCTCCGGATGAAGTGGGCGCATACCGGGCGTATGCAACCGATGAAAGGTGAAGCCGGTCCGGACGTTCCACGGAAAAAGGACCCGCGAAGCGCCTAACTCACTTTTCCGATGGCCTGCTAGCCCGTAGCAAACAGGACGGAGAGTATATCCGCCGTGCTGCTCACAAGCCATGCTTGAAAATATGTCTAAATGGGTCAGCGATTTTGGGTAAGTAGCGAATTCCCATTTGGGTGATTCGTGGCGAAGTACATCAAGTGACGCACAGATCATTCCCTCTTATGCTCAGGAACTTGGTCACGAACCGAATGAGATTCGTTTTCGATGCCTGAGTGACATCTCTCCCTGACAATTGTTTATATCCGCTTGGCGCAGATGTTCTATATTGTAAGCCCATGGTATTAACCCGCTCTGAAGCATTAGAGCTCGGTACGCTCGCACCGGATTTCTCACTCCCAGATACGGAAGGTAAAATAGTCTCACTACGCGGTGTGGCAACGGCCAAGGCTTATGTGATCGTCTTCATGTGCAATCACTGCCCGTACGTGAAACATTTGCGAAGTGGGCTGGCTCAGCTCGGGCGTGATTGCCAAGCCAAAAACGTGACCATGATTGGCATTAGCTCGAACGACTTCCAAAAATATCCGGAGGATAGCCCCGAGTATATGAAGCTCGAAGTAGAACGCTTTAGCTATACCTTCCCCTATCTTCTAGATGAAAGCCAGGAGGTAGCCAAAGCCTACAAGGCCTCGTGCACACCCGATTTCTACGTACTTGACGGGGATCTCAGGCTCGTTTACCACGGCCAGTTTGACAACAGTCGACCTGGTCACGCGGAATCAGTAACTGGCCATGACGTACGGGCGGCAATCGAAGCAGTACTTTCTGGCTCCAAGGTTGATCCTCAGCAAACGTCGAGCCTTGGCTGCAGCATCAAATGGAAACCGGGCAATGCACCAGCTTGGTGTGGTTGAGTGCGCCAGACAATCGGTCGAGGTCGGACATCGAGGCTCAATTCTTCTGGTTAGAGCTACGGGTTCACTGAGGAGATACTGTTTTGCCTGCTTTCTCGCTCGTCGGCTTCTTCGGCGGCTCTTTCTTTTTGACCTCAAATAGCTCCACATCAAAAACTAGGGTCGCGCCAGGCGGAATCTTGTCGCCCGAGCCTCGAGAACCGTACGCAAGCTCTGGTGGGATGACAAAGTGATATTTTGCACCAGGACTCATCAGCTGCAAGCCCTCAGACCATCCCTTAATCACCCGGGTCACCCCAAAGCGAACGGGCTCTTTGGGATCCAACGCCTTATCAAATACCGTTCCATCAATGAGTGAGCCTTCATAGTTCACAGCAACCGTATCTTGTACACCAGGTTTCTCACCTTTACCCTTGGTCAGTACCTTGTACTGAAGGCCACTTGGCAAAGTTACTACACCTTTTTCCTTCCCATAGTTGGCCCGATATTCTTCCCCCTTCTTAGTCTGTTCATCTTCAATTTTCTTTCGCTCCATCTGATGTCGATGAGTAACGGACCGGCGCAACTGCACGACAACTTCTTGAATTTCATCTTGACTCATGGCACCTTTGGCGCCGGAAAGTCCGTCATTCAGACCTTTAACAAAAGAATCGACGTCCATTGCAACTTTTTGCTTCAGCAAGCTGGAACCCGCCTGAAAACCTATCGCATAACCGACTTTTTCTTTGGGAGGCGGTGCAAAACTCTCTTTTGGAGGATCTTTCTTCTTCGCATCAACTTGATCTGACTTCGAATCGGTAGCTTCTTCAGCTCTAGCGACACTGCTTGTCAGCACACAGACGCTGGCCACGGCTAAGAGTAAGCTATCGACGGCCTTCCGACGATATCCTGATTGGGTCATAGCGTCTCTACACACGCAGATTAGGTAAGGGTCAATGGCCTAAGAGGCTAAGACTACTCAAGTGGAGTTCATCATTGAACGATATGGTTCAATGTGGCTGTTTCCCCTAACCTAGTCATTTGGGAAAACTGCGTAGTACGCTAAGGCCCAATCGTCGGCAGTGAACTTTCTCTTAGGTGTCACTGCGGTACTGTCTGCGCCGCAGCTCACAGAATCTCCCCATAAACCATCAATCGAGTTGGGTATGGATGCCATTTTTGGCAAAGTTGTGACAAGGCTTTGGATAGGGTCCACAGTATTGATGCGCATGGCGGCACAGCAATCTTCCAAATGGCTCCTCATGGACTCAAGTTCAAGACTAGTTTTGAACCAGGTCGCGGGCCTAAATTACCCGGCAGCGGCTCGCTACGCTCGCCCGCTAGCTGCAGGCGAGACACTCAATTATGAATATCTTGGACCCATTCGGACTACCGTTCATCAGCATACTTGCAGCCTTGGTGATGTATCAAAGCTAGAAGCACCCCATCCAGGATGGCCTCGGGCCGGTGACAAACCGGGTGAATACCGTACTCTGACCTCAAAATGTACTGTACTTTGAGGTCGCCACATCAGCCTGAGACAGCAGAAACCACTTAGCAGCCGGTTGATTTAGCCCAGTGTGTAGCTATCGAGACCGGCTTTTCGTGAAACGCTCTGACGACAAGGCGAGCGTACGTCGCGGTACGCGGCCGAGGAGAGACTTTTCGTGGTCAGAACGTTTCACGGAAAGACCGGCCGATAGATGCGTGCAGGGCTAGATCAACCGGCTGTTAGGTTGAGCCCAAGTTCCTGCGGCTACGCCGGCTATGGCCCCGCTGCGAGACCACTTGGTGATTCTTACTGAATCAATTCAAGTGGGCTTTGCGGTATTGCGTTTGATCTTCATGCACCGGGGTTCTCAGTTAGTCGACTGGTCGCTGCGGAAACATCACCGACACTTCCCGTTCTTCGATGCAGAATCTGACGAGCCCCTCGAAACTTCGGTACGATTACAATTCACCCCTGATACATCTTCTTGAACCAATCTCCACGGCCGCAAGGACAACTAGATAAGGCAGATATTTACATTCGCGTAAATCTATTTTAGTGAACTTTTATATAGATTTAGCTCACTATCACGGTCTTTAACATCGAGCCTTATCTGGGCGTACATTATTTACCCAAATATTATGTAGCCTACGTTGATATGCAGTGGTGACCTCTCGGTCAGCTAAATATGGCTAGATTCCATTCGAACACAAACAGTTTTCTCGAGCGTGTTTTCAAACTCCGGACCGCGTTCTAGCTTGCTTTCCTGATTTGTGAAGGTTCGGTGGCTTAACAAACACCGGATACGGCGTCAGCTCCGCAGCTGGAGTTTAAAGACAGGCCCTAATTTAGCTACTTCGCAACAGCTACGCGTCAGCATGAAAACATGTTTCTAGGGTCTTTAACCTCCGGACAGCGTTCTGACTTGTTTCCTGCGTTTGTGAGCGGTCGGAGGCTGCACCACCCTTTCGCGCCCCTCATAAACGAGGGTTGTGGCGTCAGCGCTGCAGCCGGAGGTTAAAGACACGCCCTAGCAAGTAGTCACTTGCCAAGTGCAGTAACACGCTCCTAATTTACCTAGAATGAGACTTGCCATTGCCTCATACAGCAGAAATCACTCGGATTGAACCCAAGTTCCGGTTTCTACGCCGGGCTATGTCTACGCCGGGCTATGCCCCGCTGCGCGACCACTTGTTGATTCTTACATAATCAATTCAAGTGGTCTTTGCTGTATCGCCGGGAACAAATAGTATTATTATACTATCAATAGATTGTACTTCTCCAAATAATCGTTTTGGGAGAGAAAATGAGATATTAGAGACTTGAAAAAAAGGTTGAGAGCACAAAATTTTGTGGGCCTATCTCTTCAGCCGCCGACCTAGGTTGATCAGGCGCTCCACCGCCTGCTTAGGCGTACCATCCCGACGAAATAGCAACGGGTAATCAACACGACCCTTGATCGGCCAGTCATTTCGCCAGGAGCTTCTATCCGTTACACCCCAGGTTGTAACGCGGCTGATCTTGTTTTTATGCCGCATAAATAGCTGAAACATCTCGACAAAACGATCATCTAGTCGAGTACTTACTCGTATAGGCAAGCCTTTCGAGAAAGGATTGAGCGCCTCCTTATACTCCGCGGTCCGGGATACCTCCGCCGACACATCATCAGATGGACGAGGAAGTACAGTGATGTCCAGCTCCGTGATCATCACATCACCGAGCTCCGCAAACCGAACAAGGCTCTTCTCAAACTGTGCCACGGTTGGCACTTCCAAGCCAATATGCCCCTGCATTCCAATCGCATCCACCCGAATGCCCTTTTCTTGTAGGCCCTTCACCAGTCGATAGACCCCTTCCCGCTTCTCTGGAATCCACATACCATAGTCATTGTAGTGTAGACGTGCTTGCGGATCCGCTGCCTGAGCAAAACGATACATATGCTCAACCCAATCGGGACCAATTATCTCCAAGAACTTATTCTGGCGCAAACTTCCATCATCAACAATGGCCTCGTTTACCACATCCCAACCATCAACTTTGCCTCGATAGCGCTGCATTACGGTCGTAATGTGGTGCTGCATACGCTGTAGCAATACCTCTCGAGATACTTTTTCACCTTGGGCATCAACAAATAGCCAGGCTGGAGTCTGCGAGTGCCAAGCCAGCGTATGGCCAATGGTCTGCATCTTATATCGCTCACCAACGGCCACAAAAGCATCCGCATCCGTCCAATAGAACCGACTCTCCTCGGGATGCAAGCTCTCCCACTTCATACAATTTTCAGCGACGATAGAGTTGAAGTGCGATGTGATTAGCTCTGCCTCCGAAGTATTCTCCTGAAATATTTGGTTCCGGTTTAGCGCAACGCCGATCCGGAAATGAGGTTCAAAAGCAGACGCTAGGGTGTCAACCACCGGAGGAGACACCGCCGCGTCGGTAGGTGATTTTCGCGTTTCGCATGCCACGTGCAAAAGACCGAGCAAGACAATTGTGATGATTCTCTGGAACACAAAGAGCACAGTTACAGCAGAAATTACTTAGGTTGAACCCAAGTTCCTGCTTCTGCACCGGGCTATGCCCCGCTGCGCGACCACTTGTTGATTCTTGCAGAAATCACCAAGTGGTCTTTGCTGTACCATCCTAGCCAACGACATATCAGGTACCTAGCTAGCAATAGACAGAACCAGACGTACTGTGAAATCGGAGACCAAAGCCGGCTAAGGTCAACCGTTTCGCTTTGTACAGACAATAGACATCAAGGGTTTCCATCGCCAGGAAGCACCGCTACTTCTGACAAGTAAGTTATCTCTACTCCGTCCGAGGGAATACGAACCTCCACCAGTGCAGTCTCGACCAGCCCACCTAGCTCATCAGGGGTGAGCCGAAACTCTTCATAAAGATTCAACCCCGAGAAAGTTACTGGAAGACATAGGTCGGCACTAGCAGCACTGCAGGTGGGCACAAATGTCATATCAACCGTAGCGGCTGTGCTTGTCACCGAGGAAGTTCGCTGGTCAACGTATTCCACCGCAGGGGGCTCCAAGTACCCGATGAGAGCTGCACCATCGTATGCCCACAGTCCCGCGCTACCATGGGGCGAGGGACAGCACGTGCTCCCCGCTGGCGAAGGCATTGGCTCACCACTGGCTGGTGGAGGCTCCCACTCGTCAAGTGTACTCTGCTCAACGTCACGCGGTGTGTCAGCTTCGGATAGAACAGCGGGATATTCGCTGAAGACCTCGGTAGAAAGAGGATGCTGCGGATCATTGGCCGGTCGCATCACCGGGCAGACCACTGTACAATTCTGTGCACAGACGTTAGATATTGTGGTGCATGCGTCTAATCGATGCTCATTTTCCGGTGGATCAAGGCTAAAATCGGCTGTACGCCAGAGGTCTACGCTGCTCGTATAGATGAACTTCATCACCCGCTTTCGTGATAAACCGGGCTCTAGGGCCCAGATAAGCGATGCCAAACCCGCCACTGTTGGTGGGCCGACCGAGGTCCCGCTCATAACATCAAAATGGCCTTCATCTAGGCTGCGACTCACGGGGATACTCACCATGACCCCCGGTACAACCAACGCAGGTTGCGCATCAGGCGCAGCTAAGGCCAAGGGGCGATCTGCACCATCTACCGCCCCCACAGCATAGAGTAATGGTTCGTTGAGTTCGACACCATTACATTTCAGACGCTTCGACGCCCATGCCGCTGGGGCAACCGGACCACCATGACTACTGGTCAGATTACCCGACGCAGCCAGAACCAGAACATCGAGACAACTCAGGAACTGAATAGCATCAAAAATGGCCTGGTCCGCGATCGGCAAGGGCGAAGTTGTTCCGGTATAGTTCTGATCCCATCCGATGCTTAGGTTTACGATAATTTTTTGATCTTCATGATGGTCCACCCAACTAATAGCCTTATCAAGAGCTGTAGTGACATCATCGTGAGAACCAAAGCGACCCACTACTTCATCATAGGGTTGGGGCAAGGCTTGGATAAATCGAACATCAGCCGCGTGGTCAATCGGCAGTTCAGTCGTGTAGTCGATCGGCAGACCATTCTCGAATATATAGCTAGCCCGCGCCACTAACGACGCAACCGCTTCCCCATGCCCTTGCAAACCACCGGTGGGAAGTCCAGAGAGTCTCTCATCCGGTGAGGTATCGAGGATCAGTACCTCCGCTCGGTCCTTTTCGCCTAACGGGTGCTCCAAAGGTGATTCCGCAAAATAGGGAAGGTTGTTCTGCAGCACAAATGACGTGCTCAACGCCGAGGCAGCTGTGCCGGTTGGAACCCACTGGGCCTTGACCACCGGACAGGAAGGGCCGAATTTCGCGGAAGGGTGCAAACCTCGGAGGATCCCGGGGTCGGGCCTGCCCTTTCCAACCCAGTTATACAGGCAATATCGCTTAAGACGAGCAGGAAGCCCAGCATGCTTGTTGGAAAACAACGGCTTAACCGCCCAATCGAACTCCGTTGGATCCAGTTGGCTATCGCACCCATAGGCCGCCTCTTTGGACAGCAAGCCGATCACGCGGTCGCCAAGACAAGGTTTTTTGTAGATCCAGTCGCCCTGAGCGTGGCGCACAAAGCCGCCCATTGGTGTCGTAACAAGCAAGAGCGCTACAAATATAATATGCCGCATTAAGCTATACCTTCCTGGTTAGTTGTCGAGACCTGACATGAGAAAAAGTCTGTTCTAAATTACGGCTAAATAAAACGCTGATGAGTGAGCTTGATAGCTATGACCCAAAGATGGGAACAAGACCCCAGCCTGAACCGGGTAGGACACGCGGTTCAGCCTGGGTCCGTTTGGGCATAAACAACCAAACCGTGCCTAAGCCAGCCAAAAAATGGGCCAGTCACCTCTGCGTCACCATTGCAATAATGCTCAGCTTATGTTCAATTTTGACTTACCAAAGCAACGTATTCCATAGCCAGGAAACATTCGCGATACTTGCAGGAGCGGTTGGTTGCGCAGAAATAACTCCCGAAGCAGTCTGTCTTTATACCTCAGGGAGCACCATTTCTATCTGGATTGACGCCCCGCCAACCGAGGTAGAGGTTCGTATCGACGGTAAGAAAGTACCTTCATCTATTACTGCTGTCGACGCCGGTTTTCGTTGTGACCTGACTCTCCAGCCATCAGCGCGCAGGGTCAGCCTTCACGCCAATGGAGGACGCTTTATCCAGCGCGTTCAGTGGGTCCCTGATCTAAAGCCCAAAGATCGATCCAGAAGACAAGCATATACCCTAGCCCAACAAGGTTGGCATCACTATCAGGCCGGCCGCGTGGACACCGCCTATAGTGCCTTTCAAAGGGCTGAACAAGTCGCACAGGCCACCGGCGATCATACCCGACAATGGGCTCTGGTCGCGATCCTGACCTTTATAGAAGTTGTTCATCGGGGCACCTACGCCCAAGCCGCAACCCGCCTTGATCAACTCCCAGCCCCACTATCGATAGATGCCCACACCCACGCTCGCGTCTATTGGGCAAAAGGGGTTCTCGAACGCCGGCTATTTCTTCACCGAGCCGCATTGCGATCACTGGATAAAGCCATACGTTGGGGAGAACGGGTACGCTTTCCCGGACGCTATCACGCGGAGAACGAACGCGCCGTCCTTCTTCTTGATATGGAGCTTATACCTAAAGCAGCCACAACCTTGACTCAGCTGGCTCAACAACCAGATGCGGATACATGCAGTCGAGCGATGTGGACCGCGAACGCGGCGTGGGCTCGATTCATGGCCCATACGATCTCACCCAGCGCAGCGGAGGCCTCCTTTCAACAAGCACTCACAACATTCACCTCCACCTGTACCAATCCACTTGACGCTGATCATCAACGGGTGAACCTCGCCATGATTCGGCTCCACCAAGACGATCACCAAGGGGCAACAGAATGGTTAGAGCAAATGGAAGGGACCGATCCAGAAACCCGACTTTGGGCTCTTCTCATGACCGCCCACATCGCTCGGAAGCAAAAACATACGATACGAGCCTCTGAGATCTACCAAACGGTGGCAGCTCTCGCCCACCGAACCTCCCGGTACGACGCCGCTTGGGAGGCAGAATTAGGCGCCGGTCAAGCCTATCTACTAGATCAGGCCTACGAGTCAGCCATTAGGCATTTCCAGTCAGCGGAGAAGCTTGTAACCCGGAACGCACTTCTGCTCCCCGCGAATCAGCGTTCTGCGTTTTTTGCGGATCGAGCCGAGAGTGGTCGACTCCTTGTTCAGACGCAGATCAACCATGGCAGTATTCACAACGCATTCCAGAGCGCTCGTAGCGCAAGACGTCGGCATTGGACGCTCCTGTCCGCTCTAAAACGCAGGGACGCTCTAGCGGGAGACGATTGGCAAGCATGGACCCGACACGTGGAAGAATTCCAAACCGCCCGTCGAGCTTTAGATCGTCATCATGCAACCACATGGTCAACTTCGTTGCACGCGGCCCCTCGGATCTCCACCCTCGAAAAGAAATTACTATTACGTCTCGATCGCGCGGCGGATGATGCTCTGCAATTTATCAGCAATACATTGCCCTCGATATCACCGGAGCTACCCAACAACGAGATCGTGCTTCTACCTTTTGGCCACCAGCTCTTTGTTGCTCAACATGGGATGGTTCAACTTCATTCTATAAGCTCTGCATCTCCGGACCCATCTTGGCTGAGCATCGTTCGCAAATGGCCAACCAAACCCATTCGAATCTTTTCTTATCGGCCACAAGATGCCGCAGTCTTAGCTGAACTCCTCCAACACAAACGGACGGTAGCATTTGGATTAGATATTGCACCACCACCAAAAACCCACTCAACATCAGGTATCCTTATCGTATCTGACCCACGAGGCAATCTCGTCGCCGCACGAAATGAAACCCATGAACTTTTGCATATATATTCCGCAACAGCCACGGTAACACATCTATCCAATACCCAGGCCACCCGAAACGCCGTGCAAAACAATCTCATGCACTCAGACCTTTTCCACTTCGCTGGCCATGGCCGTAGTGGAGGACCAGGAGGTTGGGATAGCGCGCTTTTGCTCGCGGACGGTGAACTTCGGGTCGCAGACATTATCATGACTCATCCGGTTCCCCAGACGGTTATTCTCTCCGCCTGTGAAGTCGCATCTTCGGGTTCAGAGAATCTGTTTGGTGTAGGACTCGCCCAGGTTTTCCTGGTGGCAGGCTCAAAGATAGTTATCGCTAGCCACCAGGAGGTGGATAGTCACGTGGCCCAAACCTTCTCAACAATTTTTCACAGAAATTTGGTCCGCAACAAAATGCCCATCCATACCGCCTTCCGCACAACACAGCAGATAATGGCCTTATCCGGTCTGCCTACGGATGCTTTTGTTCTTCTTTTTCGATAATACAATGGACGAACTGAACCTTCTAACTCATGACTCACACTAAAGAGATATAGAATGCCAAATCTTACCCCGGAATTAGTTGAAAAGGCCCTGAATGGCAATACTGAGATGCGTCGAGTCCTGGTTAGGCAACTTACGCCGGTAATCCAACGTCAGGCCAACGCTCTACTCCTTAGGATGGGACGGGCCACACGGGAATCGGTGCAGGATCTCACCCAGCATATGTTTCTTATTCTATGGGCAGATAAGGGGCGAGTTCTGCGGGATTGGGATCCCGAAAAAGGCGCGAGCCTCAATGGTTGGATTCGCCTGGTCACCGAGCGTCGGCTCAGCAGTTTGCTCATCAGCGGTCGTCAAAGTGGTCACGCCGAAGATGCCCAAGAACCTACTCATCTCGAGCGGCACTTAGCGGCCACCCCTTCGCCCGAAGCGAGTACCATTGCCCGCCAAACCCTCGAACTGATCTTCGCGCGCCTCAAAGAACGACTCACCGACCGAGGGTACGAAATGTTTCGAATGTTGTACGTAGAAAGACAGGATGTAGCCTGGATCGTAGAAAACAAAAAAATCTCGCGAGAATCAGTCTACACCTGGCGGCTGCGACTAAAAACGACCATCGCAGATATCTATAAAGATCTTGAGTCAGATCACAGGCACTCGGCTGGAAAGAGAACAACAGAGCAAGCAGTTGACGAGGAGAATGAGTGTGAAAGAACAAGACGATGAGAGGATCTTGATTGCCTTAGCTGACCTGGCCAAGCAGCACGAAAGTGAAGCCGATCAGTGGTGGCTCGCCGTCCGTGATAGCCAGCAGGGAGAACTACCCCCAAATTCACCTGATGTCCATGAGTTGCGCGCACTCAACGAGGAGGAAATGGAAACGATTGTCAGCGCATTCCCACCAGCCCCAAGCCTGCCCTCGCGTCCATTCTTCCGTTGGCCTCAGCTGAATCTACCACTTCGGTTTGTAGGAGTCTCTCTTGCTACCTCCGCCGCCGCCTTAGCCTTGATAATTGTGGGCAATCAACCGACCTCGAACAACCTACCCTTTCGCCACACCGTCACCGTTCGTTCTGGCGAACAAAGGACCCGCAGTTCCGAGTCCCTCCCTCAAAAAATTGTTTACTTCAATGGTAGCCAACTTGATGTGGTGCTTACCCCCATCAAAGCGGCTGACAGCCCAGTCTACGCTACAGCTATCCTCGTGGATGAGCACAACACGGCCCATCTCTTCGGCGGAAAAATAGACGAGGCAAGCGGTGCCTTTAGATTTCGTGGTACCTTTGGCAAAGACATTCAACTCGAACCGGGACGGTGGCACTTAGTGATGATGGTCGCTCTCCAGGATATCGACGATGCCTTTGACATATGGCACAATCGGAGTGCGCCCGTCCGACGCTACGAGCACACCTTTAGTTATAGATGAACATCGATCTCAGCGACCGATGGAAGCTTCAACCTTTAGGTCCCACTTAGCCGAACTGGATGATGGGGGACGGGATTGAAGGTGAAGTCTCTCGATTTTTAGGCCCCGATCCGCTAGTGATTTCAGTGCCTCGTCCACCCGCACCTGCACACCCATCCGCCGGTTGATCTCTCGGTCCAACCCTTCAGCCTGTCCGTTGAGATAGGTCATCAATTCATCCCGAAGCATGCTTTCGACGTTGTACCGAACAACCGACATACCCTTAAGATATAGATCAATAGGGTTGTGCCACTTCACTTCCGTAACGCCGGCGGTGATCTTCATAGTTGCGTTGGCGTCCAGCGTCGGCCGAAGCTCCACACTGATCGTAGCTCGTCGATCATCGGGGGTAGAGCCCTCCAACACCGGCTGGGCAAACCACAAATCGATCTGCTTGCGCACATCAACATCGAAGGTCACATCGACCTCAATATCAAACCCTCCGCTTACCGGCTGAACCCGAAGAGCATCCCGATGGAGAAAAAGCCGATACGCAAGGCCGGAAACCACGCCTCCTCCCCCCACCGATTGCCAGCCTTCTTTGTCGACTTGACGCGGCAGCTCCCGGTCGATCGCCGCCGTCACCATACCTCCATCAATGGTGATCGGAACATCCAAACTGAGGGTAGTAACCTCGGTAAAAGCTGCTGCCTCCCGTACCTCCGCGCCACTGCCAACTATCCCGGTCAACACCGTAGTGATAGAAAAGCGCAGTAACGAACATATGACACACATTGTGGGATATCGCTGCATTCTCATTCTCAACGAAAAGCGCATAACTATCATAAGCAAGGGCATATCCACTAACACATGCACCAGTTCTTCGCCGCAGTAAGTTCAATGACATTATGTTTAATCCATTAGCCTCGACCCTGGTTGCCTTGTGTGCAGCAGCCAGAAGCACACTTTTGATGACGCGCATCAATCCACATGGCGCACCACGATAAGACCACGGACCGCAGCTAGGTAGCTTTCTGCTAAACCTGCCCCGTCGGTTTGGTCATCCCGCCCTTGTGGTCGCCTCGTACAGCAGACATCCCGTGGGTTGAACCCAAGTTCCAGCTTCTCCGCGGGGCTATGCCCCTAGCGGCCGGTTGATCTAGCCCTGCACGCATCTATGGGCCGGTCTTTCCGTGAAACGTCCTGACCACGAAAAGTCTCTCCTCGGTCGCGTACCGCCAGGTACGCTCGCCTCGTCGTCAGAGCATTTCACGAAAAGCCGAGCTCGATAGCTACACACAGGGCTAAATCAACCGGCTGCTAGGATCGACCCCGGGTTGATTCTTACAGAATCAATTCAAGTGGTCTTTGCTGTAGCGGGGGGCTCCAAGGCCAGCCAAGTATGGCTAACACCATCTGAGTCAGAACATGCAGTGAAACTAATGCTTCATAATAGTTAGGCGCCGACGTTAAAGACACTTCCTAGCTAGGGCGTGTCTTTAAACTCTGGCTGCGGACATGACTCCCTATCCCGTTTTTGTGAGGGGTCGGCCACGGCGGGAGGGTACAGGATGTACCAGGCCGAGGGGCCCGAACGGGGGGCGAAGCCACCGACCCATCACAAATGTGGGATACAAGTCACAACGCGGTCCGGAGGTTAAAAACACGCCCGAGTCATCGCCTAAAACTGGTACCGCAACGACGCTGATAGCGTTCGTCCATTAATTGGGCGAGCGCGAATAATCCGGTTACTTGCCACAATTGTCTCGCCCGGTTCGGCCTCTGTCAGTCCAAATTCATCAAACAAGTTATTGGCATTGAACGAAACAGTCAATGCTTCCACCACATCAACATTCACAAACAGATTGAACTGGTGATATGCGGGCATCACAAACGTATTGTCATCCTGAGTGTAAGCATCGGAGGTGCCCACGACGTTCAAGCCAAGAGAATAATCCCGATCGCCAATATAATCGTACCAGCCACCTGTGACTTGATAGGTGAAGACTGCTTGGCGGCGAGGACGATTACCTTCGTTATCAGGATTCACCGAGTCGGAAGCTATTTTTGCGTCAGTAATTGTACAGCCTCCACTCACAAAAAGAGGACCCAAAGTATAGGAGGTCTCAAGTTCCACCCCTCCGGCCTCAACTGTTCGATCGAAAGTCTGATTGCTCGTGGCCTCAAAATTGTTCTCCTCACTCTCCGCAAAAAAGCCGGTGATGAACATCGCCAACGAGCCTGGTATAAGATCTCCTCGGCTTCGAAACTTGAGACCACCTTCAAATTGATGGACCACATCAACACCCGGATCATCGTCAAGCAAATCTCCGTCAGCCCCAAACAAGCCTCCTGCAAGCAATAGTCGGTCACCGTTGGCTACCGCTCCCCGACTAAATCGCATGAACAACGCTAACCCATCTGTGAGAATATAATTGGCTCCAAACGAATAACTAACAAAGTCTAAGAGATAGTCGACAGCAAAGAGGTTACTCTGGTCCACCACATTGAGATCTTGTTCCGCTGAAACGATACGACCATCACCATCAATGTCTATATCCCTCTCATCTCCGGTGATCACGCCATCGTCGTTGTCATCCGTATTGAGAGCAGTGAACGGAGAGGCTGCCCCTTGATTGCTCGTACCCGACCCCTGCATGATCTCGTAGCGAACACTGGCATCAAATGTAAGACTTTTGATACTATAGGCAATCGAACCATACACTGCGTTGCGGTCAAAACTCAGATCAAAGTACGGATCAAAATCGCCAAACGAGACCACACCGTTGACTGAAAGCGGATTTCCTTGAGCATCAAGGACATCGATCAACCCAGCGTTTTTACCTCGAGCTTCCTGAAGATAGGTATTGAAAGACCACTCGGTTTGTACCTGCTGTACAGACTTATAATACCCAATACTAAGGTCAAAGGTACCGACTTGCGTCTCGAAGACCTTAGAGAGCCTCAGATCATTCACAAAGTGGCTTAGATCATCGACCCGTACGTCGAAGAGCTGGTTAGACACCAATATATCTTGTCCGAGGAGAGTATCATTGCTTACCGGCAACCCCGCTCGTGTGCCATTATGGAACACAAGACTGCTACCCCCGTATTCAGCAATCGCCCCAGCACTGTCATATACACCGCTGGTAAAGGTCCCCACAAAACCCCCACTGTTAGCCGCATATCGTCCCCGTTGAGTCAGCTTCCAATCCTGCCCCAAATCCAGTTCTAGCTCTAAACCTACCCCCGAAGAAAGTGAGCGAACTCCATCGGGAATACTTGTGGAATGTAGTTGACCGTTTGCATCCACTCGAACGTTGTTTTGTAAGTATTGGCTAGATAGGCTTTGATTGCGAAAATCAAAGAGATCTAGTGGCTTAATATCTCCGCTATCCGTAACCCTCACCGGCGACGGTAAATAGGGAATGGTACGGTCATCAAGGTGCTTGAGATGTAACCGTATATACCCCCTATCAAACTTACGGGTAATATTTGCTTTGATCTGTCCCCCTTCTTCAGCGATGTATCCCGCGGCCCGAGTCCCTTCCCCTATCCGGTAAAAGCCACCTACGTGGACCAACCAGTCTTCGTTGATAGCACCCCCATAACGAAAGTCGACTCGGGTTGTGTCAAAGTCCAGACCTCGGGTAAGACCTATCTCACCTCCCTCTTCTTCACCTGTGCGAGAAATAAAGTTGATGATTGCCCCCGGAGCATTGGACGCAAACGTCGATGCTGACCCTCCCCGAATAGCCTCAAGGCGCTGAACAGTAGTATCGAAGCGTAAGAAGTTGTCCGCATTGCCAAAGGTCATATCCCCGAAAGCAAATATTGGTAGTCCATCCTCCTGAAGCTGGACAAACTTGGCGCCACCGGTCGTCACTGGCAGCCCTCGAACCTGAATATTGGCGTTATTTTCTCCGCCGGAAGACTCTGAACGAATGCCGGGAAGATTGCGAAAAATCTCCGCGGTAGTGCGAGGCGCAAAGTCTTTAACTTCATCCAAAGATAAGTCGCTCACCGACACACTGCTGTTAAGTTGCGTTTTTTGCCGACCTCCACCGACGCCAGTGACAACAATGGTTTCGAGATCAACCCCCCGTTCGTCATCTAGCTCCGGTTCTTCCTCAGAGCTCGCTATCTCCGTATTAGTATCTTCTGACTGGCCTCGTGCTTCAACAGGCGCCATAACAACGCCCCACCAGAGACCTATAATGCATAGGTAAAGTAGCTTCATAGCTTTTCAAGTGCCATATTAGGGCGTGTTGATGAACTCGGCAAGCAACTGTCGTGAGGGTTTAGGGAGCCTGGATGTTCGGCTGTAGAGACAAGAAAGCCATAGCTAGATCCCAGAGAAGCCCCGAGAGTGTAACCGTAGGTTACCGGACTTTCGGGCTATTCAGGTCTTCATGGAC
Source organism: Myxococcales bacterium (assembly GCA_019634385.1). Classification (GTDB taxonomy): domain Bacteria; phylum Myxococcota; class Kuafuiibacteriia; order Kuafuiibacteriales; family Kuafuiibacteriaceae; genus JAHQVK01. The sequence goes on along the minus strand of JAHQVK010000131.1, from coordinate 4,444 downwards.
GACCTCGCCCGAGTTGCACAACAGACCCCTGACGAGTAGATTAACTGTAGTCATAGATTAATAATTCTTTTTGTAGCGCATTCTATTGAGGATATTCCATAAGGCGTACAAACAACTAAGGCCGAGCCCCCAGACAGCCAGTAGCGGACCTATCCGGTCAGAACCTCCGCCCAACAACCGTGCGGCAAGAATAACTCCATCTAATCAACCAGCTGTGCGCCCTCATTCACTCGGTAAAGGCGGTAGAATCTATGGGAAAGCGTCGCGTTGCATCCAGACTGGTTATGCCCTGAAGTACAACAATTATGTAAATACCTATGTACTACGGTCCTTCAACAGGGGAATTTACGGAGCCGATGAAATATTAAGCTGTGGGTTTGGTTCTCTTTACCTGTGGGGAATACCCACAAATACTAACGCCGCCGACAACAGATTTCCTCCCCCCTACAAGCAAAGACCACGTCCGACGTAAAAAATTACTCCTAGTGATGAAACATGTACGCTTATGTCATGACTAAGGCTTCAGATATACACTTTGGTGTGGGTCTCGCAACTTAATGCTGGGTTCGTACATAAGTCTGACTTGCGTATCCACTCTCTGCCAGCGAGAAGAAGGCCTAGTACATGATCACATCGCTATACACCGGCTTTGCCGCATTCCTACTCTGTTTCCTTTCCCTCCGTGTTGTGTCTCTACGCCGTCGTAAGAGAGTATCAGTCGGACATCAAGGAGATGCGGAGATTGAACGTGCAATGAGAACCCAGGCAAATTTTACTGAATATACACCTATGGTGTTGATCCTATTATTCTTGATCGAAAGCACAGAGGGTGATCCTCGGATTGTCCATGGATTAGGTTCGTTATTTATCTTTGCTCGTCTCTTACATTTTGTGGGGTTCAACCGCCCAGGAAAGCCAAGTCTTGCTAGGGTTTTAGGCATGGTGGGCACCTTCGCTACGCTCATTATAGGTGGTATACTAGCCGTGAGCAAAGCAGTCTCAAACAGCTTTTAGAGGGTGTTTGTAGGCCATTAGAAAAGGGGCTAGGGTCTGGCGAAAGACATATCCATAAGTAAACAATTTTCAGAATACTCTAAAACCAGTGATTGGATTGTCCCAACTTAGCCATACGTCCTAACAGCCGGTTGATCTAGCCCTGCACGCATCTATCGGCCGGTCTTTCCGTGAAACGTCCTGACCACGAAAAGTCTCTCCTCGGTCGCGTACCGCCAGGTACGCTCACCTCGTCGTCAGAGCGTTTCACGAAAAGCCGGGCTCGATAGCTACACACTGGGCTAAATCAACCGGCTGTAAAGACATGCCCGAATAGAAACGACCGAGACTCAGAGAAAGCCTTGGTTTAGGTCGTAATAGAATAACCAAATTTTGTGGTGACTAAGTTTAGTTTGAACCTTGACCTCGCTCTAAATCATATTCTTAAGCCATCGTAAAAAATCAGAGGCTGAGTATCGTTGGACTTCGGAGAAAGTCTAGCTATAATCGGCTCACTGATAAGATCCGGGAAAGTTAGATATCATTGACTGGAAGTTGAGTTGCTTCACAAGCCGGCGAGAGTTCTTGTCCTACTAGCAGGCCATCGGAAAAGTGGGATGGGTGATCCGCGAAGGGTCTTTTCCGTGGAACGCTCTGGATGAAGAGGGCGCATACCGGGCGTATGCAACCGATGAAAGGCGAAGCCGGTCCGGACGTTCCACGGAAAAAGGACCCGCGAAGCGCCTAACGCACTTTTCCGACGGCCTGCTAGAGCGTGTTTTATGAGATATGTTTAAGATGACCCCTAAAACAACCTCAGACGCAATCTTACTTAGAAGTGTAGTTTGGCCTCACAGTGCCATGTTGGGCTCAAGAGGGTACCGGATTCAGAAAGGCCGTGGGTTCCGTGCTAGCCTCCGAGCCCACGGTCTTCGAAAGCAGCTCGCCATGGAGATTCTCGTCCCACCAGAGTGCAGCCCGCTCTTGCGTCCAGTGGCTTGCCAAACCGGTTGCTTTGAGGCGTGAAGCAAGCTCTGCGGCGGTGCTTGGTCTTTCATCAACCTTTTTATTCAAGCAAGCCAACACAATCTCTTCCAGTTCTCTCGGCAAATCACAACCTAGTCGCGTCGAGGGACGCTCAGGTGCCGCCGTTGCGTGAGCGATCGCTAGTTTCATCGGTGTATTTTGAGTGAACACCGCGTGACCGGTTAGCATGTAATACGCAACGCATCCTAGAGCGTACAGATCTGCTCTACCATCCACCGGCTGGTCACCTATCGCAATCTCTGGCGCCAAATAGGCCGGCGTACCTACAATTCGACCTTCTTGAGTGGCCTGCAGGTCAGACCTAGTTTCCGTCGGGATTTTCACCAAACCAAAGTCGAGCACCTTCACGAAGTCGAAGTATTGGGCCGATCGGCAGATCTGAATGTTGGCTGGTTTGATGTCACGATGAATCATGTCTGCTGCGTGAGCTTCGGATAGCGAATCACAAATTTGGAGAAGCAGAGACGCGGCTCGTTCTGAGGGCAGTGGCCCAAACTCCCGAACCAGCATTTCCAGATTGATCCCTCGTAGAAGCTCCATGACATAATAGAAGCTGCCATCATCGGCCCTGCCAAAATCGAACAACTTGATCGTGTGTGCTGACTCTAAGCGTGCGGTTGCCTGTGCTTCCCTTTCGAACCGCTCCTCGAGTTGGCGCAGGTCGTGGGCCTCTGCTTTGATGATCTTAATGGCTGCTGGGCGAGCCAAGAGTCGGTGCCTCGCGCGCCAAACCTCTCCCATTCCACCAGAGCCAAGCTTTTCGACAAGCTCATAACTACCCATTTGCCGAGCCTGCTTAACGTCCCGTCCCAGGCGATACAGCACAACCGCTGGGACTTGAGCACACATTGCGCACAAGTATAGAGGGATCCAGTAAGAAACGAGTACCGTCACACTCTCAATGCGGATGCCACCTAGTACCCCAGCGAGGTGGTAACCTACAAAGCCCATAGACGCTGACAGCAGCGAACCCAGAAGGGTCACCCGTGGGGTTGTCGACATGAGCAGCGGAAAGAAGAGAATCACCGGCCCACTCCACGACACGCCCCTTTCGAGACCAACGTTGTCCAGCGTCAGATAATGGGTAAGCTCGGTCGCTAGACAGATCGCTACCTCGTAGGCGATCGACACCGCCACCGCAACACGGTGTGAAACCCGGTGTACAACTATCACAAGCGCTGCCGAAATAACGATCACGCACAGGCCGATGGTTTGGGCCTCAGAATCACCTTTACCGCTCCAGACTGTGTTATAAAGGATTAGGTATAGCAGATAAATGGCGACAATAAGCATGGCCGCGTAAGTCAAGCGACGCCAGGCGGCCGCGGCAAGATAAGCCGGGCTGGAATCAGCGATCACATCACGTACCACGTCGGCTAAAATCCACCATCAACGTGATCCGCAGGCACGGATGACCTTGACGTAATCAGGTTCCCAGAGTCAGTTCGAGCAGTGTCGTACATCTTAAGCCATAGTAGGTGAAGCCCAAATAAGGCTCCTCATGAGGGTTCAAGGGTGTCAAGCTTTGCGCAGCGTGCAGACATCAATATTTAGCGATGTGGCGGAGTTAGCCAAATCCGCCACAATCTCGGCGCGACCACGGAGTTGTCTCTGCTCGATCACCGGCTCAATATCGAATTGCGGGCTAAGACTGCCAAATACGTCACTGGGCAGCAAGTTTTCTAAGTATTCCGCTGCTGTACCACGCATCATTGTATCCCCCCGGCTAAAAGCCACTCGGCACAGCTCGATCGCTTCTGGATCGTACAACACACTTAGCAGTGTGAGCGCGTAGTCGAAACGAGGAACAACTCGGGCGTTCGAACGGTCTGTCACAAACAACGCATCCCGCTCGAGCTCCGGTTCATCACCCGGCTTCTGCTCGCGGAGTATCGCTGCAAAAATCGGTTGCTGGCTCGGCCTCAAGTCAAGATATTGGCGGCAAAGTCGTTCCAATCCCTGAGCAGATTGGTAGCGGACGGTAAAAGGCTCGCTTCTAAGTCCCCACAATAACCCATCCCTGGCTCGCTCCGTTGGAAGATGGCCCAGCACATGTGGCAACATCTTACGTACTTGAATCGGCTGCAATGGGTTGAGCAAGGCATCGGTAAGCTGCCCTTCTCGGCTCACACTGAGCCGCCGAAGTGCTGAGAGGGCTGGTTGCGCGGTTTCGCTAACCGCGATCCAAGGAAGTATTAGCGGCAGCAACTCGTCCTCAAGATTGGGCTCACCCAATAGCTCATTAACCTCAGGGGGAGTGCCGTTGAGCAGTGCGTGCGCACGTTGTAACACCACCTGACGGACAAAATACGTATCAGCAGGAGTATGCGGGGTGGTGGCGGTCACTGAGTGGTCTTCAGTGGCCTCGATTGGACCATCCTCCGAACTCTGCCTACGGAGCACT
>JAHQVK010000011.1 GCA_019634385.1 Myxococcales bacterium | reverse complement strand
GCAGCCGGTTGATTTAGCCCAGTGTGTAGCTATCGAGCCCGGCTTTTCGTGAAACGCTCTGACGACGAGGCGAGCGTACCTGGCGGTACGCGACCGAGGAGAGACTTTTCGTGGTCAGGACCTTTCACGGAAAGACCGGCCCATAGATGCCTGCAGGGCTAGATCAACCGGCTGTTAGAACGAGTTACCGATACTAAATTCGAACAGCGGACCCTCAGGATCCTCAGGACGACGGGTAAGCGGAATTCCCCACTCAAACCGCAACGGTCCGATGGGAGAAAACCATCGGAAACCAAAACCCACCGACCAGAAAAGACCTAGGGGTAAACTACGGGGATCAAAACGTTCGTTCCGACATAGCGCTTCTCGACCATCGTTATAGATAATGGTGGTGCTAGAGGCACACGGAGGACCTCGAATATCACCACCCGCGTAAAAGAAATTTTCTTCCTCTGCGTATACATTGCCCGCATCCACAAACAGCACGCCTCGGATGCCAACCGCGGTGACAATAGGAAATTCGATCTCCGTATTGATCAAGATCTCCTTGTTACCCCCTTCAATAAAGTTAAAGATACCTTCCGAGCCATTAGGAGAACCTGAGCTATTCGCCAAAGACTGCAAAGAAGGACCGATACTAAACGGAAGATACCCACGCATAGAATTGATCCCGCCAAGTAGAAACTTCTCAGCCGGTGACAACCGCTGTCCGGTTGCGTTTAAGAGTCCACCGCGCAAGCTGATCTTCCCTACGATACCAAAAAGCAGGCTGCGGTAGAAACGGAAGATACCTCGGTACCGTTGAAACCGTCGGTTAGAGGTAGCCCCAAGAAACTCTTCTGAAACCTCCGCAGAGAGCGAATGGAACATACCGCGGCTCGGGAACAAACGGTTGTTGCGGGTATCATAAGTCAGGGATCCCCGTAATGAGGATATACGGCCAGTGTTGTTTAGAAAGGCATAGAACGGCTGAGTGAAGGTTCCGTCGCTACCACCACTTTGGACAAACTCCAGTGAGTAAGTAAGAAACGCTCGAATACTGTCGGTCAGGGGATAACCAACGGTTATATCTCCGCCCGAAGACGAACGGACAAACGAACGAAACTGGGTTTCGTTGTTGAACCCGTTAATGCTCAAGGTGAAGAGCGTATCCATTAGGTACGGCTCAGTGAACCGGAGTTGAAAGAGTTGGCGGAGTGAAGATAGCTGAGCGGACAGCTGAAGGGCCTGACCTCGGCCAAGAAAATTGTCTTGGGAGATCTGCGCGGTCGCAATAAAGTTCTCCGCGGAAGAAAAACCTGCACCCACCTGGAAAGTACCGGTCGCTTTTTCTTTTATCTCAACTTCTGCAATTTGATACTTATCAGAAGTTCCACGACGCGTTCTGATGTCTACGGTTTCAAAATAGCCAAGGGCTTCAACCCGGGCTTTAGAAACCTCCACGCGAGCATTGCTGGTGAGTTCTCCTTCGTAGATACGAAGTTCCCGGCGAATAACCTTATCGCGGGTCTTTGAGTTCCCAACGATATCAATGCGCTCGTAGAAGACCCTTTCACCCTTGTCGAAGTTGAAGACCAGATCGATAATTCGCTCTTCGGGATTCAAATTCGTAATGGGGGTAACATTTGCGTAAGCGTAACCGAGATTACCGTAAATATCGGTCATAGCCTTGAGATCTTCCCCAAGCTTTGACCGGTCGAACACTTCTCCTTTTTTTGTCTTCACCACCCGCTTGAGAATCTTTTTATCGAAGAGAAGATCCCCTGAGAAGTCCATACTGCCTACGGTAAATTGCTCCCCTTCCTCGATAGTTATGGTGATGTACACAAACTTGAGATCCGGCGAAATCTCGACGTGAGGTGTACCGACCTTCACATTGACATAACCGCGATTGTAATATTGGGCCCCTAAACGAAGGAGATCGATCTCAAAAGCCTCTTTTTTGTAGGTTCCAGCAGATGTAATGAAAGAGATAAGATTACCTTCCCGGGTCTCAATACTACCTTTCAAAATGGCATCGCTGATATGGTTATTGCCCACGAGACTGATGGAACGCACCTCAACTTTCGCGTTCTCCACCACGGTAAACACGACATCCACCGAGTTTTGCCCCGCTTTGACCAGTTCATAGCTAACCTCACCCAGATAAAAGCCTTTTTCGTGAACCAGCGCTTCGATCTTCTGGCGATTAGCGAGCACCTTCGCCTCATCGAGGATGGTGAATGGCTTCAGTTCGACCACCTCCTCAATGTCTGACTCGCTGACCTTATCGTTTCCGGTAAACATCACTTTCCGGATCGCTGGCTTCTCTTCCAAGACAAATACTACGTCTGCGGCCTGGTTTCCCACTGGGACCGCATACGCCTGCACATCCCGGAAATACCCCAGTCCGTAGATCGCGCGGATATCATCCGCCACCGTTTCTAGGCTCAGTGGACGCTTAGAGCGACTCCCCAGCACTAGGCGTATAGCTGCCGGCTCAACCCGCCGGAGTCCCTCAAACCGAAATCGGCGAATCGTGCGCCCCTCAAAATCCGCCGCATCAGTGGCAGCGTATGTACGCTGAGCGAAGAAAAGTGGGTGGACCGAGGAGACCGCGCCAACCAGTAAACATAGGCGCGCTACGTACGCGCTAACAATAGTCCGCATGAGCATAGACGCGGCCCGGGTACCAATCGAATGAGTCCCGCGGATATTGAGCGAAGAGCCGGGCATGATCGGGTCCGGTGTAGGCCGGGCGACGCGAAGTAGCACGAAGCGAAGATGTCGGGCACGGCTTTTTTGTTTATTGTGTATCTTGAATCTGATCACCAACCAGGCCCACGCATTTCCCGCGACTGTTACAGGGTCACCTTAGACGATTTAGTCGGTTTATTACGCAGCCCCGCTCAGCACGTTTCCGACCATTGATTGAAGATTCGACCCCAAGGGGGCGAAAGATTTCGACCGGTAGAAACGCTAAAACCGCTCAACGCTTTTAACCAACATTAACCTCTAGGTCTGTAGTTCTACTCGTAGGTCATCACCATCAGTATCCACATAAGCGACGGATACCGACGCCCCACGTCCTTGTACGTCAATGATCGCCGTCGCTAACGGATCTACGACCCGAGTCTGGATGACCCGTTTCAGAGGCCGGGCTCCGTACATCTCGTCATAACCCGCCTCCCCCAACCAGGCGATGGCCTCTTTGGTAACCTCTAACTTCAGCCCCCGGTCATGTAAGCGGCGCTCAACGTCCCGGAGCTGAATGGGCACGATTTGGGCTACATGGGCTTTGCTCAGTCGGTGAAATACGATGGTATCGTCCAGTCGATTGAGAAACTCGGGCTTAAAGGACCGCTGAAGTATCGTCTGCAATTCGTTTAGCATCGGTGCTCGATCCGCTTGCGTGTAGCGTCGGATAACATTCGCACCGAGATTCGAAGTCATCACCACCAAACTGTGACTCATGTTCACCGTGCGTCCTTTGCCATCCGTTAACCGACCATCATCCAAGACTTGAAGCAGCACGTTGAACACATCAGCATGCGCTTTTTCGATCTCATCCAGCAGTACGATACTGTAGGGCTGTCGGCGAATCGCCTCCGTCAAATAACCACCCTCCTCATGTCCTACGTAACCGGGTGGAGCGCCGATCAGGCGAGAGACGGAATGTTTCTCCATGTACTCCGTCATATCTATACGGATGACCTTAGATTCATCCGCAAAGAGCGTCTCAGCTAATGCCTTCGCTAGCTCTGTTTTGCCCACGCCGGTTGGTCCTAGGAATAAAAAACTACCTACCGGCCGCCGCGGGTCCTTCAGACCTGCTCGCGCCCGGCGCACCGCCCGGGCTACACTCACCACGGCCTCCTCCTGACCGATCACTCGTTCGTGCAGAACTTCTTCCAATCGGGTCAGTTTATGCAGCTCACTCTCCAGCATTTTGGATATTGGAATTCCGGTCCAACGAGACACCACCTCGGCAATTTCATGATCAGTGACCTCCTGACGAAGGAATGAGGTCTCGCTCGTCACCTCACGGTGGCGCGATTCCGCCTGCTGCAGAGCGGTCATCAGTGCGGGTAATCGACCATAGCGAATCTCTGCCGCTTGCTCCAAATTACCTTGGCGTGTGGCTATCTCTTCCTCGGTCCGGAGTCGCTCTATCGCTTCTTTGGTATTGGCGATCGAGGTCAAGGCCCCTTTTTCCGCCTGCCAAGCGGCCTTCATTGAACGGGATCGCTCTCGGAGTTCAGCGACCTCGCGATCCAGCTCAGCAATACGATCCGCAGAAGCAGTTGCGGCATCTTTTTTTAGCGCCTGCCGCTCCATTTCCAGCTGGAGCACCCGCCGTTCCAGTTCATCGATCGGCTTGGGAAGCGAGTCGATCTCAATCCGCACCGAAGAAGCGGCCTCGTCTATTAGGTCAATAGCTTTGTCGGGCAAAAATCGATCTGAAATATAGCGATCGGAGAGTTGCGCCGCAGAAGTGAGGGCTGAGTCACGGATCCGTATTTTGTGGTGAACCTCGTACCGCTCCTGAAGTCCTCGCAAAATGGCAATGGTTTCTTCGACTGATGGAGCTTCGACCTTCACTGGTTGAAACCGCCGCTCCAAAGCAGCATCTTTTTCTATGTGTTTTCGGTACTCAGCGATTGTGGTGGCTCCAATGCAATGCAATTCTCCCCTCGCCAGAGCCGGCTTGAGCATATTAGAGGCATCCATTGAGCCTTCAGCCGCTCCAACCCCCACCAAAGTATGTATCTCATCGATAAAAACGATGACCTGACCGTTACTTGTCGTGACTTCCTTGAGTACCGCCTTTAGTCGCTCCTCAAACTCTCCGCGGAATTTTGCTCCGGCTACGAGAGCCCCCAAATCTAGTGCGAGTAGTCGTCGTCCCTTGAGTGACTCGGGTACATCATTAGAGACAATACGTAGGGCAATACCTTCAGCGATCGCGGTCTTTCCCACCCCAGGCTCGCCGATGAGCACCGGATTATTCTTTCGACGCATAGATAGGACCTGCATGGTGCGCCGAATCTCTTCGTCCCGGCCTATCACCGGATCTAGTTTACCATCTCTAGCCCGTTGAGTAAGATCTACAGTGTATTTCTCCAACACCCGGAACTTGGCATCCGGATCATCATCTTGGATGCGCTGATTCCCCCGCACATCACGAAGAGCTTCCAGCACAGCAGATTTACTCAGTCCGTTTCGTTCGAGTACATCTTGTGTTTTGCCCGAAAGCTCCAGCGCCCCGAGGAGTACATGCTCCATACTCACGTACTCGTCCTGAAGCTGAGAAGCTACCTTTTCGGCAGCATCTATTCCCCTTAGGAGACTCTCTCCAGGGTACAACTGGGATGATGAACCAGATACTTTAGGCAAGTTCTCAACTTGTTCGCGCAGGTCCCCCTGAAGGCGATAGACATCGGTACCCACCTTATTCGCCACTGCCGGAAGCATACCTTCCGGTTCATCCATGGCGGCCAGTAAGAGATGCTCTAGCTCAAGCTGCTGGTTCCCCAGTTGCCGAGCTAGAGTCTGAGCGCGCATAAGTGCCTCCCTAGTTTTGATGGTCAAGCGTTCCGGATTCATTGTGCCCCCTCTCATAAAATGTACTCGGGGGAGCGCCACTTGCGCTCCTTCTCGCTAGGGTAGCAACCCGAGAACAGAGTCAAGCGACAACAACACCTCTCCGGCTCACATCAACTCTATTCTTCCATCCACGCTTTGATCTTGGGCACAACTTCTCTCGCCCAGGTTGGGCGTTTGCGAATCTCAACGAAGTGTTCCCACAGGAACTCAAACATCTCCCCCAACTGATCCAACAGGAACAATCGTTCCATGAGGGCTTCATCCGGATCTTCAGATAACACTTTCGGCAACCGAACTTGTCGAAGGCTAAAATGCTCCGCATCTATAGTGACTTCAAATACCCTTGAAGCCTCAACATCCCCTACTACCCAGCGAAGTCGGGCTTGATGGATCAATAAGCCCCGAACCATGGCTTGACGTACCACGTCAGCATACGCTGCCTGATGTCCTTTAGCCTTCAGCTCTGTGGTATCCCCCGCAACGCCCTGGAGCACAACTGCACCAGTGAAGAGGACCAAGACTTCCTCTCCTTCGTACTCAAAGATAGGACCGCTTGCATTTGACTTCCACAGGAGCCAGGTCAGCATTTCCCGCCCAAGCCAGGCCCGTTGGCGGCCCATGGCTTCACGAGCTTTGCTTCGGTCTTGCTCAGCAAGCGCCTCATCATCAACAACCGACGCCTGCTGTAGCCCTAAAGCTTCCGCGACATCCATGAACTCAGGATTCGTTGCTGTCACCGCTGACTGCTTCCCTTCCAAATAATTCAGGGGTGGGTCTAATATCTGGACCAGACATCATTTCCCAACGAGCCCCCGGGCCGAGAGGCTTAAGCACTAGCCCCATACTATCTTCGACCGCCCCAAGAATCTCATCAACAACCTTAGCGCCAGTGGCCCAAAGTTGTACTTCATGCACCGGCATTCGCCAGCGCACATCATACGTCTGCGTGGTCAAAAACGCTTTCTTACGGAGCTTACGTAGGATAAGTTCCTTTTCCTCCGACTTTTCCCGTTTGGTCGGCTTTCGTTGCTTACTATTTTCAAATAGGTGCTGCCATTCGCTCATCGCTCCCTTAATCACCGGGGGTGGAACCCGTACTTGATCCACTCGCCAACGCACCATCAGGTCGTCGCCAAAAAATACTTGGCCCGGCGTTAATCGGGCTGAATCTTGATCGTGCAACTCAACCCAACCCGCGCTTCGTTCCTCTTCTCCACTTTCGCGGTCAAGAGGTCGAAAACTCTGCTTGCGCAGCTGCTGGGCCAAATACCGAGGCCAATCCCTGCGTTGTGCAGGAGCGTCAGCCACTCGGAATCGGATAAGGTTGATCGCACCGTTTACGATCGGCACGAGGAGTACGATCCGGCCATGGTACCCAGGTGGTCAACTCTTGGTCACACGCACAGAGATATTCAAGAATGCGAATGGCGCAATTATGACGTTCCACCCGCTTGCAAACGCAGGAATCGACATTTTCACCACTAGTTACACTTTACATAAGCAACTCTGTCTTAGAGATTTTTCTACTCGCCAACGGACAAAAATTACCCAAATAGGTATAACGATATCAATTACGCACTATACATTCATCCCAATCGCGCATTTACATCCCATTGCATCTCATGGACCCCGCTCCTCAGAACACGGTACCTCCACGGCCACCAATGAAGATCCGTCTGATGCACCCCGCGGTGGGTGAGATCGCCATTCCGCTTCGTCCCGGCGGCTCCTTGGTAGTCGGGCGATTGGGGGCGAAGACCGACGTGGAAATCAGTTGGGATCCCCGTATTTCACGCCGACATTGTAGGCTTTGGGAAAAAGACGGTCGGGTATGGTTCGAAGACCTAGCCAGCCGCAACGGCTCATGGATCGGTCGGGACCGCATCTCTAGCGCCATATGCTTGCAAGCCAGCACTGCTGTGCTCATCGGGGAGACCGTTCTACGACTGGTCCCCCCAAATGACAAAAATAGCTTGAACCCTGTACTCGAGGACACTCATGAGCGACCCCTTACGAGAGCTGAGTCATTGGCCCTACTGCAGCAGGCCACCAACACGCAGCCCGTCCCGAGTACTTCCGGCACCGAGGTGCCTATTGATGACCTAGCCTGTGAGACACCCACCTCATCAGGGCCGCCATCCGCGGTACAAGAAAAGCATACTCTCCGCCTGCCGCGCTCCTCCTCTCTAGTTAATGTGGGCGCTTCACTTCCGACATTTCACCGCAGCTCCTCACCGGTACCCCACGCCTCCACCGCTGATCTTCGAGAGTCTCTCATTAGTGAACCACTATCGTTGTCAGCATCTACTGGCGGGCATATTGTTCGAAGCTGTCCGCGGCTCGTCGACAACCGACGAGTGATGGTCCGGGCCAAAGACCGCGATGATATGCGCGAACTATGGACTCGAGATATATCCAAGGGAGGACTCTTCATTGAGACCTCTACTCCCCCTCCTCCCGACACTGAGCTTGAGGTTCATCTTGAAACCCCGGAGGGCACGGTACAGCTTCGAGCAATTGTCGTACATGTACTAACCGAAGAAATGGCAGCATCTTTTGGTGGCCAATCAGGCATTGGCGTGCAGTTCATTGACCTCGACCCAGCAACCCGGGACACCATCCAAGCGTATGTTGAGGGGTCAACAGATATATTTCAGGGCGGCTCCAGCGACCTCAACCATATTCCAGCTTCAGAGAGCGAAGAACTATTGCAGCGCGCTCGCCGCTTTCTCCATGACGCAGAACATCGCAACTTCTACGAGGCCCTGGAACTTTCGCCTACCGCTTCCCCTCGACAGATCAACGACGCTGCACACACACTAAAACATAGCCTATCGGCCTATCTTCAACGGGTTCCTCCACCTCAAGCAGCTCGTCTCAAAGCTGCCCTCAACGTTCTTGGTAGACTACGGAGAGTCATGAGCCATGAAGATGGGCGGCTTGAATATGACTTTCGTAATGGATATATTCGGGCAGAAGAGCGTATTCAAGCCGCCAAAGCCGGACATACGCCTTCTCTTGATACTCTTCGAAAAACATGGAATCGAGTGTACCCCGAACGGGTAGATCGAGCAGCCCTCCTCACTCGAAAGGCTTTCACCGCCCGGCAACGCCAAGATATGGCTGCTGCCATAGATGCCGGACGTTCAGCACTAGAGCTTAATCCCTTTTTTGAGGAACTCAAACAAACCGTTGAGGTATGGGAATCAGCGGTTGACCGGAGAGACTTCTAACCGGATTTAATCACCGAAGCGTCTATATTACAGCAGAAATCACTTGGGTAGAACCCAAGTTCCTGCTTCTCCGCGGAGCTATGCTCCCTCTGTGCGCCCCCTTGTTGATTCTTATAGAATCAATTCAAGTGGTCTTTGCTATATACACAAGTAGTACATCAGAGTCAAACCTAGCTATACGTGAATAGATTCTTCCAATTGTCGCAATTGATGACGAGCCATAGCAAGATTTCCTTGCTTGCGATCGATGGCTGCGTACAGGAAGAGAGATTTTTCCCGTCGTAACGGCCGGATGATATGGTACTGGCTCTCGAGAGTTATCAAGATATCATCGATGGTATCACCCAAGTCCAGTTGGTGCATAACCCGCATTTTAGCTCGAACAACCTCGGTGTTTCCCGCAGCAGCCGTTTCTACATCAAAGTATTCCGTACCTCCAATTTTGCCGAGCGCAAAGCCACTCTCGTAGTCTACGACGGCAATAGCGATAGCACCGCTGATTTTCATGGCTTTCTTGAGGGCGTCTTCAATGGTTGACATATATATCTCCTGCTGAGGGCAACTTTCATCTGCCCTCAGAAAATCGTCATCTTTGAGAGTGAGTGCATGTTCGTTATTCTGAGCAGACTGTTCATCCGCGACAACCGTTGCTTGAAGTAATAACTCGGTTATAGATGCGTTAATGGTACGGTCAACATGCTTAAAGAAGGATTGAACACCAAAGCTGCGTTGATTGAACTGTAATATATGAAAAAAAGCATTTGGCCCCACTTGCTTTCCTAGTTGGGCATGAACAACCTCTCCATGGCGAAAATAGATTTGCCCAATTCCCTCTGACGAATCGACAACCAAACAGCACGTCCTTTGCTCATACTCAAGCAGCTGAGCAAAGCCAGCGATACTTACCGTTGAAAGTTTTTCTTCCGGGAACTTTGCCATATCATAGACATACTCTGCCAATACATCGATATTAATAGGCTTTTCAAGACAAGCGATAGCCCCCTGTCCAAGGATTCGATCACGATAGTTGTCTCCTCCACATGAAGTCACGACAATAATGGGTAACCGCATGTCCCGATTGCTTAGTTCGGCCAGTAAACTAAAACCATCCATGATGGGCATATTCAAATCCATCACCATGAGGCATACCGATTTGGTAGTCAAAATATCTAAAGCTTGAGCACCGTTTGCAGCCTGGAGCACGGAAATCCCGGGGCAGGAGATTCCGAGAGCCTCTGCTACGCTCATGCGAAACAGATCCTCATCATCTACGACCAAGATCTGGCGGTCCTGCATCACACGATATTCATAAGCAGGAAACACGCCAACAGATGACAGATGACTTACATCAAGATTCGGAAATACAAGCCAAAACAGCCGTTCAAAACGAGCGCTCATATTCAAACGCATCACTCATTTTAAGCGATCGTTACGCAACAAAGCGGCATGTAGAGACACGTCCCATACCTGACCCAGGTTCTATCCAACCCGCTGCTCTTCCGCGTATAATACAGCACAGACCATTGAATTGATTCTGTTAGAATCAACAAGGGGTCGCGCAGCGGGATATAGCCCCGCGGAGAAGTAGGAACTTGGGTTCAACCCAAGTTCTTTCTTCTGGATGAATTCATTCTATTCCGTCCCTCATCCAAGAACGCCCGGCTGTTGCTTTCGGTCCGATACCGTATGAACGAAGTTTTCGGCGTAGGGTAGCCTCCGAAATCCCCAAACATTGCGCAGCTTTTGTCCGATTGGGATACTGACCAATCGTGCGCATAATATGTTTTTTTTCTACCGACTCTAAAGTCATATGTACGCCAAAATCAGTCGGGCATATAAGCGCCTGAGGTCCCGAGTCACTCGCTAACACTGGTGTTACGTTGGTATGAGACCACCCCGATGGTTGAATATTATACACCGGCCCATTTTGTTCAACCACCGTCCGCTCAACCCAATTGCGAAGCTCACGGGCGTTTCCCGGCAGAGGGTCTCGAGTAAGAGCAGGGATACATGAAGGAGCTAAAGAGGCCTCTTCTTTATGGCTGCTGACTGCGCGTAAAAATGCTTCAGCAAGTACCGGTATGTCAGTGGGCCGATCTCGAAGGGGGGGCACAGCTATCTCAAGTACCGCCAAGCGGTAAAACAAATCAGCACGAAACCGACCCATTTGCACTGCTTGGTGTAGGTTTCGATTGGTAGCTGCTATCACTCGGGTAGTGATCATTTGCTCCCTGATGTCTCCCACCGCTCGAACCCGATGGTCATCAAGGAAACTAAGAAGTTTTGCCTGTAACTCTAGCGGCAATTCACCGATCTCATCCAAAAACAGCGTACCACCATTGGCCATGGCTACTAGACCTGGACGGTCGACTATGGCTCCAGTATACGCTCCTCGACAAGCGCCAAATAACTCCGATTCTGCGAGCGAAGGAACAAGAGTAGCGCAGTTGATTTTCACACACGGAGCTGCCTCTCCGGTTGGCCCCAAGCGGTGAATAGTCTCCGCCACCAAAGTCTTGCCCACACCCGTCTCCCCGGTAATTAGGACCGGCAAAGATGCACGCGCAGCGAGCTCTATCCGCGACATCAGCCGGTCATGAGCATCTGACACCCCATATATCTTAGTTGATGCCTCAGGAGCCCCTCCCGAGACACTTTTGACGGCCAAGATACTTGTACGAAGGTCCTCCACATTCACTGGCTTGACGATATAATCATCCAGCCCCAGCCTAACTGCGCTGATCGCCGAGTCCATACCCGGCTCCCCAGTTACCAGCATGACCTTGCCTCGCCGGCTCCCTAGAGCTCTCACCAGATCAAGTCCATCACCATCCGGAAGGCCCCGATCGATGATAACGACATCGAAGGGACGATTCACCAGGGTTGATGCCGCACGTAAGGTCCCTGCTAGTACGGTTTCAACCCCGTCCTGGGCCAATAGATCCCGAACAGAAGATCCGAATAAATGGTCATCATCAACCAAGAGCAGACGGAGTTTTGAGTTAGGGCTGTTGAGCATCAGGATATAGCTCGAGGAAGTAGCAAACACACCGTGGTTCCCACGCCCGAAATACTACTAATTCGCATACTCCCGCCCATACGTTCCATCATTCGTTTAGCAATACTCAGGCCGATACCAGTACCATTCGACTTGCTCGTCCAGAACGGCTCAAATATATGTTCAAGATAGTTTTCCGGGATACCTTGTCCATTGTCTGTCAGGCGAATTTCAACCTGCTCTTCACCGTAGTCCGTTTCAATAGCTATGATCGGTTCCCGATGAGTGGTCATAGCTTCCCAAGCGTTGGTCACTAGATTCAGTAACACCTGATGAACCCCTCTCAAATCGGCCCGGACAACAACGTTTTCCGGAGGGAGAGTACGGAGAGTCAGAGGATATTGACGCCCAACCATTTTTGCAAACAACGTGAGAAACCGCCTAACCCCAAACTCTTCTGTCTCTACCTTGATGGTGCCTCGAGTATCAACCGCACGGAGAATGTATTCCATGCGACCTAACTCACCAGAGATTTGCTGAAGATAAAATTTTACTTTCTCCGCATCAAAACTTTGGTAGCTCCGAAGCAGAACTTCTACCGCGGTCTTAGTCGAGTTGAGCGGGTTGACTAGCTCGTGCCGCAAACCAGCGGTTATAGTTTTTGATACATCCCAAAAATTCCGAGCTTCAACAACCGCTTCCAACTGCCGCACCACAGTAAGATCTTTCAAAAACACAACAAACCGAACCGGTTCTCCTTCTTTATTAAGGGGCAGAATATGCCAATTGTTGAGAACCTCGGTTCCATCTTTACGATAACAATTGCCCTCTCCCTCAAAAATATGTCCAGCCGCCAACTGGGTCCTTAGGTAGGTACCAAAGGAGCTATCTTTCTTTTGTCTGTGCAGAACATCTAAAGCACGTCCCAGTATATCAGCCGGAGCATATTCTGTCATCTTCGTGAACGCAGCATTCACATGGAGAATATGTGGCCCGTCGTCCACATTAGTATCGGTTATGACAATAGCTTCTCGCACCTCGCGGTCTAAGGTGGTCAAAAACTCTTCAAGGTCCGTCTCCGACAAGAGCTTTCGGGCCTGTTGCCGACCGGCTAGAGGGACAACTTCCGCTTTTTCGGCACCCATGCCCTAGGGTTTGTCATGCAAGAAAAGCGGCGTGCAAGCCGGGCTTGTCGCTTTACTCCAACCAATCTGGCTTTTGTTGTCTTCCATCATCAATTATGAACTATTTGATTTCATTTTAACGTGAGACACATAATATTCGCGTCAAGATATCTCTGTTTATCGCAACTCGAACCTCAAAAAAAAATCTATGGCACTTCAAAGTGTCCAACCACCAACGTGCGTAGTTCTTATATACAGCCTATACACAATCTTACTTTAGACACTATTTTCCACACAAAACCACCAACACAACCAACGTGCTTCATCACATGGTTCGAACAAAAGCATTAGGATCCATTGAAACGATAGCCGGTTCCTCGCACAGTGATAAAGTACTGCGGATTCTCGGGATCGCTTTCAAGCTTTGCGCGAAGCTGAGCCACAAAGTTGTCCACGGTCCGGCGGGAGCCATTGTGCTGGACCCCCCAGACTTCTTTGAGAAGTTCTTCGCGAGAAAAAACTCGGTTAGGATGGTCGAGCAGAAAGCCCAACAACTCAAACTCTAGGTGAGTCAAACGTACCGGGTTGCCAGCCCGGCTCACCATCCGCTCCGCGAAAGACACTTCCACGTCCGAAAACCGAACGACCCGCTCCTCCTCCGGTGAAGGCTGCGAGCGGCGAAGAACCGCTTGCACCCGAGCCATAAGTTCCGCCAGAGCAAACGGTTTAGTGACATAGTCATCCGCACCTAGTCGCAAGGCGGCCACTTTGTCATATTCTCCCTCACGGGCGGATAATACTATTACCGGCACCCGGTTTCCGGTGGCCCGTACTTCCCGCAAGAGATCGAGGCCATTCTTTCGAGGTAGACTTATGTCAAGGAGGACCAAATCCGGACCCAATTCGTCGATCGCGGACACGGCCTCTTGACCGTCGTGCACAATCTTTGACGCATAACCCTCCAGCTTAAGATTTAGCGCAAGCCCAGCCGCAATGGCTTCGTCGTCTTCAACAATGAGGATTTCCGGATATTGGCGTTCGTTCATGTGATGATGGATCCTTTTCTGCTCCTAATACAAGGGAAGCGTCTTTGGAGGGTGAAGTCCCACCACTACGTCGCAGGCGGATACGAAACTCCGCTCCCTTTCCAGGGAAGGAACGTAGGTCCACCCGACCACCATGGGCATGGACGATCGCTCTTACAATGGCCAGACCTAGGCCACTCCCAGCCATTCGGCTATCACGGGCTGCACGGCCTCGCTCGAATTGCTCAAATATCCGACGTTGCTCACCCCACGGGATACCAGGACCATTATCCACAACCGCAATAAGAACGTCACGCTCATGTCCTTCGACTTTCACCCAAATCTCATCATGCTCGGTCGAAGTTCCGTACTTCCACGCGTTCATCAGGAGGTTGCTGAGAGCCAAAACCAACGACGCGCGCTCCCCCTTAATGGGCAAATACCCACTATCTGCAGAGATAGTCACTTTCACTGGACGGCTGAGAGTATTTGCTCTCATCGCTTCTACTGCCTCCTGCACAATCTCTCGAGCATCGAGATGATCGGCTTCGAAGGCGACCCGCCCAGTCTCCCAACGCGACAGCTCGATAACCCGATTCACGAGTCCCTGCAATCGGTCAACTTCTTGAGAAAGCATGCTCAAGCAGTCCTCCCGCTGCCTGGGATCCGTAAGTCGTTCCCCCTGAAGGGTTTCGATAAACATGCGGATGCTCGTCAGGGGCGTGCGAAGCTCATGACTCACCGATGAGACAAAATCGTTCTGGACATGCGCGAGGGAGGCACCCCGAGCTAAGTAGTTAGAGCCTAAAATATAGCCAGTCAGGGTCGTACTACAGAACGCCAGGAGTAAAATACCAACCACAAAGCTAGTACTGCTTTCACCGATCGTCAGCATCACTACGCCAAGAGCAGTGCTCGCGACGGTGGGAAGCAGGATCGCAGCAAGGAAGGTAATTTGCGCCCGAGCGATCATCACACTCGCCGGCGCCCGAAAATCAGGCCACTTTGGTCTACGCATTCGGAGGACTAGATGGGGGATGAGTCTCTGACCGCGAAGAAGCAGGGAGTATTCGCGCAAAGAGCCAGGTAAACCTTCGCCCCACAACCGGCGTTAACGCTAGCGTGGCTAGCACCCTGATCGGCCTGGTGAGGGCGGTTGCTAGGTAAGCCAAGCCCAAGGTGCCCATCAAGCTGAGCTGTTCCTCCTCAGAGAGCCCCGCACCTGCACGCCACCCACAGCTGATCATAATCGAAAAGCCCATTAGGGTAGCGAGGAATATTATCCACCAAACCGCCAAGGCCACCGGGCCGTAGGTTTCGATGAGGGTCACCATACGCAATGTCCAATCACGCATGCACAATGTCCAGCGGCGCATGCAGTAAGCTAAAGCAGCTCGAGGGCCAATGCCAACCCCGATCATGTCCGCGTCACTCAACAAACGAAGTGGGTCACCTCAGCATCGCCTCGCTGCGATACGCCTTAGGCTCTTACCTGGGGTTCCTACTCCAAGCCCGACGGAGAGCTCCGATGGTTATCAAACGAGATGCTCAGCTGCTTGAGCATCAAAAGGAAAGATGCATGCTCAGTTCTTGGTTGATGCCCGGGCGGTACTTCACGCCGCAGGAAGCGAACGACCTGGTACCGACCATTCGCGCCTATTTCCGTAAAATACGCGAACACGGACAAGTGCTATTGGAACTCGAAAAGCGAATGGCTGTTGTCATTACCGACGAAGACCGTCATCCGCTTGAGCGAGAGATTGCACGCCGCGAGTCTGGTCAGGCCCACCTTCTCGATCGTATCGATGCCCTTGGCGCCCAGATCATCGATCCTCTGGAAATGGGGCGTGTGCGTTTTCCTGCATTGCGGAACGGAGAGCCGGTATGGTTAGTCTGGAATTTACACGAAACCCAGGTCAATCAATGGACCCCCATGAGAAGTTTTGTATTTGGGCAGCGCCCGGTTGACCAGGCCAAAGACGTACGATGGGAATGGCGGAACTAGCTGTTGCACAGGTCGCTCTGCCACACATAGAAACCACTACTATCCCTTGTGAGGTCGTGTCCCAAACGTCGGTGAAGGGACAGCATAGCATCATTGCTCGGGTGAATCTGCCCATGTAGGCCTTTGATATTCTGCTGCTTAGCATAGGCTTCAAGTCGCCTAAAGAGGTCCTTCGCAACCCCTTTGCGCCGATGCTTTTCGTGGACAGTAAGAGCCACTTCCGCCCGGTTTTCGCGAGGGGCCCGATCGTAGCGACCAACCGCAACAAGACTTTCAGCTTCATCATCCTCGAATACCCCAAACGCCATCCGATCCCGCCAATCCACACAGCACAGTTCCGCGGCCTCCCAATGCCCCAAGGACTTTTTGACACTGAAATATCGACTATAGATGGTTTCAGGCTCATGCGAATAGAAGAACTCTTGAAGCCGGCGCTCGTCGGCCGCCTGCAGGGGACGAACAAAAAACCTCTCCCCTCCATAAATTGGGTAGTCTTCCCACTCACTGGGATACGCATGGACTAGCTGTTTATCGATCGCCTCTTTCGACTTAGCATAGTTGGTTTCTTTTAGGCGATCCAATAACATAGTTCGAAACTTGGGATGTGCAACATTGATGAGGGAAAAGGCGCGTTCCCGAATGGTCTTTCCGTGGAGATAGGCTACGCCAAACTCCGTCACTACGTAGTGAACATCACCGCGGCTAGTCACCACCCCTGTTCCCTCGCTTAGCTTCGGCACAATCCGACTTACGGTCCCGTTTTTGGCCGTACTTGGGAGAGCTATAATCGGCTTTCCCCTTCTGCTCATAGCTGCGCCTCGGATGAAATCCACTTGCCCCCCGATGCCACTATAGAACCGATGACCAATGGAATCGGCGGTCACCTGCCCAGTCAAATCCACCTGTATCGCAGAATTCACGGCAACAACATCATCATTTTGGGAAACTATGCGGGGATCATTAACAAAATCGGAAGCATAAAAAGCGATAGTTGGATTATCATCAACATAGTCATAGAGAGCCCGAGAGCCCATAACAAACGAGGTTACCGTCTTATGTGGATGAATGGTCTTTCGGCTATTAGTAATATTGCCCTCGTTGAGTAACCTAAGAAGTCCGTCGGAGAACATCTCAGTATGGACCCCGAGATCATTTTTGTCCTGCAGAAATTGAAGCACAGCGTCCGGAATGCGACCAATGCCGAGCTGAACACAGGCTCCATCAGGAATCAGCCGGGCGACCAAACAACCTATGCGCATAGAAACATCGTTGTCCCGCTCTTGGTCGGTTGTTTTGAGCTCGAGTATTGGGCCACAACTCTCTACCACCGCGCTAAGTTGTGAGAGATGAACGGGTGTATCTCCAAAGGTGCGAGGCATATTGGGGTTGAGCTCAGCGATGACCATCCGTGCGGCATCAATGGCAGCCCGTTGAATATCCACATGAATGCCTAAACTACAAAAGCCATGTTTGTCCGGAGGCGAAAGCTGAAGGAGCGCCACATCTACTTTTCTGCTTGACCGAAGGAGTGAGGGCAGCTCATGCAAAAATATTGGGGTGTAGTCGGCAAGGCCAGACTGCACAGCATTGCGCACATTTCCACCTATAAAAAATGCATTATGACGAAAGGCTGCCTGATACTCCGGACGGATGTAGTCGGCTCGGCCTAGGGTCAGTAAGTGCGTAACTTCCACATCACTCAATTCACCGGCCAGCTTGACCATAGCGTCCACCAACAGTTCAGGATGCGCGCATCCTGAACCCACCAGGACCCGATCGCCAGATCGAATACCAGAAACTGCCTCTGAGGCAGAACACAACCGTTGTTGATAGAGTGGATGCATCAAGAGGAGGACATGCAAACCATGCACCGACCATCAATAGCCACATCCCCGCCCCCAATGTCCTGGTGTGGTAACCATGGTTCTCTTCATCAAGAATAAAACGAGGATAGACCCAACTTTCTTCTTTTCGGTTTCATCGTGATTGGTACAAACGTCACCAACACCACGCGATGCTAATCCAACGACTCCGCTGGACCTTTGGTTGTCTATTTCTCGTAGTGGCTATAGGCACCATAGGCTATCGCTACATCGAAGGTTGGTCGTGGCTCAAAGCCATCTGGATGGTGGTCATCACCCTAACGACCATTGGCTTTGGCGATGAGGGCCTGTCCAATTGGGGGCGGATATTTACACTCGCTCTTATCGTCGGAGGGTTGGGTTTAGTCACATATACTATTGGCCAAGTCTCTCAAATGTTGGTTGAGGGAACCTTCCTTGAAGAACTACGGGTACGAAGGCGTCGCCAAATTATGGAATCGCTAAAACATCACATTATTGTTGTTGGCCGGGGACGACTTGGTCGAGAAGTGACCGCCGAGCTTGTGCATCGTGGGCGTCAAGTTGTTGTTATCGACAACAAGCCGGACACCCTCAGCGCGCAAGAACGGCGTGATCGGATAGGTGAGTACCCCTTACAGCCCACCCTCGAGCTTGTTGGTGACGGGAGTGATGATGCCCTGCTCGAACGGGCTGCGATCAAACGCGCTAAAGCAATCGCGATCTCAACCGGGTCTGATGCCACCAATGTTTTCATTACCTTAACTGCACGCCAGCTCAACCCCAAGTTGCATATTGTCACCCGGGTGGACGAGGAGCGAACGGTAGAAAAGGCGATTCGAGCGGGCGCGGATACAGTTATCAACCCCTACGGCATCGGTGGTGCACGAATGGCCCAGGGACTTCTCCACCCCCACGCCGCTCAACTATTAGACCAAGCGGTGGGTAGGGCCCACGCAGAGTTCGAAATCGAAGACGTAGAAATAGGAGAAATACCAAATTATAACGGTCCTCTAGGCGCACTCGATATCCCGGGGCGACACGGGATTCTTATCCTCGCAGTTCGCTCCACTGATGGGCAACTTCATACCAGTCTCGATCGTCACACTACCCTATCTGCGGGAGATATCGCGGTGGTTGTTGGTCGTCCCGCCAAGGTTCGTGCCTTCTCTCGCGCCGCCCAAGGTCTTTCTGATACGAAGTCGTAGCGTTTCCGCAAAAACGCTACGATATGGTAACGTTGATTCGATAAGCGGGTTCGAGCTCAAGCCTAACAAAACGGCACACTATCTGCATTGATGTACACCACCATCATTACCAATCACTCACCGCTTGGAACAAAAATTCCATGAGACCGTACACGGACCTAGCATCTGCGCTGTTTTTGGAAGTCACTGACGACGGCCGAGTCGTATTCGCCAATGAGCATACCCTTCGCCTGCTTAGGTGGACCTCAGAAGAGCTCGTCGGCAAAGTTTGGCTACATACCTGTGTTTCACCCCCTGACCAAGCTGCCACCCAGCTTTGGCTAGAAGAGCAGTCCTTAGCTGATGAACCAGGGCAACGTACACCCATTGAAACGAGCCTAGTCACCCACACTGGCGACACCCGGCTCATTAAGTGGACCCAAGTTGTACTAAAACACCAAGACCCCACTCAGTCCCGCCTGCTGATGTGTGGCCACGATATTACCGCTCTGCGAAAGGCCGAAAGCTCCCTCAACCTCACACTCCGGGAACTTCATACCTACAAGTTTGCTCTAGACGCTTCATCCATTTTAGCCATCACCGACAAAAAAGGTCATATAGTCTTTGCCAACGATAAGTTTTGTGCGGTCTCTCAATACTCACGACAAGAGTTACTCGGGAACGACCACCGTATGCTTAACAGCGGTTATCACCCCAAAACCTTCTTCAAAAAAATGTGGCAAACGATAGGCTCCGGTAATGTCTGGCGAGAAGATATCCGCAATCGAGCAAAAGACTGGAGCTACTATTGGGTAGATACAACTATTGTGCCCGTTTTAGATCCTACTACTAAGAAACCTATCGAATACATAGCAATCCGAAATGAAGTCACCGCTCGTAAAGAAGCCGAGGCCGCCCTCGAAAATAGTGTAGAGCAGCTAGCAGAAGCTAATTGTAAGATTAAGGACGATCATAAGAAACTCCTACAAGCAGAAAAAATGGCTTCAGTGGGCTTGCTGGCGGCCGGAGTCGCACACGAAATCAATAATCCCTTGTCGGGGGTGATGGCCTGCCTAAAAGCCCTAGAAGAAGGGACCGTGCGTCCTGAGCGACGAACACAATATTTCGCAACCGCTCGTGATGGACTTGAGCGTATCCAACAGACCGTGCGAGGCCTTCTCGACTTTTCTCGGCAGCGTCCACCGAGTCTGTCAACGGTGAATATTTGCGAAGTAATAGAAGCCTCTACTCGCTTGATTGCTCCCCATATTCGCAAGCATCAAGTAGAGGTCATCCTTCCCGATCCTCCACATCCACTCGAAGTATACGCAGACCGTTCTCAACTTATGCAGGCGGTCGTCAACCTTCTGCTCAACGCCACATATGCCTCTCCGATCGGTGGTTCAATAGAGTGCAGCTTGCTCACCAGACCGAATCAACTTGGCTTATGTTTTGCGGATCAAGGGCCGGGTATGACGGATCAAGTGATCGAGCGAGCTTGTGAACCCTTCTTTTCAACTAAACCAGAAGGTGAAGGTACAGGACTGGGCTTGGCAGTCACCAGGTCCATCGCTGAAGCACACGGCGGTGAACTTCGGTTCGAACGGCAACCGCACCCCGCTACCGGAACCCGTGCCACCCTATGGCTTCCGAACATGGAGAATGCCAATGTCTGAGCTCAACATCCTTTTGGCTGATGATGAACCTTCAATTTTACTCACAGTTGCGGACGCACTGGAGGATATGGGACATAACGTTACTCCCGTAGTTGATGGCTCGCAGGCGCTTGCCGCCCTCGAACAGGCATCATTCGATTTGGTGCTCACTGATATCCGTATGCCCAAACTTGATGGCTTAGCCGTCT
The DNA here is from genome assembly GCA_019634385.1 of Myxococcales bacterium. Classification (GTDB taxonomy): domain Bacteria; phylum Myxococcota; class Kuafuiibacteriia; order Kuafuiibacteriales; family Kuafuiibacteriaceae; genus JAHQVK01. Next base: position 11,486 of record JAHQVK010000011.1, on the reverse strand, counting down.
TTCAACGTACGCGAAACATCGCACCTTCAACCGATATCATTCTCATGACCGCGTATGCGACAGTGACTGATGCGGTGACGGCAATGAGAGATGGAGCATATGACTATCTCACTAAGCCCTTTGATATTGAAGAAATCAAACTGAGAGTCACCCGCATCGCGGAGAAACGAACCCTCGAACAGCAACTACGAGAAGCACGTGCCCTGCTCAACGAACGGGACATCGATCATATTATCGTCGGCCGCTCATCCTCGATGATGCGTCTCCTTGATCTCGTAGAGACCCTTGCCGGTAGTGATGCTCCGGTCCTTATCACCGGGGAGAGCGGAACCGGTAAAGAGCTGGTTGCAAAAACCCTCCATCGACTATCACCTCGTCACGACCACGCATTCGTAGCCGTCAATTGCGCGGCCTTCCCCGAAACGCTCTTAGAGGCCGAGCTATTCGGACATGAGCGAGGTGCATTTACGGGCGCAACCAACGCTCGTGAAGGTCGATTCACGGTGGCCCATCAGGGAACCCTATTCCTTGACGAAATCGCCGAAATTCCCCCTATGGCTCAAGCAAAGCTGCTCCGCGTTCTTCAAGAGGGCACCATCGAGCCCCTTGGAACCAGCAAGCCGGTTGAGGTCGACGTTCGAGTAGTGTCCGCCACCCACCGCAACCTGAAGCAACGCATCAAAGACGGCTTGTTTCGCGAAGATCTATACTATCGACTGAATGTACTGGATGTACCCATTCCTGCGCTGCGAGACCGGAAAGGTGACCTCCCTATTCTCGTAGAGTATTTCCTAAGTCAACTGAGTAGCAATCACACCTCATTGCCCACTATCACTCCGCGAGCGTGGGCAGCCCTTAGTGAATACTCCTTTCCAGGCAACGTTCGTGAACTAGAGCACGCCATCCAGCGGGCATTGGTGTTGAGTCGTGGGAAAGACATAGACCTTATGCATCTACCCGAAGATATTGCCGGCATATCCCCGTTAGCCGAGGTGTCCGAGTCCCCACCTTCAGAGAGTATCCGCCCGCTTGCTCACGCCGTGAAAGAGTTTGAGAATATGTATCTCCAGCGAGCCTTAGAGCAGGCCGGGGGAAAGAAAGCCAAAGCGGCAGAGCTTCTCGGTATATCTCGCAAAAACCTCTGGGAGAAGATGCGGTCCCATAAACTAGGTGACTCCTCGCAGTAGCCCGCTGAAGATGACAAGAACACCGCCACGTTAAAACACTGGACGCAAGTAACCATCATCGAAATACTACAGCAAAGACCACTTGAATTGATTCTCTATCAAGGCACCCCCTCGCTCGGACATGTATCTAAGGTCGGCAAGAAGCAATCGAAAAGGACCTTGATTTTCGGCTGCGGAAGGAAGCGAGTCATCAATCAGCGGACTAGCGTTATCTGATTGTTTTTTCTTAACCCAAAATCTGAGATTTGAACGATACTTTCTGTACCCAAGACAACTACATGGCTCGCTCAATCGCTTGATGCGTTTATTGAACGACACCTCTAAGCCTCGATCGACGGGCGAAGGTACAGCGAAGACCGCTTGAATTGATTCTTTAAGAATCAACAAGGGGTCGCGCAGCGGCGCATTCTCAACCTCTTGGACGGCCACGGCTCCTGGTCCAAACGTTGTATATCCTGGCACTTCAGCACTGAGTCGAGCACTCACCGCTTTAGCCAGGGACGTGTATTCGGTCACTTCTTTTTCTCGAGCATTTCTCGCCACCGCTGCGGCCGCCCAATTTAGAGCCCGTCCCTAGGCCGCTAGTTCCTTGTCACTGGCTGACGATACCCTCGGCCCTAACAGCTTGTTGATCCAGCCCTGCACGCATCTATCGGCCGGTCTTTCCGTGAAACGTCCTGACCACTAGCAGGCCATCGGAAAAGTGGGGTGGGTGATCCGCGAAGTATCTTTTCCGTGCAACGCTCCGGATGAAGAGGGCGCATACCCGGCGTATGCGACCGATGAAAGGCGAAGCCGGTCCGGACGTTCCACGGAAAAAGGACCCGTGAAGCGCCTAACTCACTTTTCCGATGGCCTGCTAGAAGTCTCTCCTCGGTCACGTACCGACAGGTACACTCGCCTCGTCGTCAGAGCGTCTATCGAAAAGCCTGACTCGATAGATGCACATGGCCAAATCAACAGGCTGTTAAAGCTGCCTGGCGTCTTAATTTCGCACCGCGCTTTTGGGCTGCCTTTGATTCGACGATGACCCTTTCGCTGTTCGTCTCTTTCTCTATCTCCGCTATCCAGGCGCCAGACCACCAAAGTATCACCGGGCTCGAGAGCCTCGAGGGCCTCATTCAGCCCGGGCCTATCTTTGCTCGAGCCGCTAACAGCGTCTTCGTAGAAGTCGGAGCAACCTACAGTTTCGACCGCATCGAGCTGGAGGTTAAGGTTTTGGTCGCCGGTAGAAACTCGGCTGTGCCAATGAGCCTACCCTGCGGCTCGTCGGTGGTGATAGTCATCGTTTGGAGTCCCCGGTTTCGGATTCTTTTTAGACATGGTTTAACGACACCGTAACGAGCCATAATGACAAGGTCAAAAGAGGTGTAGTTAAAACTATAGTTTTTAGACACTGAACCTGGGTGGCTCAACGAAGTGGTAGGCAGGTGGCCCGCCCCTTCATCTGAGGCGGGCTAGTCATCGTCATCAGAATATAAAGAGAGTAATCATGCCCCCTCCTAATACGGAGGCGATGATGGCGAAGGTCCAATCTCTTTCTGCTCGACATTTTGGGATATCGAGATCTCGACATTTTGGGCCATTTGGCCCAGGTTGGGATGGAATGTTGTGTTGATGTCTCCTCACGCTATATAGATGACCGTCCTTGCTCCGGATCTAATGGCTGATCCTCCCTTGTTGATTTATTCTTTGGTGAGCTGTCGCGTGACCAGCGCAACGCTCGAGGACTTGAGATGACGACCTTGGCAACCGTGAGTTACAGCGAGCAATCTGCACGCTGGCCCACAAACGGTAGGCACATCCTCGCTCAGTACGACGCAGAGTCCGTCGTGGCGTACCAGGCGTATCGACCGTCCATCGGTCGATACGCGGCGACTCGGGGCTTTTTCGGTGGAGAGTTCAGCCTCAACCGCATGAGCTGGATCAAACCGAATTTCCTGTGGATGATGTACCGGTCCGGATGGGGAAGCAAAGAAGGCCAGCAGGTCGTTCTGGCCGTGAGACTACGTCGCCCTGCTTTCGACGAGATCTTGGCGCAGGCGGTTCACTCAAGCTTCGTCGCCGAGGTTTACGGGACCCAGGAGCAGTGGCAGGAGAAACTGAAACGGTCGTGTGTGCGGCTCCAGTGGGATCCAGACCACGCGCCGAACGGCTCAAAACTCGAGCGGCGTGCTATTCAACTGGGCCTGCGTGGTGAGGTGCTTGGGTCATACGCCAAAGACTGGGTCCTTGCGATTGAAGACATCTCTGACTTCGTTGCCGCGCAACGGGAAAACTTGAACAACCTATCCACTCTGAGGACGCCCGCTGAGCGAGTCTACCCAGTTTCTGATCGCGAGACCGCGAAGCGATTGGGTATCGACATGCCCCCGGATAAAAAGGGCTGATCCACGGCTCCGGCCGAATCCTGGCATTCAGTCAGCCACCGATGAGTAGGCGGCAGAGACTGGGCCAAAAGTCCTAATAAGGATAGGGTGTGGTTATGTCTAAGTGCACTCAGGCCTTCAGTCACTCGTGTCTCTGAGCTTCTGCAATGCCTCGGTGACGATATCGATGCGAGAACGGCGGGTTGTGGCCGCCTTCACCCGTACCCACTGCTCGAGGTCGGCCGGGAGATAGGCCACCAGCCGCACCCCTACTTGGGCCTAACGGAGCGGTGTCGAGGTCGCAGTCCCTGGCTTTGATGGAGCGGCCGGCTCACCCTCGATAAATCTCGCCACCTCAGGGGCTGGCGGGGCGGCTCGTTTTTTCGGGCCAGTGAGGTTGAGGTTGAGATCTAGTTTTTTACTCGGGCCATCTTGAGCCTCTTCGATCAGCGCCTCGATGAGAGCCGTTACATCTCTGGCTGCTGGCGAGGTCGTGTCGTAGCCTGCACACGCCCGGCCTCCGGGATAGGGCCTAGGGTAGACGACTGAGCGCCCAAGTGCACTCAGGCATAGAGGTACACCTAAATTAGTGAGCGCTTCTTATGATATATTTGAAATCATTGTGAATTCTGACCGATTGATCACGATTACGGCTTTCAGATCTGGTTTGAGTGCTTGGGCCTCGGCGAGCACCTCGAGAGTGTCGGAGAGGGCCCAGAGTGACTCAGGACCAGGGATTACAGGCAGTACGGCTAGATAGGAAACAATCAACGCAGCTCGGATCTCTGGACCTAGTGTCGGGGCGGACGATTGACCGCGATCTACTTCTGAACGCTTCGAGTAAAGCAAAACGTCGAGGCACGATCAACCTCAGCCCTTTAGAGTACGGTCAACCGATCTAAGTGGTTATTCCGTCTGATCTTCTTGAGCTCCAAGTTCCCTAGCTGCCCACAAGCCGCCATCACCGACCGACCTTTGGTCTGCCTGACCCGTACCGCCAGACCTTCGTCCTTGAGCTGAGTGACAAAGCCATCCACCTCATCTTGGCGCGGAGCTCGGGTCAACGGATGGGTACCTGGATTGTACGGAATGACGTTAACTAGTGTGCGTCCCAGAGGCTTTGCAAAGGCAGCGACCGCTTGGGCATCGCTCGGATCGTCATTCACTCCTGGCAACAGGCAATAGTTGAGTGCGAGCACAAAGCCGTCCCGCTTCGGGTATGCTTGCAGAGCATCCTGCACTTCCTTCAGCCGATACCTCCGATTGATGGGCATAATAAGGTCCCGCTTCGCGTCTGTGGCTGCGTTGAGACTAAATGAAAGTCCCATACGCCGAAACCGAAGTTTTGCTAATGTGCTGAGTCCAGTTGGGATGCCGGATGTACAAACGGTTATCCGCGCCTGACCAAAAGACAATCCGCGGGGATCAGTAAGCACTCGAAGGGCCTGAACCAGATTCTCGACGTTGTCGAGCGGCTCCCCCATGCCCATAAACACTAGATTGTTAATCGGCCACCCAAGTTTAGCCTGAGCTACCACCACTTGGCCCACGATCTCTTCAACCGTGAGATTCCTTAACAGACCGATCTTGCCAGTCTCACAAAACTGGCAAGCGAGACGGCAACCTACTTGTGTGGATAAGCATAAGGTGTTCCGGCCTTTGGACATCGGAATGAGCACACTCTCTATTTCCAAACCATCGTTCGTTCGGAGAATCACCTTGACCGTCTGACGATCATCCATCGGATGCTGGCTGGGCTCATCGACGTGTCCCACCGGCTCCAGTAGCTGCAACATAAAGTGGGATCGCCAAGCGTCCACAGAAGCGGAAGAAATCCCGTATCGCTTTGGACAAAAAGTGCCCTCTAGCAGTCCCTCACGGTAGATTTTGGGCCAAATACCAGCACCGGAAGCCAAGTTCCTCCGGGCCATGAGGGCCAGCTCATCACTGGTCAACGATAAAAGATGTGCTCGATGTTCGTCTCCGCTCACTGTGGCATTGTCGCGAAGCAAATGAGTTCGGCAAGCTCTCTTCTCCCGACCCTTCCGGTCCGTACCACGGGCATGTGCGTTCGGTGGGCCATTAGCCTATCCTTCGTTAGTCTAGCCTTCGCCTGCAAAAGATCCCTGTCACCAGTCAATGAAACCGCGCTCGTTCCAAAAGCTACTCTTCAGGACCAAGCCTGGCCCAATGATCCAGAACTCACTGGGGTATCGGGAGTATCAGTCCGAACCCAGAGGGAAATCTGGATCGCACCGGAACGGACAGGCAATTTGGTCCGAGTGACAAACGACAACGATACGTGGGGGAAATTCACCCCATTTCCCATTGTTGGTCTTCCCTCTGTGCCCCAGACAGAAGGGAGAAAATATCCCCCCGACGTTGAATCACTTGCTTTTCTTAATAAACAACAGGTTCTGCTCGGCACAGAAGCTCGCAGCATCCGTGATCAAGATCCCATTTATATCGCACGCATCAGGGACAAAGATGTGGTGGTCGAAGACCAACTGATGTTCGACTACAAAACGTTCAAGACTCAAGCACGCATCAACCAAGGCATTGAGGGCTTGTGTGTTGTTGAAAATACAGTAGTGGCGGCCTCGGAGATGGTCGACACCCGCCATGGCCAACGAGAAGCCCTTATCGGGGTCATATCGCTGGATACGCGTGAATTTTATCCGCATCGGGTGCTCCTAAGAAGCACGACCGGAAAATTGTCGGCTATCAGTTGTCGTTCCGACAACGAACGGATTGTGGTCCATGGTATAGAACGCCACTTTGGTGTCATTCGTTTGGTCCGGTTTTCACTGCCCAAACGCGGTCTGGGAGAGACCGTACCTGCAGTCCTGGTTCACGACTTGGCTGCTCACTTCAACGGAGAGTCGCACAACTTTGAAGGCTTAAGTTGGGTATCCAAAGATACCCTCTTGAGCGTGACCGACAATTTCTACGGCCGACGGACGGGCAGTACCCTGGCATACCTGATTCACCTCCCAACGCCGCAGGTCATTACTCAGTAACTATCTCTGTTATGAAACGGTGAGGACGAAGCCCAATCCGAAGACCGTTCTTCGCGAAACTTGTGCACAACTTTGACTAGGGTGTGTCCTCAAACTCCGGACCGCGTTCTGACTTGTGTCCCACATGGGTGAGGACTCGGTGGCTTCGCCCCCCCTTTGGGCCCCTCGGTCTGGTACATCCCGTCCCCCCCTTCCGGGACCGAACCTTCACACCCGCGGGATACGGCGTCATCTCCCAGCCGGAGTTTGAAGACACGCCCTCGTGTTGACAGCCATCTCACCACTCAGACGTTTTTTGGTATGTATATGTAATCACTTAAAAATGAATCTGTCGAGATTTAGGGCACTCAGTACAAATGGTCTCTGCTCTAAAATACATATTCATCCTCTGATTAGGTTCGCTGCTTATTTCTTATTCATCCATAATCCAATGAAGTACGGGTATCCAGCTCTGCAAACTCCTCGACTGAGCTCTCTTAACAATCATTAACAATAGTCGTATTGCAGATCCCTCCGAACAGGTCGGATGGCCATAGTTTAACAGGCTGTTAACCGCGTGAACGAGGGCTTCTTCGTGCAGAAGTCTTCCTTCTTCGGCTTTTTGAGGCTTTTGCTAGCGAAACCGCTTTTTTTCTCGATGCAGAAGTTTTAGGTGCAACTTTCTTTTCAGCTGCCCCTTTTTTCTTAGATGCTATCTTTTGCGGCGCACGAGCCTTTTTCTTCCCCACAAACTTCTTCTTTGCGGGCTTTGCTCGGCGGCTACCAAACGGCATGTCTGTCCGTTTTCGGACCGGTCGAGGGGCATCTGGGACTTGTTCGTCATATCCGGACCACTCCCTCCAAAAAGCTACCGCCATTTTGAAACGGTCAGGTGCTTGGGTCTTCTGAAGAAGGTTCTGAACATGGAATTTTATCGCACGTTCAGACATGCCCAATCTTTCTGCCATTTCTCCATCTGTTAAGCCTTCAAAGACTAACAGGTCATGCACGAGACGTTCTTTTGGCGTAAGTTCAACCATCGAAGGCTCCGAAGAGGGCACGGCGGCTGGGTACATTGATTCATCAACTCGGTCGAGATTAGCCCCACTTACTCACCTCATGATTCGGAGGAAGCGTGCTAAGTGCGTATTCAGTACCTATGCTTAAGCTTAAAGACGTGCAGGTTGCGCTTCGCATGCATTCTTCGTCACGCGCTTACGCTGCTCCACTAGCCTCTAACCCTAAGTCAGCTGAGATTCCTTCGCCCCAACGTACAGCTGCCGTATCAGCTATATTCCGAGAAAGCGGTAACAATCTGGAGTTGATGTTCATCAAACGGGCCGAAACCCCTAAAGATCCGTGGTCCGGGCATATGGCATTTCCGGGTGGTCGGATGGAGCCTAACGACTCTTCACCACTCGCGACCGCCATTCGTGAAACTCACGAGGAAGTTGAACTGCAGTTGCATGAACGTGAAATGATAAGCGAACTCACTCCAGTCCCTGCTTTCACTCACCAAAGACCTCAGTCGCTAAATATTTACCCCTACGCCTTTGCTCTCGACAACCCTTGCGTAGACCTGCGGCCCAATCACAAAGAGGTCCAGGAGATAATGTGGATACCAGTAACCTTCTTCGTGGATCCCAGTCATCGAACTACCCTCCACACCCATAACCGAGAGCTACCTTGCTACCGCTACTCTCCCGACCTAGACTTTCCCCATCCTGCTTTGGTGAACCCGCCCACAAGCTCAGCTAGGACCAACCAACCGCGCGTCATCTGGGGTTTGACACTAGTCATTCTGGACGAGCTACTCCAACGCATAGCAAATCATGCGACAGCTCAGGGTAGTCCTCATTAACCTTGCGGCTGTCCCTTGAGCACTGCAAGCTGAGTCACCATGAAAAACGTTGTGATAACGGGAGCCAATCGCGGCATTGGCCTACAACTTACCCGAAAATACGCTGCCCAACTCAACAAGGTCTATGCTTGTTGTCGTTCGCCTAATCGAGAAATGGAGACGGTCAATGGGGTGCAAGTGATCCCAGACATCGACGTCACGCTCCCAGAGAGCCTCGCAACACTGAAGCACCACCTCAAAGGTGTCGATATTGACATCCTCATAAACAATGCCGGCATCTTGCACGTGGATAGTCTCCCGAAGGTCGATGCAGAGAGCCTAAAGCTTCAATTTGCCGTCAATAGCATCGCCCCTCTGATGCTCACCCAAACTCTGCTAGACCGTATCACTCGACCAGGCGGCAAAATTGTGATGATTACGAGTCGAATGGGCTCGATCGCCGACAATAGTTCAGGTGGGTATTACGGCTACCGTATGTCGAAGGTAGCCCTAAATATGGCCAGCGTGTCCCTGGCCAAAGATCTTCGAAGCGATAAAATATCCGTGGCCATTATCCACCCTGGATTTGTTGCTACGGATATGACCCAGCATCAGGGGATGATGCCGGCTGCTGACTCCGCACGAAACATTATGCAGGTGATTGATGAGATGACACCTGACAAATCCGGACAGTTCTTTCACTGTTCTGGTGAATCTCTTCCTTGGTGACCAATGGCCCTAATGCTTGCTGACGATCTCCATCTATATTTCGGTCCGCGTCGCATTTTCTCCGGTGATAACCTGGCGGTTGAGCCCGGTGACCGTTTGGGGCTTGTTGGTCCCAACGGCTCCGGCAAGAGCACTCTCCTGAAGATCCTGGCCGGTACCACTCAGCCTGATGCCGGAACGATCACTCGGTCCAAAGGCTTACGCGTTGGGTATCTACCGCAAGAATTGGGTGAAACCTCCGACGCTCCTCTTCGCGAGTCAGTACTCAAAACAGCCCCAGGGAAAGCAGAGCTGGAGCATCGGATTCAAGACATCGAGGATTTCCTTGCAAAGGCGCAGGAAACGCAAGAGCAGATGCAGCTAGCAGAGCAGCTTGCTGATCTTCATACCGAACTTGCTGAACTGGATACATACTACGGACCCCATCGGGCAGAAGCTATTCTCCATGGGCTAGGCTTTGGTATCGAAGACTTAACAAAACCCCTCCGGGCCTTTTCCGGAGGGTGGCGGATGCGAGCAGCTCTCGCTTCTTTATTGTATCAACGACCGGACATACTGCTGCTGGACGAGCCCACCAACCATCTAGACCTCCCTTCGGTCTATTGGCTCTCTAACTATCTAAAAAGCATCCGGCACGCCATAATTTTAACTTGCCATGATCGAGAGTTTCTGAACCGCCACGTTTCGCGGGTCATTAGTTTAGAGCTCGATGGACTGAAAAGCTTTCGTGGAAACTATGATGAGTACCGCGAGCAGCGTACAATTCAACTCGCTCATATCGAAGCCCGTATCGAAAACGAAGCGGAGCGCAAGCGCCATCTAGAAGCATTTGTTGACCGCTTTAAAGCTAAGGCATCAAAAGCACGCCAAGCTCAAAGCCGAGTCAAAATGATAGAAAAGATGGAGGCGGACCGTATCGATCTTCCAGAGGTTCGGCGGGCCTTACACATTCGGTTTCCTGAGGTACCGAGGAGCGCAGACCGCGTACTTTCTATTCAGCAAATGACCTTCGGGTACCAAGCTGAGCATCAGCTGTTTTCTGATGTGGAGCTCGAAGTACGAAGAGGCGAACGTATTGCGGTTGTTGGGGTCAACGGTGCCGGAAAAACGACCCTCCTTCGGCTGATAGCCGAAGAGTTAGAACCCCTTGAAGGCCGCATTGAACTCGGGCGCGGTGTATTAGCAAGCTATTTTGCCCAACATCATTCCGAGGCTCTTACCCTTAACCGAACCATCTTGGAAGAGGTTCGAAGCGCCGCTCCAGAGCGCTCCGAAACGGAGATTCGATCGATATGTGGAGCGGTACTCTTTACTGGAGATGATGTAAACAAGCCGGTGGCGGTGCTTTCAGGAGGTGAAAAAGCCCGGGTAGCGATGGCTCGTATGTTGATACGTCCCGCCAATTTGCTACTCCTCGACGAACCCACCAACCATCTAGATACCGACTCCGCGGAGATACTTACCGAGAGTCTACAAAAATTTGAAGGCACCATCCTGTTCGTATCTCACAACCTTGATTTTGCTCGTCGGTTGTCAACCCGAGTATGGGATGTATCTAAAGGACAGGTAGAAAATTTCTCCGGGGACCTGCAAGAGTACCTAAACCAGCTAGAAACCCATCAAGAAGATCTTCAGAATACTTTTGGTGCTCATGCGCTTGAGCATCAAGCTTCACGGCCTCAACTTTCACGAACTACGGATGAGAAGGCTTTCATTACTTCGGTGGATAAAGAAGCTCGCATTGCAGCTCGCACCCATCGCAAAAAGGCGGAAGCAGAAGAACGCAGGCGAAAGAAAAATATAGAAAACGCTGTCCTTCAGGCGGAGCTAGAGGTATCCCGCCTCGAAACAGAGAAGAGTATTGCCGAGCAGGCCCTATCAGCCCCAGATATCATAACCAACGCTCAAGCCCTCAAGGAAGCCAGCGAATACTTCACTAAAATATCCGAGGCCCTGGAGACTGCACTTGAGCAATGGGCTGAAGCGGAAGCCGCCCGAGAGAATGAGACGGCATCCTCCTAGCAGCCGGTTGATCTAGCCCTGCACGCATCTATCGGCCGGTCTTTCCGTGAAAAATCCTGACCACAAGAAGTCTCTCCTCGGTCGCGTACCGCCAGGTACGCTCGCCTCGTCGTCAGAGCGTCTCGCGAAAAGCCTTGCTCGATAGATGCACACATGGCCAAATCAACCGGCTGCTAGGACAAGGGCTCACGTTTAGACCTTCGAGCCGGTTTCGAGGATACATCTTAGAGCACCGAACTGAGATAAAACGGTCTCCGAGTAAAACAAAGGCTTAGGTTTAGAGTATCTCACCAGACTGGGATGAAACGGTATCCGCGTAAATAGGGGCTTAGTTTTACAG
>JAHQVK010000130.1 GCA_019634385.1 Myxococcales bacterium | reverse complement strand
TCTCAGGAGCATGCTCTCAGTCCTTTGCTCAAAGATGAAGGCTTTCGTACAACAAGCCAGGGCATGTTGTTGCGAATTCAGTAATCGCAACGAATTCCTTCTAGCTAGGTTTTAACTTCCGCATAGAACTATTGCAAAAAACCTCGTCAGATCGTTTCACGAAAAGCCTGGCTCGACAGCTACACACATGGCCAAATCAACAGGCTGCTAAGTGTACGCATTGGAGGAAGACTAGGACGTGTTTTTAACCTCCGCACCGTGTTCTGACTTGCTTCCTGCGTGTGTGAGGGGTGGTGGCTTCGTCACCCTTTCGGGCCTCTCGGCCGGGTACATCCAGCACCCTCCCTCCGGGGCCGAACCCTCACCCCTCACGAACGCGGGATGCGGCGTCAGCTCCTCAGCCGGAGTGTAAAGACACGCCCGAGTCACCGCACCTGACTAAGAGGCCACCAACAAGAGGAAGAATCATAGATCATCGGACATCCAGGCACATTAAGAGCGAGTTATACAGCAGAAATCACTTGGGTTGAACCCAAGTTTCTGCTTCTACGCCGGGCTATGACCCCGCTGCGTGACCACTTGTTGATTCTTACAGAATCAATTCAAGTGATCTTTGCTGTAAAGCTCACCTACTGCCTAGCCGCAAGCACTGCCATGGGTGTTCACCATCTGGACAGACGAACATATTGGTGATCATCATTTAAAGTTGGCCGTTTTTGACGCACGCTGTGATTCAACGGACGTATTACGTGCAACCAACCTATGAGAACGGCAACAGTCGCTCCATCCATGGCAAGACTCCATATTTTCAACAAGAGTTGAGCTACTCCCACCCAGTCAAGTGACTGTGAAGTTATTTTCAGATGATGAAGAGTGTAAACAAACTCTGTAACTTCTGTTGACCTCTAGATTTTTTTTCTGAGAGCCTTGCCTAGGACTGTTGCCCTGTGGTTGTTGCAAGGAATATGAGCGGACGACCCAACATCATTGTCGTCCACCCTCCCGGCAAAGCCCGGGAGGAGCTTGTTGATGCCCTTGGTCGTCGTTCGGTGATCAGTATCGACACCCCGCAGGAGCTGAGTGTGGCTGGATCCTACCGAGTCATTCTCGTCCACGAATCTCTGCTCGCAGCAGCACTCAACAATATGAGCGTGAAGAAGGTGACGGTTGCTCTCCTCAGCTCGCTGGACACCGCTTCAACAGCCCTTCAGGCCGGTGCAGATGATGTGCTCGTTTGGCCATCACCGCCAGCACTTGTTCAAAAGCGCATTGCCCAATTCTTGGATGAGAACGAAACCGCAGGTCGTATCGTTCTTAACCCCGGTCGAGTGACAAGCTTGGCCCACGCGTTGCGAAATCCTCTGAACGTGATTACGCTCTATGCCGAACTCCTACGAATGGAGTCTCTTGGGGATGATGCTCTGGGCTCAGTAGGTCGTTTAGTAAGAGCCGCCAAGCGGGTTGACGCTCTCATTAGTGAGCTAGAGACCCTGCTGTACCTAGAGGTTCAGGCCGCTCCTATTCAGTGCCAACCGATCGAGATCAGCGAGCTGGTAGACATTGTGCTTGCTGAACTCCGCTACGATATCGAAGACAAACCCCTGCAACTTTCAGTGTCGCGAGCGGAAATAGGAACCGTAGCTTTCGCTGATCCAGATCTCTGCCGACGAGCTATTCACGCCGTACTCGGGCGAGTTGCAAAATTGGCTCTAGGAAACGCTAAAGTACATATTCGCACACTAGGATCGCCCCCAGTTATTGAGATTCAAGCGCCCATTCACCCTATACCTCCCCATCGGATACAAGCTTTTCACACTGCCGCCACCGAGCTAGATGCGCGAGAGTCACTTGGAGGGGTTGGGGTGGGCCTGTCTTTCGCTCATGGAGCCCTCAAAGCGATGAATGCCCGGCTTGAGCATAGTGTTGCTGAAAACGGCGAGGCTATCAGCCGGTTGGTCTTCTCCGCTCCCGACTGACGCACCCATCTCTTGAGGTAGAACCCAAGTTCCTGCTTCTACGCGCGTGGCTATGCCCCGCGGCGCGACCCCTTGTTGATGATTACAGAATCAATTCCAGTGGTCTTTGCTGTATACCTAGGAAATCAGATTGTAGTTCTAGCCGGTTGTCGCAACCCCTCCAAAGCCAAAGACTCAGCCCCCTGCGCAATAGTTGCTAGTAGAGTTTACTAATATATCTCAGCAGCTCGCTGATCGGTCCCTGCAAGCATAATTCGGGCGGTCTTTATCGTTAAATACTCTGACCAGATTAGCCTCTCACCCTCTCATTGGTTGTATCTACCCTCGAACTATACCTGCTAGCAGGCCATCGGAAAAGTGGGATGGGTGATCCGCGAAGTATCTTTTCCGTGGAACGCTCTGGATGAAGAGGGCGCATACCGGGCGTATGCAACCGATGCGAAGCGCTTAACTCACTTTTCCGATAGCCTGCTGGGCGTGTCTTTAACCTCCGACTGGGGAGATGTCGCTGTATCTCGCGTTTGTGAGGGTTCATCCTGGGAGGGAGGGTACTGGATGTACCCGACTGAGGAGCCCGAAAGGGTGGCGAAGCCACCGACCCCTCACACATGTGGGAAACAAGTCAGAACGCGGTCCGGAGTTTAAAGACACCTCGGGCAAATCAACGGACTATTACAGCAAAGACCCCTTGTTGGCAGAATCAACAAGGGGTCGCACAGCGGGGCTTAGCCACGGGTAGAAGCAGGAACTTGGGTTCTCTACCCAAGTTCTTACTGCGGTAGGGCATATCTTTAACGACAGACGTAGTCTATGCTCATCCCTTATCTGGTCTATGCCCCTCTCTCCTCTACTTGAATCTTCCGTGACCTTCGATCCCACCTCTAATCCGAAACATCTTATCCAGCTAGCTATGGAACCTCTCTCCGAGTTCGAACATTCAGACCAACCGGGCAATCCGCATTAGTTCCAAACCAATCTTAAAGACACACCCTAGCTAGGCTCTGTCCTAATCATCAATATAGGGTGGACGTTACAGTAAAGGCATTCACTGTCCCAAAGACGCAGAGTAAATAGTACCCCCTCTAAAACGACTAGAGAGCAAAGACAAGCAGCATTTATTATAGCTTCCACAACTAGTTTGTACGTTCGCAGCTGAATGCAGAGCACGGCATATATTGTCCCTTCCACGACTGGCTTGTACGTTCGCAGCCGAATGCGGAGCACGGCATATTCGCTGATCGCTTGCCTTGGTGTGACATTCGTCTTTCTCGGCCTCACCGTAAAGACAACGTTCGCTCAGTTCACCTATTCGATCTACGAGTTAGAACGTGTCAGGCGAGCACTGAGCTTTCACGACCTGATCCTGGTCGAGGAGAAGATCGAGGGACAGCCTATATGCTTCCTGCGGTTTACGCGGGAGGAGGTATTCGCTGAGGATGAAATCTGGCCCACTTGGGGTAACCGGTTCCATTGGCAAACTCAGGAGCGGACCATTCGACGGGAGCTGCTGATCGAGCGAGGCGAGCCCTACGACCAAAAGCTCATCGAAGAAAGTATGCGAAACCTACGCTCTTTGGGTATTTTCGCCCTGGTACGTATCGTGCCGGTCCGAGACCGTGATAGTGGCAATTTGGGTTTGCTCGTCTACACGCGAGATATCTGGAGTTTACGCGTAGAATCTGACGTGCAATTCAACGGGAGCGTCCTTGACCAGGCCCTCGTACAGCTCAATGAAACCAATCTCTTTGGTCTACAAAAGAGTGCCGTGTTGCGCTTCAGACTCTTGCCAGATGTGTACTCCCTGGGCCAGAGCTACCGAGATTACCGCTTGGGAGGAGCCCGTTATTCACTCGTTCAATCCTTCGACCTCATTATCAATCGCCAGTCAGATCAGATCGAAGGTAGCCAGGGTCGTTTGACCCTAAGCCGACCGTTTTACAACTTAGCCCAACACTGGTCGTACGGACTGGTGGGCAACTACGATAACCGGATCATACGGCAGCTTCGTGCAGGCCGCGTTGATGTTTGGGATGCACCTCAAACAGCGGAAATCGAAACCATTCCTCGGGCTTTCGACCAACACTTTCGCGCAGCCCAGGCTTTTATGTCTTACCGACATGGAAAGGCCTTTCGCCAAACTTTTGGCATTGCGGTCGACTATCGCGATCGCTCAGTGGAACCCGCTCGCGAAACTCAGCTGCCTGACGAGCTGCGTAGCGCCTTTGCTGAAGACATCTTGCCCCGTGCCCGACGTCAGCTAGGCCCCCGTCTAAGCTACACATTTAACCTACCGAATTTCGTTGTCCTACAGAATTTGGGCAGTTACGGACAGAGCGAGAACATTCGCCTCGGACCGTCCATTTCCCTCTCCGTCCGCACCCCATTAAAAGCATTCGGTAGCTCGGTCAATGCCCTGGTTGTGAATGCGGGACTGGGATTCATCACCACGCCAAAGGGAGGACTCATAGAGATCTCAGCCAGCGGGGGCGCCCGCTATGAAGACAACACCATCATCGACCAAGTTCTGAGCGGAACCCTCCGTGGGGCCACCCCAGTATTGGGATTCGTGCGACTTGCTGGACGTATCACCTGGACCGGGCGGCAAAACGATACTTCCCAGAGCTTTGTGACCCTCGGTGGTGACAATGGATTACGGGGCTACCCGTCACAAGACTTTCGCGTGGTGAACGGAAACCGTCTGCTGGCCAACATTGAAGCTCGTAGTTTGCCACTAACCTGGCAGGCACTGCATTTCGGCCTCATAGCGTTCTATGACGTAGGATCTGTATATACACAGCTCTCGTCCGCCCGCCTTCACCACGCGGTTGGCCTCGGTTTGCGGGTACTCGTCCCTCAATTCCAACGATACCCCTCGCGATTGGACGTGGGGCTCCCGCTCGGTCCAACCCGAATAGGCACGCCGGTGTTATCCGGGGGGGCTGGCCAGGCGTTACCACTCACCGCGACAGAGGACCTCTTAAGTCTGTGACATGTAAGCTAACTTCCACCGGAAAAAGCGCATGTCGCGCCTGTATCCACCGGTACCGGTCAAAAGCCAGCTAAAACCCAGCCCGAAAACCTACAACGCCGCCGCGACCGTCGGGAAGGATCGCCGCGGTGGGAGCGGGGTGATCTCTATTTTTATCGATCATAAACAGGATCGCGCTCAAAGCGGCAAAGCCGACGGCGGTACCGCCCGCGATGAACCCAACCGTTTCGTAGGTTCCTAATCTCTCCCGGGATTCACTGATGGTGTTCACATCGTCGTACTCGTTCAACTCCCTGCGAGCCTGGTCAGCAACTATGAAAGCAAGCCCTGCTCCTGCTCCGCTGAGGACGCTGGCACCTAAACTGAGCCACTTGGGTAAAAGCAAAGCGGATCTTCGAGAGTTTCGTTCCGCTTTTTGTTCTATAACAAGACCGCGGCTCTCCAAAGCGGGACGCGTCATCCTTGACCACGGGTACTGGGTCGGCAAGCGAAGCTTATCCAGGAGGGCCGCGGTTGCCTCGCCCATGGATGACACCAGCTTGGCTGGATTCCAGCGGGTAGCGCCCACACCTATTAAGCACCCACGCTCCGCAGACAGGAGCTTGAGTTGCAATTGAGGTTGTCTGCCTCGAGTGAGAGTCACCCGTACCAAACTATTAGCCGACAGCTCTTCGCCCACCTCGCAGGCCCCCTCCTCACTTCGTCCGAGCTCCAGGGACTTTCGCACGAGATTCCGGAGCAGCCGACGCTCTCTCTCGGTAGCCACCACCACCATCTTGTCCGCCCGCTGAAGTTCGGTCCTAGCTGCATCGCGAAGAGTGGCTCTATCCACGGTCCGCCCTCTTGCCACCGGATCCACTTGAACCGCCACGCGGGGTGCCTTATTCATCCACGTCTCAATCCTTTTCTCCATTTCTGCAACGTGGATGTTGCTCGCGAGGAGCTGCCCCTGCCATCCCCATAGGTAAGCAGACGGAAGGTTCTTGACTCCAAACCGGTCAGCAATGACGCCATCGTCGTCACAAACCACCTCGTCGGGGCTCCATCCAGGACTAGCGCAACTACCATTCGCATCGCGGGTAGATACAACAATCAAACGGAGCCCATCTTTTCGGTACTTCTCGTGGAGTGCTTTCCATCTCGGAATTGCCTCCATACACGGTTTACACCAGGTCGCGAAGAACTCAACCGCAAGCAACTTCACGCCTGGTCGGTGAAGCCAACCATCGATATTTAAGGGGCCAGCTTGAGCCTGCGCAGGCTGGAATCCGAGAAAAAAGGTTATGAGATACGTCCCGAGCCACCACGCGGCAGTCGTTGGTCTGTACATATGTAAATCCGATAGAAAAGACTAGCAGGCGGTTGAAACTGTTTACGCACTTCGCTCGGTTTTCGTCTGAAGCACCCGACCACCTTCGGCTCTCATCGGTCTTATGCGCCCAGTATGCTCCCTCTTCGTCCGAATGCTTCTTGCCACAACACCTTTGCCAATTACTCGAGCCTATTCTCCAACCACCTGCTAGTATCCTGAGTTGCGGCTGACCCTCACTACTTGTAGAATTGGACTCACCCCAACGGGAGCGAGTGATAATCCAAAGGAACCAAAGATGGCAAGGCCGATACGATGGGCGTCTTGATTTCGATATTTACCCTGGAATTATATTCCTGA
>JAHQVK010000129.1 GCA_019634385.1 Myxococcales bacterium | reverse complement strand
ATGGACCTCAGTGAGGTATTGCTTCGGGCGTTGGCGCTTGACGTAACCGGCAGTCTACATGTCCCTCATGGTGGATGGGAAGAAGGCTCTGAGCCGGTTATGCTCGACTTTTCGAAGCCGTTTCGACGCGTTGCAGTTCGAGACGGACTGCTCGAAAAATGTCCCAACCTTGAGCTGTCCGATAGGCTAGCGGTCCAAAGTGCTGCGGAGGGAGCAGGACTTCATGTTGATAACAAATGGCCGCTCGGAAAGCTCCATATGGAGCTCTTTGAGCATCTTTGGGAAGCGGATCTTGTTCAACCAACCTTCGTCACTGATTTCCCCGTGGAAGTATCCCCACTCGCTCGTAAGAAGGCGGAAGACCCCACGCTTACTGATCGGTTTGAATTGTATATCACCGGTCGAGAGATAGGAAATGCGTTCTCAGAATTGAATGACCCCGATGATCAGCGCTCCCGTTTTGAGGGCCAGATAGCTGCCAAGGCGGACGGGGATCAGGAGACGATGGACTATGACGACGACTATATCCGGGCTTTGGAGGTTGGTATGCCTCCAGCGGCCGGACAAGGGATCGGGATCGACCGTTTGGTGATGGTCCTAACCAATCAACCATCGATTCGAGACGTAATCCTCTTCCCTCAAATGCGCCCGGTGGGTAGCGGTCAGCGCGACTGATGCGTTGCTTAGCTCCCCCGTTTCCTCTTGGGGCCAGTTTTGCGCTTGGGATTCTGGTTGCTCAGGCTTGGTTGGCAGCAATGCTCGACTTCGTGCCGCGTGGCGTCCGAGCTCAAGGCACCGGTGCGGCGATGAGCACGGCCCTGTTCTTGTTGGCTGGGTACACGATGGGCTGTTTGCGGCGCCAAGGGCAGGGCCGTACCCCGCCTACAGGCATTCCGTGGCGTTCGGTATGTGCTTTCAGTGCGGTTCTCACCGTTATGGGACTTGCTGGGACGTGGGGTAACTTCAACTTGCCCCTATTTCCCGCACATGCCCATGGCGGGATGGCTCGGGGTATGTTGGCAGCCAACGCGGTGGCGCTCGCCCCTATGTTCCTAACCGCTGTAGGGGCTGCGTTGGGGGCAGGTGCTCGTAAGAGGACCACCGTGTTTGGCTTTATTGGTGCGGTTACTTTGCTGGTTATCAGCTTTGGCATTCGGGAAGCTGCGCGATATCTACTCCTGGATCCCAACGTCATTAGTCTGGTGGCTACCGGTGGTTTGGGCGTCGCGGCCTTGTTGGTTGGCTTTGTCCTGTCTTGGGCACACAAGCGGCTGGCGTTTGTGGAGATGGCGATCACCGCTCTCCTCGTGGGGTACGCGATCTATCTAACGGTGGCCATGGGACCTACGTCGCTTGTGGTGTCTTGGAGTTTGCCGATCGAGCAAATCTTGTTAGCGCTGTCGTTTGTACCCTCGATCGCGCTGATGGCTTTGTTGGCGGTGGGTGGGAGCTTGGGCTTTTTGCTTTTTGGCAGCGGTCGTTGGGATCCTGGCTTTCAGTATGAGCTGAAAGTCGCTACTCGATACTTGCAAGTTAACTTTCCTCAACCGACCCGAAGGACATGGGTCGGCCTGGTTCACGCGGGGTTTGTCGTCGGGGCGGTCTGGACCAGTCTTTTCCTTCCTGAGCCTCAGTTGGTGTGGTGGGGGACGCTTTTGGGCGTGCTTGTGGCGTGGATGATAGTCCGGCAGACTCGTTGGTTGCGTCTTGCTCTAGGGCTTCAGCTGGCATTTTTTGGCTCCAGCCTCTGGGGGGTTGCTCAATACGGGGCCCGGGTTGTGCCTAAGCTGATGTCTGGCTCCGATACTGTGGTCCCTGCAGGAGCCGTGGGGTGGACGAATGTAGCGCTGGGCGGGTTGGTGGTCCTGCTCTACGGGGGGCTTTGGGCGATCATCACTCGCCGGCTGATGTATCGCCATATTGGTCTTCGAACTCGTACGCAAAAGCCATTATTCGTGGGCGTGGTGACTGTCATCTCCGTGTTGGGGGTGGCGATCGGGGTCATGGCGCTGATCGTGGTGTTGAGTGTGATGAGTGGGTTCGAAGCGGATCTAAAGTCCAAGATTTTGGGGGCTCATGCCCATATTATTGTCGAAAAATACGGCGATGATTTTGTTGAGTACGAGGCGGTGGAGCGCACAGTCAGGACGGTTCCTGAGGTTCAGACCGCTGCTGCCTTTGTTTTGGGTGATGCTATGATAACCACCGACGAGGGCTTGATCGCGGGTACATTGGTCAAAGGGATAGATCCCGGCTCCGAAGATGCGGTGGTTGAGATCCGGCGAAACCTGTTGCGCGGTGATGTTAGGTATTTGGAACAGCCAGACCAAATTCCTGGGGCGTGTAGCGGAGTATTTAAGAAGCTGCCGAAGTTTAAGCCCCCACCGACTAAGATAGATACAGTACTGTCCAGCACAAGTACCTCGAGCAGCTCAGCTCAGCTCCCGGATACCCCAGTGCCAGTAGATAGTTCGAACCGATGTTCGGGACGGGTCTTGCCTGGGGTCTTGATCGGTCGAGAGTTAGCCAATCAACTGGGCGCTCGAGTAGGGTATGTGGTCAAATTGATTTCGCCAGTGTCGGAGGAAATTGGTCCGATGGGGCCTACACCCAAGCTGCGAAGATTTAGGGTGGCGGGAGTATTCTTCTCGGGCATGTACGAGTATGACGCGAAACATGCTTATATATCTATGGGGCAAGCGCAGAAATTCTTTGGGAAACGAGGTCGAGCCTCGGGGGTGGAGCTTAAAATCTCGGATATTGATCTCTCGGCGCTAGTGGCCAGTGATATCAACCGGAGATTAGGGGGCCAACCATACCATGTCCGAGACTGGAGAGACATGCATAAGGAGCTATTCTCCGCGCTGCTTCTGGAAAAGATTGCCATGTTTGTCGCATTGGCGATGATCATCATGGTGGCCTCGTTTTTGATTGTGGCGACCTTGGTGATCATTGTGCTCCAGAGAGGGCGAGAGATCGCGATCCTCAAGTCGGTAGGAGCGAGTGATGCCAGCATCATGAAGATCTTTGTCATTCAGGGAGTGATTGTGGGCCTCAGCGGAAGCCTATTAGGGGTCGGAGCTGGTGTCGCTATTTGTTTGCTTGTTGAGCAGGTGGGGCTGCAGCTCGACAACAGTGTGTTCTATATTGAATTGTTGCCGGTTGCTCTCAACTGGTCAGAGGTCGGGGTGATCGCGGTGTCGGCGATTATTATTACTTATCTAGCGACGATCTATCCGGCGATGACCGCGGCGGTGCTTAAGCCGGTGGAAGGTTTACGTGAGGAATGAACAACTCTAGGGCGCTGGTAGAGATTCACAAGCTGAGAAAAACCTACTGGATGGAAGATCAACCTATTGAAGTACTCCAAGGGGTTGATCTGGAGATCTGTTCGGGAGATCGCATTTCTATCATCGGCCCCTCGGGTAGCGGAAAGTCGACCTTTCTTCACCTCTTGGGGACCTTGGATGTCCCGAGTTCCGGGCAGGTCTTGTTTAACGGGAATGATGTATTTGCCCAATCTCCCGGGGCGCTCGCCGCTTTCCGGAACCGGTCAATAGGGTTTGTTTTTCAGTTTCACCATCTCCTGCCTGAATTTACTGCTCTCGAAAACGTGGCCATGCCGGTACTGATCCAGCGACGGAGTGCCTCGGAATCTCATGAACGGGCGGTCACGGTGCTGGAGTTGATGGGTTTGCATCACCGGCTTCATCATCGTCCGGGGGAATTATCGGGGGGAGAGCAACAACGGGTGGCTATCGCCCGGGCCCTGGTGCTTGAGCCTAAGCTGTTGCTGGCGGATGAGCCGACGGGCAACCTCGATGAATCTACAGCGGCTGGTATTCACGAGCTGCTGGATGAAACCCATGAACGCACGGGGCTGACCATTGTGCTTGTCACCCACAACTCGGTGCTTGCCCGAAGGATGCCTCGACGCTTACAGATGCTGGGCGGTGTGCTGCGACCAGTGACCTGAGCCCAGCCGTGTGAGACTTCAAAGGGGTCGCGCAACGGGGCATAGCCCGGCGTAGCAGCAGGAACTTGGATTCTACCCAAGTGATTTCTGCTGTAGCTTACGCCGTGGGCTTTGTTGACGGTCGGGGTTTGGGTAAGAGTATGGGGCATGAATCCTATTGGTTGGGGGGTCGTGAGCACAGGGACGATGGCTCATCTTTTTTGTGAAGACTTTCCGCAGGTTGCAGACGCCAACCTTCGTGCTGTGGTTTCCCGCGAGAAAAGTAGAGGGGAAGCCTTCGCCCAAAAATACGGATTTTCCACGGTCTATGAGAGTGTCTCAGCGATGGTGGAAGATCCGGCCATTGATGTGGTGTACATAGCCACTCCGCACGCTCTCCACAAGGAGCAAGCCTTATGCGCTCTTGAGGCGGGTAAAGCGGTGGTCTGCGAAAAACCTATCACCGTCAATGCCAAGGACTGTGCTGAGGTCCAGGCTCAGGCGAAGAAGAGTGGTTCGTACCTTATGGAAGCGATGTGGACCTATTTTCTTCCTCCGATGAAAAAGGCTAAGGCTTGGGTGGACGAAGGACGCATTGGGGAGCTGATCCATGTCAAAGCGGACTTCGGAAATCCCGTTCCTTACGATATCCATAGTCGGATGTACGCTGCGGAGCTGGGGGGGGGATGCCTCCTCGATATGGGCGTATATCCAGTGGCCATTGCGCACTATTTCTTTGAACAAGAGCCAGTGTCGATTCGGGCGATGGGATATTTTGCTGCAAACGGGGTGGAGACCGAAGTCTCTGCGCTGCTTCGGTATGGGCCGGAGGCTCACTATTCCGCGGTACTGGGTTGTAGTTTTCGGGCTCGTCTAGGAAGCTCAGCGGTTGTGAGCGGAACGAAGGGATACATTGTCATCCCCAATGCCTTTCGGTGCCAGGAATGCTTTCTTTATGAGGGCAATGAGTTGATTGAGCACTTTGTCGACCCGCGAATCACTAGAGGATATGACCTTCAAGTGAAGTCAGTGTGTTCTGACTTGCGCGCGGGCAAAAAGATGTCAGATGTTGTACCGTTTCAAGCTAGTTACGGATTTCAGCGTACAATGGATGCCATAAGACAGGCAGTCATCGCTGAAAGAACAAGCGGATAGGCAGGATCTCTAGATAGATGATTTCTTAGGAGCTAGAGCAGAGTCGGCTTCTTGCGCCGAACGAACCAGCCAAAGCCCATCACCATAAGCCATAAGGCAGCGCTAGAGGCATTTGCATAACCGGTGGCTGAGCAGCCGCTATCATCCTCATCGATAGTAGGTCCTATAGCATTTTCATCTACGTTGGGGTTGCTGACCTGCGTTGTGGCTGGAGCATTAGCCGCCCAAGTACAGTTTGGGTCTCCCAACTCTTCACCATTGCTCGATCCATCATTGTCGGAATCTCGCGCACATACTGTTGGCCAATCGACTACGCCGGTGGAAGGATCAGCCCCGTCATCGATGAGCAATGTATCTTCAACGTCTTTTCCAAAGTCCGTGCGTGGTCCACCGTCGGGATTTACATGACAGAGGATACATCCGTTAGGTTGAGTGGGTACCTGGTTTCGTCGTATACCTCGGGCCAAGCCGGTTGAGGTAAGTCCAAGGACTACGATAAGTGTTAATGTGGAAGTTGCTAGGTTCTTCATCTTAGTTATCCAATACAGCAGAAATCACTTGGGTAGAACCCAAGTTCCTGCTTCTACGCTGGGCTATGCCCCGCTGCGCGACCCCTTGTTAATTCTTACAGAATCAATTCAAATGGTCTTTGCTGTATGTTGGCGTCCGCGATACGGAAATGAACATGCCGAACGGTACATCTATTTGTCATCTTGGATTGTTCAAAAAAACTATGGCGGACATAGGCAGAGATGATGATTGTGATGAAAGTCATATATTCATGGCATGTGGGTGAAGATGTTTTATGGGTACAATATATTACGAGATCTTGGGACTTGGCCAGAATCGGTTTTTCATAGGCTACTATCAGCCCGTTAATTTGTCCCAGCCGGCGAAGTTTGATGTGGGTTTTTGTTAAACGCTTCGCCTCTCATTAGGCGCATACTTGGCGGGTGTAGTCTATGAGAGGCGAAGCAAATGTGAGTGGTTCACGACAATGGCGGCCCGAAATGCTTGTTAGTCCCGGTTCACAGGCGGATAGGGCGTGTTGCTGGATTCGGCAAGAAATTACAGCAAAGCCCACTTGAATTGATTCTGTAAGAATTAACAAGGGGTCGCGCAGCGGGGCATAGCCCGGCGTAGGAGCAGGCACTTGGATTCAACCCAAGTGTAGTAGTACAGGAATCTTCGGGCAGAAGTCCTACAGAAAGTCTGCTGCTAACTATGGTTACTTAGCCAAATCAAACGGTTGTAGGGTTGGGTATAGTGATTTAGGTGGGTGCGGGAAAGATATTTAGGCGTAATCTATTTAAGGGAAGTTGCCTAGGTGTCAGCAGATCTTAGCTATTGAAGTATTCTGTATTCAGTTGACGGTAGCTCTCCCATTTTTCGGGAAGCTCGTCCTCATCATAAATTGCCTGGACGGGGCATTCTGGGGCGCAGGCTCCACAGTGAATGCACTCTTCTGGATTGATGTACAGCTGTTGGCCTTTAACAGCCTCGATGCGGGCCTCTTTTGATGTCCGGGCAAGCTCGTCCAAGGACACTGGACCGTGAATACAATCAACCGGGCAAACATCGGTACACGCCCCGTCGCAGGTTCCTACGCAAGGTTCAGTTATTACATATGCCATTAAGTAAATCGCCTTCTGCCGGTAGGACATAGCGAATGCTGTACCAGCCTCAGTGTCGCTCTATGACGCCAAATTGTGCGGTTATCCGAACTGAGACACCCAAATAAGGCGCTTGCTGCACCCAAATATCGGTGACACTGTGATTTGGGTGAGCGATTTGGCACTTATTGAGGCGCTGGCCACCGCCGCCTCCGGTTGCTGGACGAGCGAGGCGGCGGCGGCGGCGGTACTAGGTGCTCTACCCGACGTATGGAATGTACGACGGCTTGAGTACGGCTATCTCGAGGACCACAATGCGCTACGGTGCATGTTCGCTACTCCGAAAGGAAGAGGTCCCCATCGTGGTCCGCGCCCGGTGATTGGTTCCCTGGCTGGAACGCTGCTGCGTAGCAAGGACGTGGTTCATTACGTTGGTCCAGCAGCGATCCATTTTGCCGAAGCGGATGGTCGTGATGACCGGATGCTGTTGGGCATGCCGCTGTGTGTTCCCAAGCATCACCGCCGTACGTTGGTACTCGTGGCGGAAATTTCCAGTGCTATGCCGAACGCGAACAGTGGGTTGTGGCGGGCCTTTGGCCGAGTGGTGGAGGGAGTGTTTGCGCATACAGAGCTCGTAGGCAAAGTCGCGGCCCTCTCTAATCGCGCGCACCATGATAACAAGCGTCTACTCGACGAGCTCGCTCATCTTAGACGGCCTGGTTATATTGTGGCGGAGAGTGAAGCCATGCGGACGAGCCTGGATCTCGCGGCAAGCGTTGCGCCCCACGACACCACGGTGCTGCTACACGGTGAGTCGGGTACGGGCAAAGAGGTACTGGCGCGCTTTATTCACGAGCGTTCCTCTCGTCGCGGTGGACCGCTGGTAGCGGTTAACTGTGGCGCGCTTCCTGAGGCGCTTATTGAGAGTGAGCTCTTTGGCCACGTGAAAGGGGCTTTCACGGGTGCAAGTCGTGAGCATACAGGGAAGTTTGAGCGCGCTGATGGAGGGACACTGTTTCTTGATGAAGTTGGGGAGTTGACGGCGGGTGCGCAGGTCAAGCTCTTACGCGTCCTGCAAGAACGTCGACTGGAGCCGGTGGGAGGTAGCGAAACGCGAGGCGTAGATGTGCGTGTGATTGCTGCCTCGCACCATGCCTTGGACGAACGTGCGGCCCAAGGTCTGTTTCGATCCGATCTGTACTACCGCTTGAACGTGTTCCCCATCGAGATAGCCCCCCTCCGTGAGCGTCCCAAGGACATTGCCGCCCTGACCGATACTATTCTCGAGCGACTGTGCGTTCGGCAGGGTCGACCAGTGCCTCACATCCAGCCGTCGACGCGGGCTGAGCTCTGCCGCAGGCCATGGCCGGGCAATGTACGTGAGCTTGAAAACACCCTAGAGCGGTCCCTTATTCTGTCGCCGGGTGATACTCTCGAACTGACGATCGAACGGGGCCCGGTTGATGAACCACTAAGCATACAACCAGAGCTAGTCCTAACTTTCGACGAAGCTATGCGCCAGTGTATCGCTGCCGCCCTTCGTGCGGCTAGGGGGCGGGTCTATGGGCCTCACGGTGCGGCACAGTTGTTGGGACTCAGGCCCAGCACCTTGCAGGCGAAGATGGGCAAACTGGGCTTGCAGCGGGCGGACTTTGCAGCAAGCAGCACCGACTGAGCAAGAGGGTATTGGGTATGAGCATGGCCTGGTTGTCTTGCGGATACATCAGGGGCAACTCAAGTCTTGTTGCACGGTTTGAGTATAAAGAGCAATAGTTGCTTCCACTTGATAAACTCGTCTAGCAGGCCATCGGAAAAGTGAGTTAAGCGCTTCGCGGGTCCTT
>JAHQVK010000128.1 GCA_019634385.1 Myxococcales bacterium | reverse complement strand
GCGAAGCGCCTAACTCACTTTTCCGATGGCCTGCTAGCAGCCTGTTGATTTAGCCCTGTGTGTACCGGACCGAGGGGCCGGAAAGGTTAGCGAAGCCACCGATCCCTCAGACATGTGGGAAACAAGTCCGAACGCGGTCCGGAGTCTAAAGACACGCCCTAGGTTGATGGCTGGCGCTAAGTGGGGGACGTAGCCTGTTGTTATTTTGAATACAGCAAAGACCCCTTGAATTGATTCTGTAAGAATCAACAAGTGGTCGCGCAGCGGAGCATAGCCCGGCGTAGAAGCAGGAACTTGGGTTCAGCCCAAGTGATTTCTGCTGTAGGAGGGGGGCGTGTCATAGCGAATCTTCGGCCAAAGAGCCCCCTGGCGGTGTAAAGAAGGCGAGCAGATCCAGATCTTCTTCAATCGAATGAACATAATACTCGTCGTGAGCGGCCACAAAGATGGTCGTGCCGTGCTGAATGGAAGGGTCATCACCAGTTACATGGATCTGCCTTCGCCCTGCAATGACGTAATAAACTTCGTCTTCGGTATGGGGCTGTTGAGACCGGCACTCAAAGTATCAACCTTGATAAACTCATGATAGGGTTGTACGCTTCGTGTTTAGGGCGTGTCATTAACCCCCGGACCGCGTTCTAACTTGTTTCCCGTGTTTGTGAGGGGTCGGTGGCTTCGCCACCCTTTCGGGCCACTCCCTCCGTGGCGACCCCTCACAAACACGGGATACGGCGTCATCTCCGTAGCCGGAGTTCAAAGACACGCCCTAAATCCCTTGAATGTCTGTGCACTCGAATACGTTCATAAATTTCCGCTATTCGGTTTCTGACCTGACTCGCTCAATTGATTCGGTAACCGTTTGTACCGCTTTGTCCAGCGCCTCTTCGTCGGCCACGCGAAATCGAGCCGCAGGGTCGGTTCCCTCGGGCCGGGTCAGTAAAGAAAAACTTACTCGGTACAATTGCGGTGTTGTGTCCCACTTGTATCCTAGTAGGCAGTCTTGGCGGCAAATCCATCAGGCCCTCTCACCCAAACAAACATCCCTCCGTTGGGTTTAGAATACTGGAAATTGTTGGGTAAATAGTGGTCCAACGCTGTATGGCCGCGAGATTATAAGGCGCGGATCGGAGCGCAGAAGATTATTCTGATGAGTCGTATACGCATGTAGATATCAAGCCAGACTAAGGTCGGCCACTGGGGGGAGAAGTTCGTCGAGTGTGGCGGTCTTGCCGGCACGGACCAATTGGTGAGGCCCTCTTGCTTGGGTCCAAGCGACGAAATCGCGGAGATAAATCAAGGCACTAGATGGTCCGCCAGGATGGATTCGGAGTCGATCTGACCGGATCTGAACCACGCACTCTGCGTCGTATGTGGGGGCGGTGGCTCGGGTGAACAACATTATGGTTTCGCGCTTTTCTTCAGCGGAACCAAACAGGACATAAAGGGCATCACCCTCCTCATAGTACATCGTATAAGTCTCAAGCTTGGCTCGGATATCGTTTAGCTCTGCTTCGCTAAACGGGGATGCTGGGACCAGATCGAAAGAAGTGACAGTGTACATTTGAGATGAGCTCCGAATTTTATCCAAAGCGGGAGTATACCTTGGCCGTCAACCCAGGTGTCGGCTACCATTGCTGGTTAAGGAAATTGAATTGAAGGAGCTCAAGGGAAAAGCCCGCGAACTTTTGATGCAGGC
Source organism: Myxococcales bacterium (assembly GCA_019634385.1). GTDB lineage: Bacteria > Myxococcota > Kuafuiibacteriia > Kuafuiibacteriales > Kuafuiibacteriaceae > JAHQVK01. The sequence goes on along the minus strand of JAHQVK010000128.1, from coordinate 16,168 downwards.
CATGGAAGGTGAGCAACGGGTTGTTGTGGTGAGTGGGGCCGGTATTAGCGCGGAAAGCGGAATTCCAACCTTCCGCGGTGTCGAAGGATATTGGCAAGTGGGTTCTAAAAACTACCATCCTCATGAGCTCGCCACACTGTCTGCTTTCCGTCGTCAACCTCGTGAAGTGTGGTCTTGGTACCTTTATCGACGTGGGGTTTGTCTCCGTGCGGAACCCAATGCTGCTCATCACGCGCTGGTGAGACTAGAGCAGCATCTAAATGAACGCTTTACCTTGGTCACCCAAAACGTTGACGGTCTGCATGGTCGGGCGGGAGCCTCACGGGAGCAGACGTATGAGGTGCATGGAAACATTCGGTTTATGCGTTTTGATGATGTCGGAGAACTAGACCCTCGGCTCATTCCCGAGGAGCTCTCCACGGATTGGGCGCGTGGTCGCCAAGTCCACGATGACGAGATCAACTACCTTCGACACGCGTGTGGGGTTTTGGGGCGACCACACGTATTATGGTTCGATGAGTATTATGATGAGACTAGATTTCGGTACGACAGCACACTTCGAGCGGCTGAAGCGGCGGACCTGTTGTTAGTGGTGGGGAGTTCGGGAACTACGAACCTTCCGGTTCAGGTAGCGGAGCGAGTTAGTGAGAGAAATATTCCATTCATCGTTGTGAACAAGGATGTTGATTCTTACTTTGTTGACCTTGCCCAACATAGCCAGACCGGTGCGGTTCTCATTGGGAATGCTTCGGAATGGATACCGGTAGTGGTGGATCAGTTGATAAAAGCCATGTGATCGGTATACTGGAACAGCTCAAAGATACCGCCTGTATGTATAAACACGGTACTACCTGCGATTGTGGGAAGAGTATGTTTTAACAAGGGGAGGAGGGCCTTGCCGGTGTACACCGGGTCAACAATGATACCCTCGCGGCTTGCGAACTGCTGAAAGAGTTGAAGCTCTTCGGGCGTGGTTAAGGCGTAGCCTTTGCCTACAAATCCATCCAAACTGAACCATCGGGCTTGATTGACGAGGCTGGGTTCCGCAATGCCTCTCGCGGCGGTATCTTCCAAAATATCTTTAATTCGGGCGTCTAGGTAATCCGCGTGGTCAGAGACGGCCACATTGATGATCTCCACATCGGCGTGGAGTGCGGCGAACCCTAGTGCTAGGCCCGCGGTTGTACCTCCGCTGCTGCAGGCTAGGACCACCCGGCGAAGATCTAGACCCAACTCTTGTGCCTGGTGAACCAGCTCATACGCGCAGCGGATGTACCCCACCGCTCCTAGACCGTTGGAGCCACCCTCAGGAATAACGTATCCAGTGGAGCCAGCTAGCCTTGCCATGTGGGTGTCGCGGTGGGCGTACTCGTCTTTACTTATGTAGGTGATATCAGCGCCTAGCCACCGGTTAAGGAGCAGATTGCCTTGGATGGGATGATGCTCGCTCCCGCGAAGGAGAAGTTTCACCTTCCAGCCCAAACGTTTGGCGGCGGCGCACACGGTTCGGGCGTGATTGGAGTTCACGCCGCCGCAGGTGACCAATAAGGACGAGGCTCGCTGTTTGGCTTCGGCAGCGAGGTACTCAAGCTTTCGTACTTTGTTTCCGGAAAGTATCGAACCACTAAGATCGTCTCGCTTGATCCACAGATCGATGCCTAGATCCTCACTTGAGCGTTTGAGGGGTTCGAGGGGGGTCGGTATGCGAGCGAGGGGCAGCCGGGGAGGTTCGTTTATGGGTGCTGGCAATCGTGCGTCGTAGGAAAACCGGTTCATAAAGTCGTATCTTCATCGATTCGACGCATGCCTTCTAGGATCAATCCCATAACCCCGATCTCGACCTGGTCCTGCTTCGGCACCGGTTCGTGCTCAAACCAAAACTCCCCGTCGGCCCATTTTAACAGAGCATATACTGCCGAGGCGCCATTCAATGTGTCGTAGTGAGCGGTGTAGATCCGACCTTGGTTATAGCCCATGAACCCAAACTCCGAACCAGACCGGAGGTATAATCGTCCGGAACGTCGGGCCTCAGCGAGTACCTGTAGTACGGTCGAGAGATTCATCACGGTCAGCTGGCCGCGAAAGCCGAACTGGCCCTCGCGAGCGAGAATAGAATTGGTACTTTCTACCTGACTGGCCAGAACTTGGATAAAGCGATGGGCAACCGATGGGTGGTTGCGAAGCACACGATGGAAGCAATCCCCGTCTAACAGAAAGACCGTGGTGCTTGTGCGAGCGATGATCCGGGCTGAGTTGGGGGAGCCGGTTAGCAGTGAGAGTTCCCCAAAACGCCATGGAGCCCGAATTCGTAGACCCCGCTCTGTACCATCCAGATTGGTGCACTCAACAACATCCACCTCACCGTTGCTAAGTACAACAAAGTCTCGAGCCGGTTGCCCCTTCTCAGTGATGATGCTTCCTGGTGCGTATAGCTCCATTCGTAAGCTAGCGATCACTTGCTCGAGCACGTTGGCGGATGCCGAACGGAACACATCCAGTCTTCGGAGGAGATCGGTCAAAGAGCTACGGTTGGTAGGAGGCTGAGACACCAAAGGCATTGGTGTGTGGGATTCCGCGAAGCTCTCCACATCAAAAACGACCGGCTCATTGGTCCGTGGACACTCAAATGTTCCGTGCTCTATCGGTGATACAGTACGAGGACAGTTAGCAAGGCTGGTCTCTCCCAGGAATTTAGCCAGAGCGAGGGCGCAAACCGCCGAGGATGCCTCTGTCTCCACAGAGGGCAAATGTAGTACCATTCGGTCCCCTGTTTTAAAGAGCGGGCACTCCACTTCAGACCGAACCTTCAAAATGACCCGACGGGAGGTCATAGCTATATTGGAGTACTATATATCGTTAGCGTCATCTCGTGGGGGAAAATCTCGCGGATATTTTATCGGCATGTGAAAGCTTTGAGAAAATAGCTGTTGGACGAAGCGAGGTCGCAGATAGAGGCCCCGCCGCATGGTTTCGATGGTGACTCCACCACGCGTGTGTACCTTTGTCCGATCTCTGGCGTCTGAGCCCTTTGGACGGATCTGAAGGATGTTTCCCAAGTGGGAGCCTAGGCCATCTACACCGTTTTTGCGGATGCACTCTGCGAATTGGTTCCAGTCGTTCTCCAGAGCTTCCATGTGTTGATGGGTAGGATACCAAAGGAATGGTGATCCGAGTCGTCGTACTGACAGCGGGAGCTGGGGATGCGCCTCCACGGGCACAAACAGCACACGGTTGAGTTTTTTGGCCAGCGATGTGGTTCGGAATGTAGCCCGAGCGAGCTCGTTTAGGGGGAGAATGGTGATGTAGGTCGATTCGCGTGGGCGCCCATCGGGATCAACAGGCACCGTTTTGAGTTCAATACCCAGCGCTTCGAAGTCTGGCACCGCGCGGTTACCGGCGGTTGCTCCGAGCGCGTCTTCGACGAGCTGACCCACCCAACCTTTGGCCCGCGTGGTATCCCCAGGAATTTGAGCGCCGATGGCGTGAGCGATCTCTTGCAATGATCGACCGGCGAGAGCTGAAGCTCGGGTGAGGAGCTCAGCCTCGGACCGGGGGACAACCGCTGGTAAGCGGAGGCTCAGGAGTGCTCCTTTATGAACTGTTCAGCGAGGGCGACTTCGTTTTTAGGCCCGATGATCAAAGCGGTTCGCTCGTGAAGATGCTCTGGTTGAATGTCCAAAATCCGCTTTGTACCGTCTGAAGCCGCCCCGCCGGCGACCTCAGCCATATAGGCAAGCGGGTTACATTCATACAGGACGCGAAGTTTACCCTGTGGGCTTCTTGCGTCGGCGGGATACAAGTACAAACCGCCGTAAATGAGGTTACGATGGAAATCAGCAACAAGAGATCCAATATGACGAGAGGTCACCCGTCGTTTGTCTTGGTTGTTGCGAGTTTTGATCTTGTTGATAAAGGGCTTAACCCAGCCCGGCCAGTAGGCTTCGTTTCCCTCATTGATCGACAACACCCTGGTTTTGTCCGGCATCCGTATATTGGGTCGGCTCAAGAAAAACTCGCCACAACTTGGGTCTAAGGTGAAGCCGTCAACCGTTTTTCCTGCCGTATATACGAACATTGTCGACGATCCGTAGAGGATGTAGCCGGCTGCAATCTGCTCTCGTCCTGGACGCAGTACGTCCCTGCGCACAATCTCGTCCTGACCATGACGCTTATAGACCGCGAATATTGTTCCAATAGACACATTTGCATCAATATTGCTCGATCCGTCTAGCGGATCGAAGGCGATAATGTAGTCACCCGCCTGATGGGTATTGACTTCGATAATGCTATTTTCCTCTTCGGAGGCCATGGCCGCCACCGTTTCTGATGCGGTGAGGGTCTCGACAAAAACGTCTTGAGCGATGCGATCGAGTTTTTGAACGGTCTCTCCTTGGACGTTGGTATCTCCGGTGTCGCCCCAGATCTCGATCAGGCCAGCCCTTCGCACTTGAGCAGCAATCAGTTTGCCAGCGACGCCAAGTTGCGTCAGTAAGGCCGACAAATGTCCAGTAGCTTCCAGGTGAGTTCGCTGCTGATCTTGAATGTGCTGTGTCAGTGTCTTTTGAATGTTACCTGTCGACATCTTTGAAACGATAGCCTGTCACCGTTCTCTTACCAACGTGACCTTTTAGCAGAGAGGGGGGCTCCGCAAAAACAGTGCCGACCGGTTCCCTGTGCGCACTCTAGGGTGTGTTTTTGCCCTCTGGCCGCCCCATCCAGCGGGTGTGAGGGGTCGGGCCCGGAGGGGCAAAGACAGGCCCGAGGCTGGGACTCGGACAAGGGGCCGGGGGCCCGTTCCTTCGGCAAATGGTTCGGTCAGGTACGAAGTACACTCTGGCATGGGTTCAATTGGGTCGATTTATGGCGGACATAGTCGGTCAAAAGCCCTCAGCTAAGTTAGGACTCGCGTTGAGAACAAATATCCCGCACCCTCTAGCTATGACTCAACTCGAAGCCCTACAAAAGTTTACGGTCGTGGTCGCGGACACCGGAGACATTGAGGCCATTCGCAAACACAAACCGCGAGACGCAACGACGAATCCCTCCTTGCTCCTAAAGGCGGCGCAGATGCCGGAGTACCGAGAAATTGTCGAAAATGCGGCTCGGGTTGCCCAGTCTGCGGGCTCAGAGGATGCTCGTACCGAGGACTTCATGGATCGTCTCTCGGTAGGATTTGGTGCCGAGATTTTGGCAACCATTCCTGGTCGAGTCTCCACAGAGGTAGATGCTCGGTTGTCGTTTGATACTCAGGCTACGGTCACAAAAGCCCGGCGACTCATCGGGCTCTATGACGAGCGGGGGATTGACCGTGAACGAATTCTCATCAAAGTGGGTACCACTTGGGAAGGTATTCGTGCAGCGGAGGCTCTTGAGCGAGAGGGCATTCACTGCAACTTGACACTTCTCTTTAGTTTCGCCCAGGCCATAGCCTGCGCCGAAGCCCAGGTGACCCTCATTTCTCCCTTTGTCGGACGAATCTATGATTGGTACAAGCGTGATCGAGGTGTGGATGATATTGCAATACAGGAAGATCCTGGGGTTGTCTCCGTCGGTCGCATCTATTCTTATTATAAGCGACATGGTTATCGCACTGAAGTTATGGGTGCGAGTTTCCGAAAGAAGGAGCAGGTTATTGCGCTGGCGGGCTGTGACCTCCTAACGATCGCCCCCAACTTGCTAGTCCAACTGTCTGAATCCAACGAGCCATTTGAACGTCAACTTGATCCTGAGGCCTCGAAGGCTGAGGGTGAGGACCTTATTCATCTTGATGAGAAAACATATCGCTGGATGCACAATGGAGATCCAATGGCGGTAGAAAAGCTCTCAGAAGGCATTCGGAAGTTTGATGCTGATGCACGCAAACTGGAGAGCTGGGCTCGAGAGAATGTGATTGCTTCTTAGTTTTCGAAATTACTCATTCCGAATCTTCCACACCAAGTCGTTTATGTTGAGCACAGATTTCCTACCCATGACTGCTTCGATTCATATCTGATCATAGTTATATACACACTCTAAGGATGGACCAGATATCGTCGGATCGAAACGGTTCAGAGTTTTCAACTATTAGATATCTATCAAGACAGTAATGCTCCTGGTTCGCGATTGGGCCAAAAGATGCTCTGTATTGCGAAGATGCCACCAGCGGATAATACCGAAAGAAGAAATGGCGCAGCGACGATGCCATCCAGCATGGGGGTGGCAAAAAGCCCAACAAGGATGCTGAGCGCGGCTCCTAAAGGACTACCACCGCTGAACCATAATCCGCCCATGGTTGTTACCAAAATTCCCGCTGTACCTAGTTTGGAGGCCTCTTCTACTAAACTATAAACGGATTGTGCGTTGAGACTGATACCACAAGCAATCGCTCCGAAAATGGAGACGGTCAATCGCCCAAGCCACAAGCCGGCTTTGGGGCGATTCTGGAGGTGCAGTACAGGGGTGAAAATATTGTGAGATACCAACGCGGATAAGGAGAGCAAGATGCTATCGATGGTTGAGAGAAGAGCGGCCAGCAAGGCATAACTAAAAATTATATAAGCAGTATGCGGTAGGTAGTTTTTGGCAAGCGTTGGAAGCAACTGTTCTGGGTCTTGGAGATCCGGTACTAGACTTGGACCCAAGAGACCGAGAAATATAGGAATGGTCCCAACGATGATATAAATAACCCCTGCTCTCAGTGCGCTGAGTTTGGCTATGGATGGGCTACGAGCGGCTAGAACCCTGGCGATCAATTCTTGGGTGATAAGTGAGCCCAGGATGGGTACTGACCATCTATCGATTTGTATCCAAATAGATTCTGTAGTGGGTAGCGGGTTGAGTCTCGATGAACTTAGGGCTGTTGACCAAAGAAAGTCTGACGGTAGATTCCATATAGTTGCCACAAGAAGAAAACACAAACCAATTGTTAGTATCAATCCCTGAACGAGATCGGTGATCACATCGCTGAGCAACCCGCCAACAAAGGTGTAGAGCACTACAAACAGCGCAGCTACGGGTATGGCGGTCTGAACGTCGAGCGGGCTGGTGGAAGCAAGCACTTCACCCATGGCTCGCATTTGCGCTGCTGCCCATCCGAGCGAGGAAGGCAGAAGAACGCATACTGCGAGTTTTTCTACTCGGGGACCATATCGGTGACGATAGAAATCGCCGAGGGTTAGATAAGGTCCCGAGGCTAGTCGCTCAGCAATCAGAAAGCCAACCAACAAAAGACATATAGAATAACCGAAGGGGTCCGCTCGAGCACCAGACAAACCATGGGTATATACCGCACCGGAAGCACCAAGACATGTTTCGGCCCCAAACCATGTGGCAAAGAGTGAAAATGTGACCAGCAATGGACCCAGTTTTCGGCCAGCCACAAAAAAATCGGTGGCACTTTTGATGGAACGTGAAGCCCAAACGGCAATTAGGCCTTGGGATGCGAGAAAAATAAGAAGCCAAACCCAATCCACAGAAACTTTTATATAGAAGAATAGCTCTTCTTCCAAAGGCGAAACCGTTAGGCAGTTTTCATGGAAAGACTGCCCGAATGATGATTACCCGCTTGATCAATAGGCGGCTAGGGCCACGTCAAGCTTATCTGGTCAACAATGGGCGCGTCGTAGCGCAGACCATCGAGCTCGATGGAGATGACTGCCCACGAGTGATCGTCAGGGATTTGCCACATTCCGTCGTCAGGGTTCAAGAAGTCCTCAGCAACTGAGCTGCTATTGTTGCTGGTAGCCATAGAGACCTGAACACGGGTACCGAAGGGGACGGTGATGGACGCCGGATCCAGATTCACGTAAGTGCCGGCGGGTACTTGAAACGGTTCGGAGCGCCATTGGCCATACGTGCGTGTATTTAATAGGGGTGGGTCGAAGCTCAAATCCGGCTCGAGCTGAATGTCCATATTTGGAGTGATGATAGGAGCAAGGCCATTGAGGTCTTGTGCGGCAACTCGGGTACTACATTCTTCGGTGCTCACTGTGCTCGTGGTTGTGAAGAATGCAGTTCCCTCACCACTATAGAGTCCGGCGAGGACCTGGATACTTGGGGAGGCCTTGTTACACTCTGAAGGGATGGCAGTAATATTTACGTTTTGGCCCACAACCAGCTGATTTCTGGCTTCCAGGTACACCCTAGGTGCAGGATGCAGGTTTGTAAACGCGGTTGATGAGCCTAGGTTGATATATGGGCCGACAATAACAAACTGGGAGCCAAGCACCTCCAGTTTTGTATTGTTTTCAAATTGAATAGTTTCCTCGGCCGTCATGTGAAAGGAGCCCAACTGCCCAGAGAAATTGTTGAGCATGTGGATGAGTTTAGCTTCCACGGACCAGTGAAGCCGAGGCGAGGATGGGGTCTGCAGGGCATTAGGGGCAAATTGTACCTGGCCGGCAGTCTGGATTTGTATCTCAGCCTCTCCTTCAGTTTCGATCCTTAGATCGGGACCAAGCTCAATATCCCCATAAGTGTCGAGAATTAGCGATGGCGCTTGAGCTTGTTGGGGGCTTAGCGTGATGGTTCCATTCATTTGAATGCGACCCCGCCCGAGAATACTAATATATGGACTTTGGATTGAGCCTCGGATGCTGACTGCGCCAGTGGGTTCGGTGATGTACACTTCGATTGGACCCGCGGATTCAATGGTGCCTTCGATGCGGACCGTTTCTCTAGCGGCAATCTGGATTCCGCCTTCGCCCACTTGGACGGAACCTTCTATAATAACAGCGGTCTGACCGTGGAGCTCAATACCGTCTGGAATACTAAAAGTCTGTTCGGCAGCTAGTTGGAGGATGTCGCCACTCATCCGCCCGGCTTCATCTACCAAAGGGGTTTCCAGGTGAATCAATTCTTCACCTTCCGGGTTAGGGATGGCACTAGTTTCTAGGGTGAGGACGCCTCGATTGGAATCGAGCTCAGCTTGGCCGCGGAGTTTGGTGGAAGTGTTTCGCTGGTCAAAGGATTCTAGCCAGTTAGGTGAACTGTCAGCTGAATCATCCGGAGCGGTTGGTGCGGGCGAAGCATCGTTATAGGGCGACGGTGATTCGTGGCCTTTGGAGGCACACGCCGCACAGAGGATCATCGCATAGGGGGAGATCCATGCTCGGCCCGACAAAAGCCACGCTACCTTGCCCATCACTTCGGTTATATAATCTAGCGCGCGACTAACAACTGAACTTAAGCTGTTGGTGTCGCAGATTAATCGACCTTTCATTAGGGAACTGACGCTTCACGCACGAAGCTGCGGGATTACGCTTTATGCTCGGAGCTACGGGATTACGAATGGAATGCAACATGACGTATGAAGTCGCCAGGGTACAGCGAATCCCAATTCGACTGCACCTCTCGCTATTGATTCTGGGGTTGCTGTTTGTGCTGCAGTTTGGCCTTTGGGGTTTACCAGCGGGGATCGTTGTCTTTGGATCGGTACTGCTTCATGAGCTGGGGCATGCACTGGTGGCTCGAAGGCTGGGGGTGCCAACCGTTCGCATAGATCTTCATCTACTTGGTGGAACTGCCCTCTTGAAGCACGCACCCCGAAGTTCTGAGGATGAGGCGTGGATAGCGGTGGCGGGACCTGCGGTGTCCTTAAGCCTCGCATCCGTGCTTGGGGCATTGGCGATGTCCTTTGGGAGCTCACTACGGTTGGATATTGAAGGCTTTGGAGACTTGCTTGCCTACGCAGGGGTGGTAAATCTCGGCCTAGGACTATTCAACCTCATACCAGCGCTACCTATGGATGGTGGTCGGATCCTGCGGGCCTGGTTGACGACCCGATATGGTGTGATCCACGGCACCCAGGTTGCCGCATCGGTGTCGAGGGTGTTCGGTGGCTTGTTTGTGGCGGTGGCCTTATTTGTGGGCTCACTGACCATAGGGTTGATCGGAGTTGCGCTCTTTTTCTTGTCTGTCCGCGAAGAGCGGATGGTGCGTGCCGCGATAACCGAGCATTTTGCGTCATACCCGCACCCGATGTGCAGTACTGAAGCCCCTCTTTGGGGGTGGCGATGGGTTCGAGTGCGTCCGTTTGGTGGGCGTTAGTACCGATGTAGCTCGGCGGTTTAGCTCGCCCGTGCGTGAACGACTTCGACGCCCTTTGGGGGTACAAACTCGAATAGAGCATCGTTTAGCCCCTGATTGATCTTGGGGTTGGTAAACTCAAACCGGTTGGTATTTCCGGATGTTTCAAAGACGATGGTACCCTCCACCCGTCCTGATTCGGGATCCACCTTGAGTACTAAACGTTTGTAGGTCTGATCGGTTTTGGGTCGGAGCTCTAAGACTTTAGCCTCTTTGCCGAAGTCGTGATGCTCCGATGAGGGAATGGATAGGAAGAACGACGTTTCTAGTTGGCCCTTGCCCCATAGGAAGGCGAGGGAGCCTCCGAGCTTATCGATCGAAAACTGCTGATCGACGATCACCTGCTCTTCCTCTGGTTCATAGACCCACAATGTTTTGCCGTTGGCTATAAAGAGACGAACACCAGGCTGCTCGTACGACCATCGTACTTTACCCCCCTTTTTGAGGGTGAGCGTGCCGGATGACTCAGACGTTTTGGACAGAGCGGTCCGATGATAGCGCTGAACAAAATCTGCTTGGTAGTCCTCCAGCTTGTCATAGAACTGTTGGACTTTGTCCGCCAGGGTTTGAGCGTTAGGGGAGACCTTAGGCGTAGCGGTTGGGGCAGCGGAGACGATCACGCTGAAAGCTGATGCAATGAGAAGTGAGTTCATAATGAAGATCCTTCCGGTTGGTTTCACCAACGAGGTGAACGTAGATGAGTATGACTCATTAAACAGGCGGGAGATTCAAGCGTGAGATGGGCAGCAATCGAAGTGATGGGGGGAAGGACGGTTAAGAGCAACTCTCTCTTCTACAAAAAGTGTCCACAAAGCAGTTTGTGGCTCACAATTGTCGGGCGCCATGCGTAAGCGACGTTCCAAGCTCGAGGTGGACGCTGTTCCTGAGCTTATTGAGCAGATGGATGAGCCGGTCCCCAACCGACTGTTGGAGGCCGTGGGGCTCACATTCATGTTGGTGGCGGTAGCGCTGTGTTTTGCGCTGGGTTCGTTTGATCCGGCTGATACTACCGGAGAAAGCAATTTGGTGGGGCAGTTTGGGCGTCGGTTCGCGGACAATCTCCTCACTTCAGTTGGGGTCGTCGGCTACTTGGGTGCGCTTTGCTCGGTGGGGATCGCCGGTGCTGCGCTTTTTGGCAAATTTCGCCTGCCGTCGATCCTATCCATGTGTTCTCTGCTGCTGCTTGTAGCTTCAATGGCGGTGTCAGCGCACATGTTGGGAGGCACGATCCTCGGTAAGCCAGCAGGAGGCGCACTTGGACTATACGTCGGCGAAAAGTTGCTTTCCGCGGTGGGACCGGTTGGTTCTGGGCTCGCCGTGTTAGGAGCGATTTTGCTCGGACTCATGGGTGCGGCAGATGCCTCTTTCGTACGGCTCCTGAGACGATTAGGGGGGGCGATAGGTGGGACCTTACGTGCCTTTTATGAAGGGTGGGCTGATCGTCGGGCCGCGCGGGTTGCTGCTCATCGTCGGACCAAAGAAGTAGAGGCAGCGGCTCGGATGACGGAGGTAGACGAGGACCGAAAAGAAGATCGTCGCCGAGCGATGGCCAGTAAAGAAGCAGAGGCAGTGGCTCGGATAGCGGAGGCAGATGCTTACCGACGAGAAGATCGTCGGCGAGCGATGGTGATGAAAGCAGAGGCAGAAGCGGAAGCTCGAGCCCTGCAGCGCATTGCTGAGCAGCGGGAAAAGCAGGTGCCAGGGGTGGGCAACCCCGTACCGGCTCATAGCTATGTTCCGCCGGCGGCATTGATTGTTGAGCGCATTGGGGCTGAAGACCCTCCGCCAGAGAATCCCCAACCGGTTTTTGCCCTTAAGAATGAACCGATCCTTGGGGATTTTGATGTGGCTTCCTTCGTGGAAGTCCCGATCGATGATGGTTCTCCGGTTGCTGAGAGTTCCATGGCTCCACCGGTTGAAACCCAAGACGTCCCTTTGGATGATCCAGCGGCTGTGCTGGAGCAGATAGATGCCCGTGTCACGGAGCCGAGATCTTTAGGGGACGTGGGTGAGCCAACTTCCTTCGGTGGACAACAACTATTTTCCCCAAAGCCTGTAGCTCAAGCTCTGTCCCATCTGGAGAAACTATCCCTCCCGGAAACACCGCAAAACCTGCGGGAGCTTGCCGGACCAACTATGTCTTTGCCGCTTCCTTCACCAGATGCCCATGAGTCCGAAGCGCCGGCCCTTCCCGAGGAAGCTCCTCTCATTCATGAACGCAAAGTAGAGGCGGTTCGATTCGATGAAGATCCCCGTAAACTAAGTAGAGATACGGAAAAACGGGTCTATCAACTCCCGCCCCTCAACTTGCTTGACCATGAAGGCGCTGCGCCAGAGCCGGTGAATGAAGAGAGTCTTCGCCTTCGAGCCACGCGACTCGAAGAGAAGTTGGAAACCTATGGGGTCCGCGGAAAAGTAACCGCTATCCGACCAGGGCCGGTTGTGACCACCTATGAGTATGAGCCCGCTCCGGGGGTGAAGGTGGCTAAGATCGCTAACCTTCAGGATGATATTGCGATGTCTATGGAGGCCCTCCGGGTGAGAATTGTGGCTCCAATACCGGGCCGAGGTGTAGTTGGTATTGAGTTACCGAATGAGGTCCGCGAAAATGTATATCTAAAGGAGATCGCAGCGCATGAACGATTTAGGTCCTCTAAATCACTGTTGACCTTGGCTTTGGGTAAAGATGCGGAAGGGGGCCCCCAAGTCCGAGACCTTCAAAAGATGCCGCATTTGCTGGTGGCGGGTACTACCGGTTCCGGGAAGTCGGTGAGCATCAATACTATGATCTTATCCATGCTCTACAAAGCAACACCGGACCAGGTGAAGTTTATCATGGTGGATCCCAAGATGTTGGAGCTGTCTCTATACAACGATATACCTCATCTTTTGTTACCAGTGGTCACGGATCCTAAACAAGCCTCTATTGCTTTACAGTGGACGGTAGATGAGATGGAGCGGCGATATAAACTTCTCTCGGACTTCAAAGTAAGAGATTTGGCATCGTTTAACAAAAAACTTGAACGTTTGCAGACTCAGCGGGAATTAGAAGAGGAACACCCCGAGCGAGTCGCGAAGTCAGGAAAAATCTATGATCCCTGGCGAGGGGAAAGTGTGCCTCAATTCCTACCGTTTATTGTGGTACTAATCGACGAGTTTGCGGACTTAATGACGGTGGCACCTCGGGATGTTGAGCTATCGGTTCAAAGATTGGCTCAGAAAGCTCGAGCGGCGGGCATTCACGTTCTGCTTGCGACCCAAAGACCATCAACTGATGTCATCACCGGGGTCATAAAAAACAACTTCCCCTGCCGATTGGCGTTTCGAGTGGCCTCTCGCCACGACTCAGCGACGATCATTAATATGCCTGGTGCAGAGGCCTTGCTGGGGAGAGGGGATAGTCTGATGATGGATACGACTGCCCCGAATCCGTCACGTATCCACGGAAGCTTTGTTTCTGAAGAAGAAGTAGAGCGAGTTGTAGAGTTTTGGAAAATGCAGGGACGCCCCGTTTATGACGAAACTATCTTGCGTCCCAGGGAGGATGGGGAAGATAGTCTGGTGGAGGCTGAAGACGTGGACGAGCACTATGACTTGGCCATACAAATTGTCACGGAAACACGCAAGGCGTCGATATCTGGACTCCAACGTCGTTTGAGGGTCGGATATAATCGTGCGGCTCGTATGATCGAAATGATGGAGGCTCAAGGGATTATTGGGCCAGCGGTGGGTCCAAAAGGAGAGCGTGAGGTTCTGGTAAATAGTATGCCGGCACCGTTATTGGATGGTTGATACTTCACCAGAAGGTGGTGTCTCTACAGCAGAAATCCCTCGGGTTGAACCCAAATTCAAGCCTCTACGCCGGGCAATGCCCCGCTGCGCGACCCCTTGTTGATTCTAAGAGAATGAGTTCAAGTGGTCTTTGCTGTATATAGTTAAGTTGATGACTTTGAGCGATAAGAGTAGAAGTGGGTAAATATATATCCAAAAATGGGCAACTCTCTAATTATGGCCATGATATTGAACTTAGCGGGGGCAAAAGGACTAGCAACAAAGAAAATACCCAACAGCGCTAGGTTGGGGCTGAAGTCGATAGTCATGGTCAATGCGGTGATGAGATGGAAGCAACTTAGTCCAAATCCCCATAGTCGGTGGAGTTGAGGACGAAAAGCGGCGTGTACAGCGAACAACTGTAGATACACGGTTCCGAGCATGGCGGGCCATAACCAGACACCATAGTTGATCATCCATCCACCAAGTATACTGTCGGGAAAGGTCTGAAGTAGACGGTCTGCAATATGCCTCGCCAGAGCAGAAGGGTGGAGCGGTGTTATTTGCCACAGTGCAGTTTGATACACTGTACCAAGTAGCTTTCCAAGGCCAGCCAGTCCATAAGTAATGCCGAGCATGGTTGTACAAGCATGAAATACCAGCATGGTCCGGTGCTGCGTAGCTCGGCCGCTGCCTTGAGGAAAAAAGGATTCGTTGGGCAAGAAAAACGCGAGTATAAAAGATGTGTAGACCCATCCATGCATGAGGTGATGAATCTTGCCGAATGAGTACTTCAGGCTAAGGATTTGGAACAAACTAATGAACAGCCAAACTCGAACAAAGCGTTTCTCTGGAAAGAGAAGAGCAACAGATGCGGATAATATGCCCGAAAGAAGTACGAACGCGGCCCCTGTTTGTCTGTCCATCAGCAGGAGCCATTTTGATGACCAGACCAACTCCACGGGAATGGGTTGCAGGAGGGGGGAAAATGACTGAAGATGAGTCACGTACCAGAATATGGGAAAGGCGTAAAAAATTCTAAGAAGTGTGCTTGCGGTCAGACTTCGCTCACGAAGCGCATGCAGTGGTGCGGCGAAACTATATGGTTGTTGGCGACTACCAAAAAACTTGCTCATCGATTGTTCCACACCGCGGTTTGGCAGGTTGCCTGACTGTTGAATGTTGCCAGCGACACTCGTTCGCTGACTTTGTTATGTTTCCATCTATCAATTGGATCAAATATGACTCGGTCAATGGTGTACTTGCTACCTGTGCACAGGAAGTTGGTTTCGATCAGTCTTCTGGTTCGATGGATGATTTCCGGTTGCTGGATCTCGATTGCTTTGCCGAGGCGCTGAGTGGCTAGCCAAAGATCCATGGCCATAGGATCTTTGATATTGTTGAGCTTTTGGAAGTTCACTCGTGGCGAAAAGACCTTATCCTGAAGGGTATCGACCATCAATTCGTAGCGGGGCTCGTTTCCCGGCACGATGGGAAAGAGGAACCAACAAAAGAAGGGGAAAACCTCGAACCCGGGGGCCAGTGTCGCAGCTAGTCCTAGCAAGACGTACGTCACACCGAGGCGCTCGAAGAGCGTACGCATAGAACGGTGGCTCACAAGGAAGTGAGATAGGCGTCGTGGTTTTTTGGGGCAACCCTTTAGCTACGAATCAGAGCCGGAGGCGATACAGCAAACACCACTGGTTGATTCTATGAGCATCAACCAGTGGTCGCGTAGCGGAGCATAGCCCCGCGTAGAAGCAGGAACTTGGGTTCAACCCAAGTGATTTCTGCTGTAATGTAAACAAAAAGCTACAGGGTGAGAGTTTGTTCCCACCAATTGCTGGGTGAGCAGTGACTACAATTGAGACATTTTTTACCAGCGTTGGGTAACGAGGGTCATGATGAACAGTGATTCTATATAGGTGTATCGCTTCGATGGGGCATACCGATTCGGGTGTGTCTTCAAACTCCGGCTGCGGAGATGACGCCGTATCCTCTGTTTGTGAAGGTTTGGCCCCGGCGGGTAAAGACGCGCCCTAGCCTCTGACCGACTCAGGTGAAATTAGGCGTGCGTGCAGATCAACTTCTGACCTGCTCGGGTAGAACAGGGGTGCGCGCAGATCAACTTTTGACCTGCTCGGGTAGAACAGGCGTGCGTGCAGATCAACTTCTGACCTGCTCGGGTAGAACAAGGCGTGCGTGCAGATCACCTTCTGACCTGCTCGGGTAGAACAGGCGTGCGTGCAGATCAACTTCTGACCTGCTCGGGTAGGACAGGCGTGCGTGCAGATCAACTTCTGACCGGCTTAAACAGAAGACGAGCAGAATC
>JAHQVK010000127.1 GCA_019634385.1 Myxococcales bacterium | reverse complement strand
GGAGCTAGGGAAGGTTCGTCTGAAAGCTGAAGGAGATCTTCCTGAAAAATCAGCGATACTCTCCGTTTGCACGCGGGAGGCGTTTGAGCTACAGTTTGACTCACGTCGAAACGTGATAGATCCAGATTTTGGAGATGCAAGTGGTATAGATGTAGATGCTTGGGGCGCTGCAACTAGAGGCTTGGTAGCGAAGGCAATAGGTGAGCTTAGCCACGAGCGTATGATTAAACCACTAGCGAAAGGCGCCGGAAAATATAGGATAATTGCAGATCGGCCGGGAGTTGAGTATACATTTGAAGCGAAGAGATTCGGGTTAGATCACTGGGAGGTTGAGCCTTTGAGTGTTCAGCGGCTCGTGCAGGAGAAAACTTCAGACCTAGGAGGGCAAGAGTTTATCCTAGATTTTCGTACGTCTTTGGCGATCCCCGATTCGCAAATGATGACCTACTTGGAGGAGGTTAATGCGACTCTACTAGGAGATGCGTACAAAATTCTCAACGAGCGATGGGATAGTCGTAGTTTGGTGCGAGCTGGAATGCTAGCGATTGAAGCGAGTATGACGGCTGGGCATCCTTGCTTCATTGCAAATAATGCCCGGTTGGGGTTTGATATTCGTGAGCGCACTTCGTACGCCCCCGAAAGTGGTAAGGATATACACCTGGTCTGGGTGGCGCTGAGTCGAGAGCAGGCTCAGTTTTGGCATGTAGATGAGGAGGTAGACCAACGAAGCTTTTTGGAGCGCGAGCTACCAGAAAGTGACCGTGAGAGGTTCTATCAAGTACTTCGCCATCGAGGTGTGGATCCAGAGGATTATCTGTGGATTCCGGTGCATCCGTGGCAATGGGAAAATCTACTTGTCACCGCTTATGCTAGAGAATTGGCACAGGGGCGAATGATCTATTTGGGGCAGGGTGTTGATAGTTATCAACCTCAGCAGAGTATTCGGACGCTCTTCAATAGAAGTTATCCCACACGGCACTATGTAAAATGTTCGTTGTCGATACTCAACATGGGGTTTTATCGAGGACTTTCATCTAAGTATATGTCTGTAACTCCTGCGATCAATCAATGGGTTGCTCAAGTGGTTGAGCGCGATGAGTTCTTAGGTGTAACTGGCTTTGGAGTACTCAGAGAACTGGCGGCGATAGGCGCCCATCAACCCCTTGTGCAAGAGGCTGCGCCTCCAGGACACCACAGTCATAAATTATTAGCTTCGCTTTGGCGTGAAAGCCCGATGACCAAGGTTAGGCCAGGCCAAAGCTTGGCAACAATGGCTTCGCTTCTTCACATAGATAAAGGGGGCAAGTCCTTCATAGGAGAGTTAATTCGGAGCAGTGGTCGAAATCCTGAAGAGTGGATTAAATGTTATCTGATAGCTTATATGGCACCATTAATTCACTGCTTTTACGCGCATGATATGGTCTTTATGCCGCACGGTGAAAATATTATTCTGGTGCTCGAAGAGCATACTCCGGTAGGGGTTTTTATAAAGGATATAGGTGAAGAGGTCTGTCTCTTTAGTCGACCAGATAGTCTACCAGAAAAGATTTCTCGTATCGTTGTTGATGTTAAAGAGCCTATCCGGTTGTTGTCGATTTTTACTGATGTGTTCGATTGTTTTTTTAGGTTTTTAGTTCCCATTTTGGATGAGCAGCTGGGTGTTAAAGAGTCTGTTTTTTGGAAATTGGTTGCGGATGTGATTCACAATTATCAAGATCAGCATCCGGAATATGGGGATAAGTTTGCTTTATTTGATCTGTTTCGACCATCGTTTGCGTTATCGTGTTTGAATCGGTTACAATTTGCTAACAATCAACAATTAATAGACTTGTCAGACCCAGGGGGGGCTCTTCAGTTAGCGGGGGAGCTTACGAATCCCGTGGCAGTTTATCGAAAACCACAGCCGAGTGTAGTTGGTGCTAAAGGTTAGCCTTTACTTTGCTTGGACAAGTTGAAGGATTTAGAATTTCATAGATGTTAGGCCTACGTGATCGGTTTACAGCAAAGACCGCTTGGTGATTCTGTAAGAATCAACAAGTAGTCGCGCAGCGGGGCTATGGCCCGCGTAGCAGCAGGAACTTGGGTTCAACCCAAGTGATTTCTGCTGTATACCTAGCAGCCGGTTGATCTAGCCCTGCACGCATCTGTCGGCCGGTCTTTCCGTGAAACGTCCTGACCACGAAAAGTCTCTCCTCGGTCGCGTACCGCCACGAAAAGCCGGGCTCGATAGCTACACAAAGGGCTAAATGAACAGGCTGCTAGTTATGGTTGTCTTGGATATTTGCTGTTAGGGCATTATCCAAGCGACTGGCTAGAGCCTCGATTACCATGACAGAGATATCAGGATAACCACGTAAGAGGGAGTAGAACTTTGCTGCATCCAAAGCCAAGCACACGCTGTGGGTCGCCGCTTGGGCGGTTGCACCTCGAAGCGTAGCACCAAGTACGGATACCTCACCAAAAACACCTCCGGAG
Source organism: Myxococcales bacterium (assembly GCA_019634385.1). Taxonomy (GTDB): domain Bacteria; phylum Myxococcota; class Kuafuiibacteriia; order Kuafuiibacteriales; family Kuafuiibacteriaceae; genus JAHQVK01. The sequence goes on along the minus strand of JAHQVK010000127.1, from coordinate 16,562 downwards.
TGGACCTCACTCAAGATAGATCCTCGGGTGTGGAGAATTTTTACTGTGCCTGATTGCACGACGTATAGATGAGTAGATTGATCACCCTCTTGGAATAGATGCTGACCAGCTCGCAATCGTAATTCTTCGCAAGCCTCGGCTATGGGTAGAAGCTCATAGGACGCTAAGGTGCGAAATAGACCAACTTTCCGTAGCAGTTCAATGCGGGTGACGATGTCCTGAAGCTCATCAGGGGATTTTTCGATGGCAATGGCTTCGTTACGGCTCAGGGCTTGGATGATGTCTAGCCATGGATCTTCTGTTGTTGGGTCATGCTCGGGTGCTCGACGTCGACCTTCGTTGACCACTGCGGTGGTAGCTCGGCTGGTGAGGCTAACCATCAGATCTAAGGCCCGATGGGTGAGGTCTGGATGGGAACGTGGGCCGCTGGGGTATATATTGGTGAATATGCGCCAATAGAGTTGTCCGGCCATTTTCATAAGATGGGGATCGCGGGGATTTGTGTTGAGCCCGTTATGAATGAGTTCCCCGATTTGCTCATAGCCGGTCAGTAGATGGTCTCGGGTTGCCTCGGCAGCTGGTTCGGCGAGAGTTGTTTGGAGGTAGACTTCGGTGGTATGGAGATGAGTCAGAATACGCTCGGACTCTCGAAGAACCCGCTGAAGATGTTCGTGACGGCGGATCTTAGTTCTGGTACCGTCTTGGTAACCGTAAATGTCTGCGAGGAGATCAGCCACTTTTTGGTATCGGTGGTTGCGGCTTTTACTGAGGGCTTTTTGACAAATTTCGTCTAGACGGGGGGAGATCGTGACTTGTTGGGCTCGTACGGAGGGGAGGATGAGTTTGTCAGTAAGAATTGCTTCGTATACGTCTTCGGGGGAATGAGCAGGAAAAGGAGGATGCAGGGTGAGTAATTCGTATAAGACTGCACCCAGAGACCAGACGTCGGTTCGTTCGTCGAGATCGGCAGCGGTTTCCGTAATTTGTTCCGGAGACATATATAGAGGTGTTCCGTCGTGAGGACGGGGATTGTTGGGCGGAGTACACCCATTTGTATTGAGGACTTGGGCAAGGCCCCAGTCGGCAACAACCACCCCTCCTAGTTGGCCTAGCAGTACGTGTTCAGGTTTAAGGTCAGAGTGAACTATATGACGTTCGTGCGCATGAGCGAGTGCTCGACCTATCTCCGTTACGATAGTTATCCTTCGAAACTGACTATAGCGGTCGATGATGTCTGAGTCTCCGGATAATAACTTGTTGAGCAGGCTTCGCAGGGACTGGTTAGAGTAGCGTTTCATGGTATAGTACAATCCGAGATTGTTGCTATAGCTTAACTCGTACACCGGAATAATATTGGGATGTTCTAGCTGTCCTATAATGATTGCTTCGTTCAGGAATGCCTGAATATCAGAGGGGTCATAGATATTTCGGTCGAGGATTTTGATCGCAACATATCGGCGGAGGTCATGATCGAGCGCTGTGGCGACTCGTCCGAAGGTGCCTCTTCCGAGTTCGCCAATGATTGTGTATCTGTCATCTCGCTCAGCACGAAGAGGGGGCGCAGAAGGGGGGAATACGCTGGGTTGGACACGATATTTTTTACAAAATAGGGCTAAGGGTGAGTTACTCATGGGGTCGGAACACTCGTGGATCGATGTTACGGCGGCGAAGCCATCGATAAAGCTGGTTGCGGTGGCAGCCGTAGTCATGGGCGGCCTGGCTCACGTTACCATGAGCAGCCGCAAGAAGTTGTTCCAGCTCTGTTTTGGGAGGAGCGCGTACCTCGAAAGGGTCGGTATCTCTTCTGTTAGTAATCGGATCCTCTTCGAACCGGTGCTCAAGGGTATCAAGGAGGAGTTCAGGTAGGTCTTCTACATCAAGGCAGCGAGTATGAGTATGAAGATTGGATAAGCGGAGCGCCAAAGTTCGTAACTCTCGCACATTCATGGGCCAATGATATAGAAGGAGTGCCTCAGCGAAGGCGAAGGTGAAAGGCGGGGATGCTTTAGTTTGGAGAAAGTGGGTAAATAGGGTTAGAATATCAGTCTTTCTCTCTGCTAGAGACGGAATATTAAGTACCCATTCGCCAAGCCGAGCAAAGAGATCTTTGCGGAAACCCACTGCGTCCAGGTTTTTGTGGGTGGCGGCAATGACTCGGAGCTCGAGAGAGCTGCGAACGTGATCGCCGAGTCGTTGTATTTCATTCGTTTCTATGACCCGTAATAGTTTGGCTTGCACCGGTTCCGGTAGATCGCCAACTTCGTCTAGAAATAGCGTACCACCGTTTGCCTGAGAGAAATATCCCTCATGATCGCTTGTGGCACCGGTGAATGCGCCACGGGTGTAACCAAATAGTTCTGCTTCTGCTAGTTCGTTTGGAATGGCCGCGCAGTTGACTGGGACAAAGGGGCCCTTTCGGTGACTCAGCCGTCCGATAGCTCGGGCTGCGACCTCCTTGCCGGAGCCGGTGGGCCCAAGAAGCAGGACAGAGGCGGAGATTGGGGCGATGGTTGCAATAGAGTGACGAAGGCGCGCTGCGACGAGTGAATCACCCACGATTTCAGGGATCTCGGCGACGATGTCGTCGCGCGCCGGCATGGAGTCCCGAGGGGGGCTTGCATCCATAACCATCAGGGTTTCACCGACAGCTAGTACACTACCTACCTCTAACGGGGTTTTGTCTTCGATGCGTAGACCGTTGATGAATGTCCCGTTGCTGGTCCCAAGATCTTCAACGAGATAGACAGCACCGGCTTCGGGAGTGATGCGGACATGGGAACGAGAGAGTGCATCGTCAGCAATTTGACCTACACCATCAACCGCTCGGCCAATGGTCCACGACTCATTGCTAAGGTTATACCCTCGACCTATTGCGGCCGAGTCAGGTGAGTACACCACTCGTAGTGTCCGCATTCTCGCCTTAGGTCGGCGCAACCGATTACGACGTACTGTCTTTCCCACCGGCCCCATAGCTTGCCGCCCACCATAATAGTCCAATGTGGCTCACCTGCCACTATTGTTCAAAGGTGAACGCTAATGGGCGGAAGAGTGGTACAGAAGTTGAGTTTCATTCGACGAATGAGAAAAGAAGATGATTACGTAATGTAGGCTTTTGAGGATGGGATCTGACTGGGAACCTAGGTTGTCGTGTGCGTTCTTGACGATGAACGATCCTGAGGACTTAGAGAATCACGACTACCTGGCGAGACTTCCCCTGTCAGCAAGAGGATGGTCGGTTGATGATGTACCGTGGCGCCAAGCTATCAGCTACGAACACTTTGATGTGGTGGTGGTTAGGAGTACTTGGGACTACCTTAAGGATACAGTCGGGTTTTTGCGGTGCCTAACGCGTATTGACCGATCACGAGCTACTCTGGAGAATCCACTGTCGGTTATTCGGTGGAATTTAGATAAAAAGTATCTTCTGGATATCGGAGCAAAGGGCTTCCCGATCATCCCCACGTTCTACGCTGATGACTGGGATACAAGCTTGATCGATAGTGCGTTTGAACAGTTCTCGACCAATCAGCTTGTCATAAAGCCCACGGTTGGAGCGGGTGCAAAAGATACTTTGGTGCTGACTCCTAGCTGCTATGAGGAGGCGGGTCGCTTATTCCAGAAGCGCCGGTTTATGATTCAACCGTTTATTCGCAGTATAGTGAGTTCGGGTGAAATCTCTCTGTTCTATTTTGATGGCGAGTTGAGTCATGTGGTGGAAAAGAAGCCTCGAGATGGCGATTTCAGGGTACAGGAAGAACATGGCGGTCATCTGCGGAGCGTCCAACCTGACTCTCAGATGCAACAAATTGCGGACCGACTGATTGAGCAGGTAGCGAATGATCTGCTGTACGCCCGTGTTGATATGGTTTGGCACGATCATGAGCCGATGGTGATGGAGCTTGAGCTGATTGAACCATCTCTTTATCTAAATTATGACGCCGACGCCCCTTATCGATTTGCGGAGGCTCTACATCGGAGACATCGGCGGAGACAGAACTCCTGAATTTGTCCTAGCTTAAGTCAGCATGCGATCCGGGGGTTAAAGACGCGCCCTAGCAGCCGGTAGATCTAGCCCCGCACGCATCTATGGGGCGGTCTTTGCGTGAAAGGTCCTGACCACGAAAAGTCTCTCCTCGGTCGCGTACCGCCAGGTACGCTCGCCTCGTCGTCAGAGCGTTTCACGAAAAGCCGGCCTCGATAGCTACACACTGGGCTAAATCAACCGGCTGCTAGAGCGGAGGGGGACAAAGTTTGTTACCCTGGTTGTGGTGACGGCTGTCAGAACTGTCAGCTTGCGACGGGAGTGCGATGTGTGCGGTTGAGACTCTCCCGTACGGATAGGCTCAACTAGCGAGGGTGCCAACTCCCAATCATTGAATATTGAGCATAAATGGTGGAAGGCCATTCGGCTGACGGGCACGTTGAACACTCTACAAACGGAAATTGACGTAAAAATACAGAGATTACCCTCTGCATGCAGCGCCGATATTTCAGAGGATTCTTAGTGCAGTCAGAGATATAACTATATGATATAGCATAGGTTTTGTTTGTACGATTGATTGCCTTTGTCAGTCACATCCCCCGCAAATTTGTATGCTAGGTCTATGCAACAACACTGCGCGTGAAATGCAAATTAGCCTTGGGTTAGGTTTATGCTTACGAGGAAAAGCGATGCGAATGATCAAGAACCAAAGTGGCTATTGTATCGTCTGGCAGAAATTTTTTGCCCGAGGTGATTGGCACCAGAGCTTCATGAGTCATGTTGAATGTGACTCTCCGGATGAAGCTTTGCGTATATGGAGTGAAAAGGTCCGCTCGATGACAACGGAAGAGCTGTGCGCCGAGTTTGGTGTTTTTGCCACACCCGTGGAATCTGGACAGAGCCAAGATTTAGTCCGGACACCGTAACATAGGGTCGAGCACGTTAGTGCGACGTCATTGCGATGGCACAGTTGTTGGCCTTGGGGCGCTGTGATTATTTGACAGAGGATCAACATGTTGATGCTCGGATAAGTCGAAGCAGGGAAGAAATGCAGTTGATTTGGTATTTGTTGAAAGGTGCGAGAGAGCACCCCTAGGGAGTATTACGGTTGGTCTTTCTCGGTTTGTGGTCTGAGTTTTTTCATTTTTGGAGGTAGTTCCTCAATGCCGACTGGGTCGCGGGCGTGCTGAAGCGTGGTGGCGAACTGCTCAAGTTCTTGGCTGTTATACGCCCACGAGTGCATGAGGACCAACTCGGCAACGGCCACGGTGAGACTGAGGCCTGCCTGCTTAAGACCAAGTGAGAGTAGCTTTTGAAGCAGTTCGGTGCGCCTTTTGGTGAGGGGTGGAGTATCAATGCAAAGCACGGAAGTTTGGGTCAGGAGGAACCGTTCAAAGTTGGCAGTGGTCTTAGAGCTCCGAGTCACCGAGCATATGATTCGGGTATCTGTTCTTTCTGAGGAGTGTTTCCGCGGGGGGGATGATTTTTGCCGAAAATGACGACCATCGGCCATGATTTTGGTCAGTGCAGCGCGGGTAGCGTCTGATAGCTGGGTCGGGTTGTTTAAGAGTAATGAACCGTTCTTGTTGGAGTGGAGCAAACCTCCCGATTTACCTATGAGCTTGTCTTCGAGGTCCTGGGGACTGAGCTCTGGACAGTCAACGATTACAAAAGGTCCCGACCGACCAGATTGTTCATGGATGCAACGTGCAAGCACGGCTTGAGCTCGGCCTGCGGGACCTCGCAGTAATAGGGGGATATTCAATCGCGCAACGGCTTTCGCCCGTTCGATAGCCGCAAACTCATGTAGTGAGAGATCAGGGGGACAGAGACCGAGGTTGACCTCTAGCGAGTTTACAGACTCGTATACAAGCAGGGTGTTGCCCATCCGGACCACATCTCCATCACGCAGCAATTGAGCTTCGGTGAGCTTCAGTCCGTTGAGATAGGTGCCGTTTTTAGAACCGCTGTCCTGCAGTCGGAATTCTCCGTGGCTATCAATCGGAGAGAGAAGAGCTTGGACCTTACTGATCCGCTTATCATCGAGGACTATATCTGCACGCAGGGGGTCGCGACCGAGGTAAATTGGTATGCTGGAGATATTGTGTACAATCGGGGGGGAGAGCGTGTGTATACCGCTTTGGACCACCGATATCCGCTGATAGCTCGTGAGTGACGAATTTGGGGCAGAAGGGTATGTGTCGTATCCAATGACGGAAGCCGTTCGACCGCTCATCCCTGGTTTGTGTACGCTTAGAGTCACTGAGCTACATCCGGTCCCTCAGTTGAGGTTTGTTGGGATAAGGAGCGGGTTGATAGTACAGGCGAGATGACAAAATGTGCAACCATCGTTGATGGGTAAGTGAGGGGCCTAAATGTAGATTTTCTGCGGTATCCTCGTACAACGACCAAGGAGTTATATGGTTGTGTACGTGTGAAGGAGGATCTTTCGATTGGGGTTTGTCGATCACCGCCCCATGGATGCCGCTGATCAGCGGCGCATGTATATGCGTTCAACGGAGTCTGTCTTTAGAGATGGAAACTCCGTTGCCTTCGTTTCTTGGTTTTCGCTTTTCGGAAGAAACAAAAAACTGCTCCAATATCCGAACGGCGATCTTCATCAAGTCTCTTTGGGTCACAATCCCGATCAATTGCTTGCCGTCCAAGACTGGTAAAGCACTGACGTCATGGGTTTGTATGATCTGAATAGCGGTCATAGTGGGGGTGTTAGCAAGGACGGATACAGGATCGGTCAGCATAATGTCTCGGACAAGAAGCTTGTCGGTGTGCTGCAAGCTACGTTGAGTAAAGGCGCGCAGCACGTCTCGGTGGGAAACCAAGCCGGCGAGGTTACCATTTCTTTCTTCAACCGGCACGTGGCGCACTTGGTGCCAATCCATAAGATTTGCTGCCAGATCAATGATGTCGTCGGGTCGAGCTGAGAATAGCTCCGTGGTCATAATTTGACCTACTGTCTCGCTGCGTCGTCGCCATGCCTCTTCATCGGGTCGGACGGAAGCGAGGGGCCATTCGGAAACGGGGATGCCAGCCTTTTGTGCCTCCGCCATGGATTCGACCAGAGCGTAGTTGCGCGTTGTATTGTGGTGTTCGCCACCAACAGTCATCGATTTGAGGGAGTCGACGATCCACTGTGCGCCAGTGCGCTCCTGTCGAACGCGGGCCTCCAAAACTCCGAGGTAGTGTTCAATATCGTCACTGTCGATATCTACTGACTCAAGACCTCGTCGAGCCGTGGGGAGAAGCACGTCGAGGATCAACTTGGTCGCTGGCTGTTGTTTTCCGCCAACCCATCGGAGTTGGGCATCTAGTCCCAATCTTGCCGCCCGAAAAAAGTTGTCTCTGACATCGTCAAAAGGGAGTTGTTGCGCGATGTCAGCAAGCTCCGTCTTGAGTCCGAACATCATTCCGAAAAAGAAAGCAGCATTGGCTACCTCATCGGTGATGCTAGGGCCAGACGGCAAGACCCGGTTCTCAATTCGAAGATGCCCTGAGTTGCCCGAGGTACCGTAGCAGATACGGTTCCATCGATAGACGGTTCCGCTATGGAGTTGAAGAGCGGAAAGTTTGGGGATTTTTCCCCGTTTGAGAACGTCACGAGGGTCCTCATCGATTTCGGGACACCGCATGATGGGCCTAAATTTTGAGACGTTCTCACGAAAATATTCAAGGGCGGAACCGGTTAGCCAGCGGTCACCAAAATATACTCTACGTTGTTCTCCCTTTTCTCTGTCAGCGGCAGATCGCAGATCAATAGAGTGTTCAAAAAGAGCAATGCGGGTCTCACTCCATAGACGGTGGTTTAGTAAGAGTGGGGAGTTTACTGAGGCTGCGAGAAGTGGACCAGCTACCGCTTGTGCGATATTGTATACGAGAGGAAGTTCGTGAGGGGAGACTTGGAGATGAAGTTGGAGTGATGTATTACACGATTCTAACATCACATTTTCGTGGGTTAGATGAAGCTCGTCTGTACCTCTGATATTGATCTCAAAAGCTCCTCCCCTTTCTTCACGCATGACTCGATCGAGTTCAATGTAACGTTCAGCGGGAGTCATATTATTGAGACTGAGGTCGGAAAGCCTGAGGGTAGGTAAGATACCTGTCAGCAAGATATTCGCATCGTGGTTACTAGCGATGGCATTTGCGTGCGCGATAATCTCCTCTAGTTCCTGTCTGAAGGCCTTTAAGCAGCTCCCATGGAAGATTTGTGGAGATAGGTTTGCTTCTAAGTTGAAAAGAGCAAGTTCACTAGTAAGGCGTTTGTCTGAGGCTTCAGAGATGACTTCGAGAGCCACCGGTCTTGGACGCATGTGGGCATCGATTAAAAACATTTCCTGCTCTGCGCCGATCCTAACGATACCTGCTTCAAGGAGATCTTCTTCCAAGATTTGTTCGAGCGCGTGTATGTCAGCGAGCAAGGCTCGCATAAAATTCTGTTGTTCTTTGTCGCCTATATTGCTCGTTACCTTTAGATCACCCATGAGTTAGCCGGGCCTCCACCGTAGATAGGGTACACTCAAACTTAGCTCATGCGAATGGTCGCACACACCGTGATTGCGCAGGAGTCCGTTGATGTTCCGCGACTGGCATAAAATGAAGTGATCGTGCTAAGCTTACATGGACGAAAGTCCAACTTTCACCCGCCTAGAGCGTCAAATAAGCAATGGAAGGTATACCGGCTTTTCAACCGACCTTGAAGACCGGTTGAAAAGAGCCATCGATGATTGGCCAAAATTCTACGTGCTTAACAGCCTGTTGATTTGGCCATGTGTGTAGCTGTCGAGCCAGGCTTTTCGTGAAACGCTCTGACGATGAGGCGAGCGTACCCGGCGGTACGTGACCGAGGAGAGACTTTTCGTGGCCAGGACGTTTAACGGAAAGACCGGCCGACAGATGTGTGCAGGGCTAGATCAACAGGCTGTTAAGGTCCATGAGTAATGGAAATGTATACCGGTTTTTAGGACAACCATGAAGATGGGTTCAAGAGTGCTTCCAATGTATGGCAAAATTGAGCAATGTGGTTTGTCTTTGGCAAGAGCGTATCTTTCAAGCTGATGTAGAACTATTGCGAGTTACAGCAAAGACCCCTTGAATGGATTCTGTAAGAATCACCAAGGGGTCGCGCAGCAGGGCATATCCCGGCGAAGAAGCAGGAACTTGGGTTCAAACCAAGTGATTTCTGCGGTGACTGGTTTACCGGAATGCGGGGCTCGGAGTTGGGCTGACTCTAGCTGCCTGACTGAGAGGCCTTCGATTATAGGGGGATTGTAGGTTACAGGACAATCAGGGACGAATCATAGACCGACTCCGATGTTACAAACAGATCTTAACCTCTTCCTTCCGTTTCAGTATGTTGATTGCTTTTCTTTCCTTTGAAAGATCCTGGTTGTTGTTGCCTGCGATGAGGTATTGACAAAGTTCGTCTCGCATCGTGAGCGTGCTAGTATGAGACGGAATTTCGGTCTGTTACTTGGTTTGTGTTTGGCTCTGTACGATTGTGCACACTCCAAGCCAAAGACTGGAGGAGCTGCATCTTCGGCTGAGACCCGGCAGTCTGAGAGGTCGAAGGTATCCAAAGCGCGGGTAACTCCTGAGCCCTCTTCATCTTTGGCCCGGTCGTCGTCACTCGGGTCCCCGTTATCTTCGGGTGATGATAGCTTGGCTGGTGGCAGAGGGGTAGGGCTGTTTGCGTTGAGGCTTCAGCTATGTCCTCGCATGCGGGTTTCAAATGCTCCGCAGGTGGATAAAAATCGATATGTGAGGGGCTTTAAGCCTTTTGTGATGGTGAACAAAAAGGTCCTTCTGGCGGTGGTACCAACAACAGGTGCGTGCTTGAGTTCAGGGTTTGGTCGTAGGAGAAACCGGCTGCACAAAGGGGTTGATTTTCAGTCTAAACCTCCGAGTCTGATTCGTGCTGCTGCAGGGGGGGTGATTGTAGAAGCTGGCTATCGCAAAGACTACGGTAACTACGTACTTATTGCCCATGGGCATAACATTTTTACCCGCTATGCTCATCTTGAACGTCTGAAGTCTGAGATTAAGACCGGATCAAAGATTCGGCGAGGAAAGGCTCTTGGCAAAATGGGTAATACAGCTGATTGGAAGCTGCCTATTCACCTTCACTACGAGCTTCTTGTAGGTGACTATAATACTCGCAAAAAGTCGTTTGGTCTCAAGCCTAAAAATATTTTTTCTTACCCATATTCCCAGGATTTTGCGAGAATGAAAATTTCACAATAGATGTCAGGACACAGAATACAGCAAGTGGCCCTTGCTGTTGGGCATAGCCCGGCGTAGAAGCAGGAACTTGGGTTCAACCCAAGGGATTTCTGTTATACAAATGGAGAGGACGTGGTAAAGATAATAAAATGGGTTAGCTGATATGTTTATGGGTTATCTTACGCGATTGCGAGCCCATGCTGGTTGCTTGTGATGTTTTATTTATGGCATGGACGCGCGAGCAACGCCATTTTGAGCATTGACTGACTACCTGTCTCAGACTATGGCGGATACTTAACCCCGTTTTGCAGTGTCGGGGATTGCTGTATACATCTTTAATGATGTGTGTGAGCTCGATGTGCTGCCGGAACCGGGCTCTTAGGATATAGATGTTTCTGTATAAGATATGTGAGATACCGCATAGTGTTCCAGCGAGTATAGATAGCATGTCCGAAATTTGTTGATATACAATTAGGCAGTCCGATGCTGGAATGATCTTGGTAATTCACTAACAACGTAAATCCACCCTGGTGGATACGCCTTCGGTATTGTAGGTTTTCGAACCACCTTTTGGGATGCCACCCGGGTCCGAGCACATCATCTAGTGTGAGGTTGATGGTTCGTAGATCCGCTGTAAAGGCGGGAAGATCTGAGCCGGCTACGCCTAGTTGCTGGAGGTAGTCCCCATCGCGGGTGGTGAGGAGACCTTCCCACGAGCCAGCTTGGGGGGTGTCTCCACGGTGATTGATAATATGGAGCAGGCGGGGCCAAATGGGCTTTGGCCAACCGTAGCGAACTGGTGCACCAAGGGTAACAACGTCGATCTCAAATGGACGGAGCTGTTCAAGCTGGCGTCCGAGAGCTTCAATATCTTCGCCGAGAATACTGGCTACTTTTAACAAGACACTTGAGTGGTCGACCGCATAGATGAGTTGCAGTAAGATCGAAAAGACCTGAGCTGCGTGGCTGTGACCAATAAGAAGTATTCGTGGGTCTGCTTCTGGTTTGTTCACGCAGACGGTGGAAGTGAGATGCTTGGCAAGTTGTATCGCCCCGACCAAGCGAGCGGCATGGGTGTTTTCAGAACTCCAGACAAACAAGGATGAAGGCACCTCAGTGGCGGTTTGAAACCGCTGTACCCAACGGTGGCTAAAGTTGCCGGCGTCCTGGGCAACGAAGTCACCGGCCTTTTTCATCATTGCTCCAATCATGGGTTCTACACTTTGATGGAGTTTAGGTGAGAGCCCTTGAAGTGCTCGGAGTATAGAAAAGGGGTCGTTCCCTACAAAAGTACCATGGACGAAGCAGGCTTGGGTCACTCTGGCAGCATGTAAGGCTAGACCATAGTGGTGCATGGCATGTTGCCAAGCGAGGTAGGTCTCGGAGCGCCGGGCAATACGAGGGCGGATGATGCGACGAGTAGGGAAGCTGGCAAAGCCAAAGGTCCCCTCATATGGTTCAATATTGTATGCCTGAGGGGGGCAGCTTAAGAGGGTTGGTGTGGTCCTGCTAAACCCGGGGGCCGACGAGTCGGGCGACACGGGGCTGACTACCATTGGGCCAGTAGACGATTGAGAGCAGGGTGGAAGAGCGCGTTTTGCCGGTTGTGTTCGTCGGGTAGCCGAGTCAGCAATGGACTGGGTTAGAGCGTCAGAAACCTGCGCCGCTTGAAGACGCTTCAGAGTATCTGCTGTAATTCTTCGGTTACGTACAACCGCGATGCTCACCGCCAGTACCAGCGTGGTCAGCAGAAGAAGTGCGGTGCTCATAGACATCAAGAGTGTACGCTATTGTGTACCGAACATCTTCTGTGAAGTTATCGGGTGGTCTATGAATCGTCTGAAGAACCTTCGTTTTGAGGCCTGGTGCTTACTAAGGACCGTTTATCTCTGGTTGCTGAGGCGCTTGAAGGAAGATAGCTTGGTGACGAAGATGTTGTGGCAGTGAACGAAATAGGAGCGGTTTCGTCCGTTTTTGGACCTGGGTCGGCCAAAATTTCGTCGGTTGTCGGATTTGCATCGGATGGTGCCGTTCCTATTGTTGCTGTTTGGGATGGTGAACGGCTTCTTGGGGAGTTCAACGATGCTTCACTCAGCAGAGTGAGGAGCGGAGTGAGACCCTCAACATCTATCAGCCGATATACTTCAACATCTCTTTTGGCCTCATCGCTCCACCCGGCGATATCAAGGGTACGTTGGGCTTTGGATAGCAGTCCATGATTGCGTATCGCGTTTGTATTTTCTCGTGGTGGACTTGTAGCCTCAATTGGCGAACTTGTATCCTCTGAGGGGCCGGTTAGGTACTCATCCTGGTAGCGCTTGAGGTCTGTAGAGCTAACTCGTCCCTCTTCTTTGCCCAAAATTAGTGCTTCTTGTTCGGTCAGGGCTCGAACGAGTGCAACGTTTTCGAAGACTCCTGCAAGTTGATTCATAGCAAGGGCTTTGAGTTCCTCTTGATTGTCGTCAGAACAACTATAGAGGTTGGGGATGACGAAGTAAGATGTACCCCGGTGGTGGATAAAATGGCGTCGAACCCATTCGAGATCCACCCCTGGGGCTCGCGCTACAGCAGTGGAGATAGCGCTAGCGAGTTGGCGTACTACAGCCCCTGATGGAGGTTTAAGCTTAGAGACGGGGGTGGCTAGACCAGACGCACGGTTCGCGGGTACCAGAGGAGGATTGAGGGCCATCAGCACCAAAATGCCGAGATCGATACCCAAGGTAACAAGCAATGCGATTAAGTCTCTTCCGGTGACTGGGCTGCCATCATCAACAGAGATGTCAGGGTCTTGGCCTCCAGAAAAAATGTATCGGAGGGTGCCAATTGCGTAAGCGCCAATATTGGACCAGAGGGTTTTGACGGCGTGAGCTACCCCCGCCGGCCCCTCGTGGAATTGGGCGTTACGGAGGTTGAGCTCTGCGGGCATTTCAGCCTGTTTGGCGGCCTCGTTCAGCCGTTGTGCGAGAGTTGGATCGTAGCAGGAAAACCCCTGTTTTCGGGGTGGAATGCTTACGGCATCTGCCAACGCACGCAGTTCGGCGGCACTCGAACGACCGAATGCATTGGAACGAGCGGCGATGTTGCGTGCGGAAGTTCGAATTTCTCGGGCGCGGGATTCGAAGTTATGCTGACGTTCGGCGAACGAACTCCCTTCAATGGCTTCAATCTTTAAGGTTACCAGTTCTTCTTGAACTGGCGCTATCCAGTCTTGGACAATGCCATCTCGCAAGCTGCTTATCGAGTCACGAACCCCAACACGAGCCTGATAAAGAGGCCCTCGTCCAGCACGGGATGCGATACCGCAGCTACCCCCTGAAGTTTCTTCTCGGGCCATCTGTCCTTGTGACCACGTTACCACGCTGTTAAGCTGAGCCTTAGCCGCCTCTAGGCGGCTCCCAATAACGTTGCCTGCGTCACGCGCATCTTCTTGGAGGTTCGCCATGCTGGTGCGTGTGGCCTCTTCACCCGCGATCAAGCTCCACCAAAAACCATAGCCAAAGCCGACGGACCAAAGGGCTAAGAATACATATAGGGGAAAGGTAATCGCTCGAGTGGATAGTCGCTGACGAGCTCGAAAAGATTCACGAAGTGCAAGCCACATGAGGAAGGTCAACGCAATGACAATTCCGATCACCAATAATTCGTTGGGAACGGACAAGCCTCCTGGGATCTCACGATCTGCTCCGGCGTTGGTGGAGGAGACCCCGACGATGAAGTCATTCATGCCACTCCACGTTGCGTATCCTGAGATGCTTAGTAGCATCAGCGAGGCGATGCCGATGGTTGCGTTACGCCCGAAAAGGTAGTCGCTTACACCACCGAGTTGGTTACGGATATTGGCGGTTTTCGACATGATATCTTTGTTCTGCGCAAGGTCGAGCATCTAAGCTCTTTATGCGTCAGTCATGCCGGTACACTACATTGCGTTCCTTGTCGCTGGGCCTCAGGCGGTAGTTTATATGAGACCGTTCAGATCCTCGTCGGAAAAGTATCGTAATGAATTGAGGACTTCATCTTGGGTCCACTGCCGCTGTGATGGATGCAACGTTTGAAAGACCCAGATGCGCATTAATGACTTGAGATGACCGTTGGCATTTTTCGTGCTTAACTATGCGGTAGGTATTCTCATGGAATTGGTTCGACGGAGCACTGAACGCGGACTTGCGGAGCACGGTTGGTTGCGTTCCCGACATACATTCTCATTTGGAGGATACTACGATCCCTTGTTCATGGGCTTTGGTGACCTACGGGTAATCAATGAGGATCGCGTTCAACCTGGTCAGGGTTTTGGTACGCATGACCATCGAGATATGGAGATTCTCTCTTACGTCTTGGATGGTGAACTGGAGCACAAGGATAGCTTAGGCAATGGTTCGGTGATTCGACCGGGTGATGTGCAAAGGATGACTGCCGGCCGAGGGGTGGAACACAGTGAGTGCAATCCGAGCTCATCCGTACCAGTACATTTTCTCCAGATTTGGATTTTTCCGGAGGCTCAGGGGTTGGAACCTGGCTACGAACAGAAGTCCTTTTCAGAAGAAACGAGAAAGAATTGCTTCCGACTTATTGCCTCCCGAGATGGTCGGGAAGGTTCGGTGGTAGTGCATCAGAACATATCTCTGTACGCCAGTGTATTAGAGGTAGGCATGCCGTTATCCTATGCAATCGCCGCCAATCGGCGCATATGGTTGCAATTGGCCCGTGGTTCACTGATTGCCAATGGGCATCAGCTTAGTGCTGGTGATGCTCTCGCGCTTCATGATGTGGAGCTTCTCCATGTGGCGGCGGAATCAGTTTCAGAATTGTTGTTGTTCGATCTTCGCAGGTAGTTGAAGGATATATATTTAATATAATGCGATGTTGAGACAAGCATAGCTACAGCCAAGCTGGGTCACAGTCGATTGAGTACTTTGGAACTGGGAGGTTTAGCAGCCGGTTGATCTAGCCCTGCAGGCATCTATCGGCCGGTCTTTCCGTGAAACGTCCTGACCACTGCCCAGGTACGCTCGCCTCGTCGTCAGAGCGTTTCACGAAAAGCCTGACTCGATAGCTACACACAGGGCTAAATCAACCGGCTGTTAACAACGGACCTTTGCTGAAGGCGGGGCAAAATTGTGGTTGTGATGAGGATGATGGGTAGGACCGTAGGCCTCCAGGAAAGATCCTCGAAGGCCTGAGTGATTATGAAGTGGTCACCTTTATCTGACGAGGTTTGACTGCTTCAATCTTAGGCAGCTCTATGCTTAGCACGCCGTTCCGGAGTTCTGCGGTAGTTCTATCGATATCAATGTCTCGTGGCAACTGAATGGTTCGTTTGTACTCGTTAGGCCAAACCTCATCGTTTTTATCATCCCGTTGGGCGACAATTCTCAATTCATCGTTCTGATAGGTTAAATCTATGTGCTCTTTGGATGCGCCTGGAACATCCGCAATCACGAGAAAACTATCATCGCCCTCAAGAATATCTATTGCTGCACTTGCCCATGAATGGGGTGCAGTGGAGTGTTCGACGATGCTTTCTCTAGTTTTGTTGGAACTTTGATCGCTGCGCTGAGTTATTGCTTGAGTCATTGTTTGGTCTCCTTCTTTATCATGTATACAGCAGAAATCACTTGGGTTGAACCCAAGCTTCTGCTTCTACGCGGGGCATAGCCCCGCTGCGCGACCCCTTGTTGATTCTTACAGAATCAATTCAAGTGGTCTTTGCTGTAGAACGCGGGTACATTTGCTCTAGTCACCGGTTACTGGAATACGGATCGGCTGAGTTTCCTCACGTTTAGGAAGATATAAGTGAAGAAATCCCTCTTGTAGTTGTGCCTTTATATTTTCAGGATCGATGTTGTCTCCGAGCATGAACGACCGATTTAGCCGATACTGAGAACGCTCCTTAATAAGGTCTTTGTAACCATCCTTTGAGGATGGAATGCGTTTTGCTTTGAGGGTGAGTACTCGGTTTTTTATGGATAACTCCAAGTCCTCTTCCGTGAGGCCCGGCATAGGTGTCTCCAGTATATATGTCTTTTCATCCTCCCGGACGGTAAACTTAGGACTGTAGGCCGAACTCTTAGGTTCTTGGTGAAAACTCTGCAAAATATCTTCAATAATATTTTGGACCGTCATCGGGTTGTTGAAGAATGTAAAGCTAGGTCTGTGGATGTTATGTACTAACATTTGTTATTCCTTCCTGGTTGTTCTGATCTAGCAGCCTGTTGATCTAGCCCTGCAGGCATCTATCGGCCGGTCTTTGCGTGAAACATCCTGACCACAAGAAGTCTCTCCTCGGTCGCGTACCGCCAGGTACGCTCGCCTCGTCGTCAGAACGTTTCACGAAAAGCCTGGCTCG
>JAHQVK010000126.1 GCA_019634385.1 Myxococcales bacterium | reverse complement strand
GAGGCCGTCGAGTTCGGTTTTCTGCAAAGCGAAGCACCAAAGGTTTTTCAGAGAGTTGCCGATGGTCTATCGAGGGTTACGAAGATTGTGTCCGCCATGCGGGGGTATTCGCATCCAGTCAGCGAGTTGCTGTCCCCGATTGACTTGAACGAGGCCTTGGAGAGCGCACTGATTATCGCCGCACACGAATACAAATATGTTGCGGAGATTGAGAAAAATTTCCAGGAAATTCCGGAAATTAAGGCAGATAGTTCCGAGCTCGGACAGGTCTTTATCAATTTGATCGTGAATGCTGCTCATGCCATCGAGAGTGTGGTGGAGGGAACCGAAGAAAGGGGTAAGATTTCGGTGACAACGGTTCAGACTGAAGATCAAGTTTCTGTGTCCATTGCAGATACGGGCACCGGTATCCCACTCGACGTCCAGAAACGAATATTTGAGCCCTTTTTTACAACGAAGCCAGTTGGAAGAGGCACGGGGCAGGGGCTATCTATTGCCTATGACATTATTGTTCGAAAATATGGTGGACGAATAGAGCTTCATAGTGAACCCGGGGAAGGTTCTCGTTTTGACCTATATCTACCCATTGCAGGGGATGCAAATGTGGAAAACAAGTCAGAACGCGGTCCGGAGTTTGAAGAGACGCCTTAACAGCCGGTTGATTTGGCGATGTGTGTAGCTATCGAGCCAGGCTTTTCGTGAAACGCTGTGACGACGAGGCGAGCGTACCTGGCGTAGGTGACCGAGGAGAGACTTCTCGTGGTCAGGACGTTTCACGGAAAAACCGGCCGATAGATGCGTGCAGGGCTAGATCAACCGGCTGTTAGACATGAGATTTTGCTGGACTGCATACTGCAGAATCCAGTTGGACTAAGCCCGAACTCCAGCGACGACGTATGGCCGCCGGAAGCTGCAGGAGGTTGGGTTCTACCCAAGTTCCAGCTTCTCCGCGTGGCTATGCCCCGCTGCGCGACTCCTTGTTGATTCTTCCAGAATCAAGTCAAGTGGTCTTTGCTGTATACAAGCGAATTGGGTGAATTTATTGATTTGCAATGCGGCGATACGACATCAGGCGGCGGTCGTCAAAAGCCTATCTCATCCGCTCCAGCGGGACATGGAACGGGATCTTCGCGCCGCAAAGGGCCTTGTTGCTTGGATAGATTTACGATTGGATGCCTTGGATCCGTGCTGGCTGATACTCATCCTCACCGACCATCAAGAACGTTTTCTTGATACGGATCTTGTTTCGGAGGGCAATCATCTATGCGGAGGCCATAGCCGCCCGAGTTCATGCAACTAAGCTTGCGATATTCAAGTTTATTGTCTGTCTGGCTGTGTCTTTGGGGCTGGCTCAGTGGTCAAAAGTCGCAGAATTCAGGCAAGACATCAGAAATCTGACGATATGCTCCGTCTTCTTGGTTAGCCTCTTCTGTCCTGCCATCTACTTATAATGACTTCGATATGTTGTAGGATATGCTCAAAGCCTGTCTCAGTCGACTAGGGAAAGATTGGTGGAATACATTTTGCTTAGTTTTTGCGTATGGCTAAGTTTCATAGTCGAATTAAGCATTTTCGAAGCGTTATTACTGTTGGCGCGATGATGACCGTTCCTGCTGCATGTGGTGGGGAAGCGGAGTGTCCTGAGTCTTTTCCTAGCAACGGGGAAAGTTGTGCTGAAGTGGGACTGGAATGTGAGTATAATGACTGTGTAGGTTACCCTACCCATTTTGCCACATGTACTGACGAAGGCACCTGGCTGACGGCCGTAATGAGCTGCAATCCGCCTCCTATCCCTATCCCGGAGCCTCAAGCATCCGAAGTTGATGATAGCGAAAACTGATAGGTATTAGTTCATGACGGTACCATCAATTTTCCCCCCGGATGACGAGGTGAGGCGGGAATGGTTTTGCCGGATCGAAGCCGAATATCGCTCTGCAGCCTACGCGCATCATCTGACCTTCTGGCTCATCCAGATTGGTGCTCCTCATGAACTCGTAGAGATGGGACTACGTGTGGTTGGCGATGAACTAGCCCATGCTGAGCTGTCCGCTGTGGTTCACCAAGCGGCAGGGGGGCAGGCGTTGCCCAATTTGGCTCCAGACTCTCTACAACTCCATCGTAGTTCCCAAAAGCCTCTCTACGTTGATGTCTTGCGCTATGGTGTTGATCTTTTCTGCCTGGGGGAAACGGTCGCGGTCCGGCTCTTTGGCCGTCTGCGTTCCCGCTGCCGACAGCCAGATGCGATGCAGGCTCTGGATCGTATCCTCAAGGACGAAGTTGTCCATCGCGACTTTGGATGGCTCCTGTTGGAATGGTTGCTTAGTACGCCGTGGTCTGACGAACTGCGCACTGATCTAAAGGCGGTATTACCGACGATGATTGGCCGCATTCGCAAGAGTTATTGTAAGGATGTGGTAGTAGCTCCGGATAACGTTGAGAGGCCCAAGGATCTTGACTTTCCGGACGCGCGTCGTGCGTGGGGGTTGATACCCCATCATGAGTATGGTGAGGCTGTAGAAGAAACTATCCATCGGGATTACTGTCCACGCTTTGAGGCGCTGGGCGTGACTTGGCCGCAATACAGCAAAGAGCCCTTGTTGATTCCGTAAGAATCAACAAGAGGTCGCGCAGCGGGGCCTAGCCCGGCGAAGAGGCAGGAACTTGGGTTCAAACCCAAGTGATATCTGCAGTAACGCGCTAGAACAAGGTTGAGATACTGAGCCGTACGTTGAGGGGGGCACCGGCAATATATTGCACAACTGGCAACTCACTCGATTCCTCACCCGGGCGCCAATGGCTAGCGTAGTGGTACTCACCCTCTCGAATCCGCAAATTGAGGACGTTTTCGACCTCCAGGTTGACCCGAATTCGGTCTCCTTTATAGCCAGCAGTAGCGTCTAGCACTGTCATTGGCGAACCCTTCGCACCGTTAGGTAGAGGGCGTGGCGCGAGTCCCATGACCCGAATGCCTCCTTGGATCCCACTGTTGTGTTGAGCGAACGCTCGGAAATTACCTACGAGTGGGGGAGCCAAAGGAATTCGGTTACCGGAATTGACGAAACGAGCATCGACGTAAGTCATGTCCGCGTGAAGAGTTAGCCAGCTCATTGGCCTCGACTGTACAGATAGTTCCAATCCAAGTCGCCGGGTTTGGTTAAGCTCGAGGTTTACACCCGAAACGTGGTCGAAGACGGTCTCTTGTTCGATGAAGGTCGTGAAACCTGAAATCGCGGCACTAAAGTAATGGTTGGGTGTCCAACGGGAGCCCAACTCTATCGAGTCAGTGACCGTTGTGCTCGGTCGGCCACCATCATAGATATCTTCCGAGATTCCAGTGAGTTCGGGTTCGAAACTGGTGAATGATCGCGCTTCAGGTGGGCGAAAGCCTCGACCGTAGGCGGCGAACAATCGCCATGGGATGAATACATGCCACTCTGCAGTAACCCGGGGGGATATGGTAACCATGGTACCTGTTGCTGGCTGACGCGCAGCTAATCCGTCTTGGACGGATACGTAAGCGGTGTCGACGCGTGCTCCGGCCGCCAATCGTAGGCGGTCAATAGGCCTAAAGAGTAGTCCGACCATCATGTGGGAAAGGGATTGGACTCCGCTAAGGTCGCGCTCGGTCTCTAGCGGTGCCTTCTGTTGGTTGATGTGCCGTTGGGTTTGGTTCAGCACGTCACCTCGAGTCCCTATCCCCGCTTCGAGATCTAAGGAGGCCATCAGACGGAGATTATAGTTAACGGTGGCACCAAAGTTCCAGGTGATTTGTTGTTGCTTGCGCCGATCACCGCTAAGCGGATTGATCAAAAAGCCGGTATAGTTCTCGATTAACTCAAGCTGGCGGTATCCGCCATAGATTACGGATGATATGTCATGAACGCCGGTTTGCCAGCTATAAGTTAGGGATACAATACTCCGGGCCGAAAGTCCGAGTCCGGCAGAGTCATAGGCATCATAAAAGCCGACGCGTCCAGCGACCACATCCTCGTTTCGTAGGGTGCCGGGGAGAGCGAATCGGGCGAGGTAAGATGAAGCGATAACAGATAGCGTGCCATAGGTTGTGCTGTCGAAGACCCGAGCTTGTCCGAGAATAGTTCCCCGGTTGATCTCTCGATTTTCCCCAAAACCATCATCATGCATGGCCTCTACGGCGATAAAATTCTTACCGTCACCCGCGGTGGGACTATAGGTCAAGACCCCGCGGTGCCGATTGGTGGTTCCGATAGTATATATCGCTTGTATCCCGAGAGAGCTCTCCGGAAGGCCTAAGGTGTAATCCGCTGAACCGGCGGTGGCAAAAGCTCCCTGCTTGAGGGTAAACGGGCCTTTGGTGACCTCCACGGAGGCTACGGTCTCCGGGATGATAAATCCCAGATCTATGTATCCTTGGGCGTGAATGTTGGACCACTCGTTGACAGGAATACCGGCAACGGTGAGTTCAAGGTCAGCTCCGTGGATAGCATCAAAACCGCGCAAGAAAAATTGATGACCTTTACCTTCGCTTCCATGTTGGACGAGAGTAAATCCAGGAACAAGGCGTAGAGCGTCTTCGGCATTTCGTCGAGGTACGGTGGCGATCTCCTCACCAGTAATATGGCTGGTAGAGGCGATCAAGGGATGAGGCCGCGAAGCGACAACGGTCATCGTATAATCTGGCCCGTTCAAACGATGGGCTTGGATGATAATGGGTTGAGGTTGCTCATGAGTGACGATGCGGCTAGGATGGATGGTGTATCTATCAGAAGCGATGTTTACTGTTCCCAGTGGTACGTTTTCAAATACAAAAAAGCCTTGGTTATCACTACGGGTCTCGATTTGGGTACCTTCGAGTCGCAGCTGTACCCCAACCAGTGGGTCGCGCTCGTCATCGATGATCTGACCATACAACCGCCGAGGAGGTTCCTGACCCCAGGCTGGGCAGGTGATCAGCACACAAAGCATCGATCCATACCAAGTTGCAATTCGCACGTTCAGTTCACCGGTGCTGCTCGGCAGTGCCCTTCTTCGTTTACATGACCGAGGGTTTGGCTTTGGGCTACAAGCCATCCCCATAAGTCCCGAACATCGTCTTCATTGCCAGGATCGTATGCGCCGATGCCCGTGGCAGTAAGTTCGCTTTGGGTGATGGCATCATCGGCGTTTGTATCTGCATCCGCTAGGGCTTGAAATAGTATCTTGGGATCTTCGGATACGAGACTGTCGTAAAATAGGTGATCAGCATGCACGGTGATCTGGAAGGTGGCGAGGTTGGTCTCACGAACAGTGGTTGTGGTCTCGCACTCGGTGTAGCGGGTTGGCTGATGAAAAACCCAGCTGAAGGTCTTGGTGTCTCCGTCTTTAGTGGCCGTGCCATCCACGGCAATGCGGGTAATGGTGAAGCTAGCGTTGGTGTAATCGCCAGCGGAAACGGAGGCCGAGCCGAGTTCGTGGCCCTCACCGGAGGATGATACGGACAGATCAATAGCGGAGGACACGGGGATGCTGGTCCCAGCGACGGCGATATCTTCGATAGTGACCTCGAACAGTTGGAAGGTGATCTCCCAAGCGTCGTCTGCGTTGGAAGCTGGAATCCCATTTTCAATGAAGGACTCCCCGTAAGCGGTGACTCGAATAGTTCCTTCTTCGTTGGTGTCACAGGCCCCGAAAAAAAAGATAGACGTGAGCAAAACAGAGAATTTTGTATGCATAACTTATAAGTAGATAGTTGGTCCAAGAGTTGGTTGAGCCGGTCAATGCCGTTAGAATTTGTCTGAAATTTATCGCTGATTCGGCTTGGATATCCGGTGAACTATGGTTCCTACAGCAGAAATCACTTGGGTTGAACCCAAGTTCCTGCTTCTACGCGGGGCTATGCCCCGCTGCGCGACCCTTGTTGATTCCTAGAGAATCACCAAGGGGTCTATGTTATATTACAGCAGAAATCACTTGGGTTGAACCCAAGTTCCTGCTTCTACGCGGGGCTATGCCCCGCTGCGCGACCCTTGTTGATTCCTAGAGAATCACCAAGGGGTCTTTGCTGTTTGGTTGTCATTCAATCCGCTAGCTATGATTAGCCTCCGGCTGGGGATTAAGGTCTTTTGTGATAGTTCCGGGACGAGTTTGGGCACAGACCTACAACACGCTTATGAACTATCTGAGACCTCTGAATTCGACCTTTGGTTTATCGCAGAGGTTTGAATATCGAAATGGTCGTGGGTTTGGAATGTGCGTCGGATCTGATTATAGGCATCCTGAAGTGGTGAGGTGGTAGTGGCGGGCAGGATCGTCACCTGTCCATCCCCATCCGAATCCAGTGCCATGAAGTTGATGTCATCGAAGAGCGTCTCGTCTTCAAAGGAATCTTGGGTAAGTAGTCGCAACCCAAGTTCTGCGGTGGTTGTTTCTGTGACTACAAACTCGAAGAATGCACCCATGAGGTCGCGGTTTTCCGGAGCATCGAGGGTTACGCTGAAGTTGAATGTCTGCGCATCTTTAGTGGCTGTACCTTCCAAAATGGCAGTGTGGCCAATCAGGGGATCGTCAGCGGGGAGGCCATCACTTTCGGAGGCCGTGGTGAAGGTGAAGTTAGCACCCTTATAGGTTCCGAGAAGGAGGGTTGCCACGCCAATGGTTGGGGTACGGGCATCGAACCAGTTCAGTTCGAAACGCCCACGTAGTTCGCCATTTACTTCTCCGCCCTGAAAATGGCCCGGATGCGCATATGCGGAGGGTACAAGAACGTTTGATACTCGAGTCCCAAGAGAAGCGGTGTGGGCTTCACCGGCGACGGTGAAGGCTAGATTCTCCATCATAAGGCGAGCACCGGTTAAGGTGACTGAATAACCGAGATTGTTGGTGATTTGCTTGATGCCACTAGCGTCAAGGACCACGGGCAAGTCGACTCGCGCCGCTTCTTCTGGGTCACCACATCCATGAAGAATTGAGGCCAATGAATAGATGAGCATGGTTATTGGCCCGTGTTCCCGTAGCCAGGTTGACCGCCACATCTGCATGAATGTGATGGTTTCTATTACGCGCTACACAGAGCGTCAATAGTTACACACAAGAATAGAAATAGGCTTGAGAGCGCGGTGTTATCAGATACAGCAAAGAGCCCTTGTTGATTCAGTAAGAATCAGCAAGGGGTCGCGCAGCGGGGCCTAGCCCGGCGAAGAGGCAGGAACTTGGGTTCAACCCAAGTGATATCTGCAGTAGAGCAAAGAGGCCTTGTTGATTCAGTAAGAATCAGCAAGGGGTCGCGCAGCGGGGCCTAGCCCGGCGAAGAGGCAGGAACTTGGGTTCAACCCAAGTGATATCTGCTGTAACTACAAGATATTCACTGCCGGAGTTTCGTTCGGAAGAACCAGGAAACAGGATGTGCTGTATTAGGGGCGTGTCTTCAACCTCCGGCTGCGGAGATGACGCTGTATCCCGCTTCTGTGAATGTTCGGCCCCGGAGGGAAGGTACTGGATGTAGCGTGCGGAAACAAGTCAGAACGTGGTCCGGAGTTTGAAGACACGCCTAGCAGCCTGTTGATTTAGCCCTGTGTGTAGCTATCGAACCAGGCTTTTCGTGAAACGTTCTGACGACGAGGCGAGCGTACCTGGC
The DNA here is from genome assembly GCA_019634385.1 of Myxococcales bacterium. GTDB lineage: Bacteria > Myxococcota > Kuafuiibacteriia > Kuafuiibacteriales > Kuafuiibacteriaceae > JAHQVK01. The sequence continues at coordinate 74 of JAHQVK010000126.1, read as the reverse complement.
GGTACGCGACCGAGGAGAGACTTCTTGTGGTCAGGACGTTTCACGGAAAGACCGGCCGATAGATGCCTGCAGGG
>JAHQVK010000125.1 GCA_019634385.1 Myxococcales bacterium | reverse complement strand
TGTCGACGCGTGGGTCGGCGTGTTCTTGAGATACCGCTGAGTGCAGCCAACTTGCGGGAAGCGGACGAGGTGTTTATCACCTCTTCCATCCGGGAAATTGTGCCGGTGATCCAGGTGGATAGTACTTCAATTGGTGAGGGCAGGCCAGGCCGGATCGTTTCAGAAATTCGGGAAGGTTTTGATAGATATGTACGTGACTATGTATCTAGTCACGAGGCTGAGGCTCGCCGGCCCAGCCGGTGACAATGGTCGTTTAGGTGTTCTCAGACAGTTGTGCTTGCCATCGAGGGAGTAATTCTTGGGGCCTAATTGGCTTTGCGTGCGGCAGAAGCCCGAGTGAAGCAGCCAATTGGCCAATGATCATTTCCGGTGGTTGGCCATGGCTCCGTGCCTCAGCAATCGAATAGCTGTGGGCCCGTTTTGCTAAGCGTCGGCCATCTACGTCGAGCATCAAGGGCACGTGAAGGGTCTCCATGGGCGGAGAGAGAGGCTGAAGAGTTTTTCGGAGCAGCATTTGCCGAGGGGTGGAATCCAGGAGGTCCTCACCTCGTACGATGCAGGTAATACCCTGATCTAGGTCATCAACAGTTACTGCGAGCTGGTACGCCCACAACTGATCCGCTCTTCGGAGTACAAAGTCCCCAACGCGGTGGTTTACGTCTTGCTTAATGTAGCCCACGCGGCGGTCGACATGCTCTACTAAATGCTGCTCAGGGGTGCGAAAACGTAACGAGGGGGTCCGTCCAGGCCGGGAACGGGCACCTTGGCGGCAGGTTCCTGGATATCGCGGCCCGTCATCAGCGGCTCCGTGGGGAGCGGAGGATTCCCGGATTTCTTTTCGGGAGCAGGTACAGGGGTAAATAAGGTCCTGCTCTTGGAGCTGAAGGAGGGCGCGCTTATACAGCGGGTTGCGCTGACTCTGGTAAGACGGTGGGCCGTCCCACTCGAGACCTAACCACCTAAGATCATGCTGGATATCTTCGGCTGAGCCAGGGATTACTCGGGGAGTGTCGAGATCCTCTATGCGCAGAAGAAGTTTGCCGCGGTGAGTTCGGGCGTCCAACCAAGCGATCAGAGCGGTCCGGGCAATACCAAAATGCATGGCTCCGGTAGGGCTGGGAGCGAAACGGCCGAGATATGGAAGTGATGCCGGTTTGAAACCCACTGGCTCAAGATTACCCACTGTTCGCCGATGGTCATGGGAGAGATTGCCATGAAGCCAGTTTCGATCATGATTCTTGCTGACGCTGGCGCTGCTGGCCGTGATCTATTAGTTCGACGGGATGTTGAACTGGGCTGGGCATTGACCCTCCCCGAGATCCAAGCAGCTATGGAGCGACGTCGTCCACGGATTGTTCTTGTTCGCGCAGAATTCGCCGCTGACCTGATGAGCCGATGCGCAGATTTGCTTGAGCGAGTGCCGGTCATTGTCATGGTGGCTCCCTCTGATTGGTCGCGCCGTGAAAGCTATTTTGATGTTGGAGCCACCGCTTTGGTGTCGCGAGATAGTAAGGCGCGAATTCTAGAGGCGGTCAGTGAACTGACTGGATTACCTACCCGGTACGCACCTCGAGTACCATATCCGGAGGTTGTAGACGTTGGACTGTTAGGATCCCGAATTTATCTTGAAGCTACCGAACTAGGCACTTCAGGAATCTCCATTCGAGACTTTCCCCCGGCCCGGGTAGGAGAGCAAGTTGAGGTCACGTTGGTGATGATGGAGCCAGCGCTGAGCCTCTCGGGCATGGTGGTGCGGAGTCATATAGGCCGGATGGGGCCAGTTTCGGAAATTGCGTTTAATGCTCTGAATGAGAGGGAACGGACGATCTTGGAAGCGTTTGTTACTCAGGAAAGCGCGCGGTGCGCGTCGTTTCCGGAGCCGGTGGGTCTGACTTCCGATCTGATGTCTAGCACTTTCACCCTCGATTTGTTCCAAGCTATGGGCTCTGGTTCTGGTTTGGAGCAATGGCTGGGACTTTTGCGAAAGCGACAGCACTCAGACAGTGAGGTGAGGGCTCCCAAATGGCTGGTTTGTGTAGAGCGCGAATTATCTGAGCTTGAGCGATGGGTGGTGGTTGGTCGCAAATGTCCGGCTTTTGTCCACGCAGCTCTTGAAATGCGTCTGGACCTAGCACGGGCCCAAGCCTCGGTGGTGGGGGACAGCTCATTGACCGAAAGTTGTGAACTGGCCCTCGACTTTTGCCGAACCTTGGCTACGGATGCGGCATCGAGTTCCCGGTCGGAGCTGGCATATGTGCCGGAGATTCGCGCTGGAATCCTCAGTCAGATTTATGGTTGGACAAAAATTTCTGACGAAAACACAGGAACTCATGCTGCCTAGCCGTCGGTTGATCTGACTGAGTAATTATCCCAAATTCTGCTATTCATCGGTTGCGCTGGGGTAGAGGTCTCCGTCCCGCTACAGACAACGCTCTTCCGGGATAGAAGCTCTCCTACGGTTTGCAGGCAATGGGTTGGGGCGCGAGGCATCGATAAGATGTGAAATATATGTACGGGAAAGATCTATATTCCCAGTAGCAACCGCCTGCGAAATGTGGACGAGATCCAAAAGCATACCGAGCGAGGTAGATGTGTGTGGATCCTCATAGTTCAGGCTTCGACGCAGCTGATCTAGTCGCTCAAGAAAGCGATCTAAGTTATTAGAGATGAGGTCCCACTCAGCCCTCTCCAGGGTGCGCGATAGAAGTTCTGAAGGACTGGCGGTTTGATGCAGGTTTTTCAGGTAGTGCCATTCGGGGGTACGGGTCTTAGCGGGCTCATTACCGAGAGCTGCGAGTAGAACCCCCAGCTGGATGAAGTCTGAATCTCGGTGGTGAGGGGCCAGTCGCTCTAGAACAAGCGGGTGGTCTATAGCATGCGGCGTCCATTGTTCGATCAATTGCTCAAAGCAACGGTCAATTTTTTCTCTAAACTCTTCAATATCTTCCAGAGCAGTTTGAGCAGTTTCTATCGCTTTTTCTAAAAAGTGGGCATGTGATTCAAAATCTCTCGGGCGAGACTTGGCACACAAGATCCCGTCGGATGTGGCCAAGAATTCTCCACGCTCATGTTGAAGCTCCAAGAATTGTATAGTGGATAAAGCCTCTTCATCACCTGTCTCAGCTAGGGCGTCTGTGTTGAGCACCAGAGTAAGACCATTATCGAACATAGCAAAACTTTGGTCGTTACTGTGGTTTAGAGCTAGGTCGAGCAATTCTTGTATGGGTTTATTGCCGTCTTTGGTATATATATACACATGAGCTAAGCCAGTGTTGGGGGAATAGTGCACCTCAACCCGATAGGTTCCAAGAGTCATTGGTGGTGGCTCAGAATGTTTCTTTTTTGGGGGAAACGTAGATCCATCTAAGGATGGTGGATGATGGTCATCCTCCGGTTTCTGACGGGTAAGAACTGTGGGGATGGCTGCGGCCTCGATCGGCCCACCTGGTCCAACGTAGATAACAACCTCGTCAATGTCTTTGAAGAGCGCGAGAGAATCTTCGCCTCGACAGCGTAGATTAGGCATTTTCAAGAGGAGATCGTTGCCGCAGTCAAATACATCGCCTTCCAGACCCTGCTCATTAGTGAGGGGTTTACGTGCGATTACATCACATTGGTGGACGAGTAGGTTAATTTTCGCCCACGCATGCTCTAGGTCTTCGACAGGGGCGTCCCACTGATTGTGGTTTTCATCTATGGTTTGGATGTTCGCCATGTGCTCGAGGAGCAAGTTTACTTTCTCTGCGGCGGCGGTGGCGAGATGGCCCGCGGTATCCAGGCGCTCAATTTCATCTAGAAACATGTCCATATCGTCTTCGCTGATCGGTGAATATGGCTTGAGGGCAGGAGAGGACGGGTCTAAGGGCATAATTGGAGTCAATGCATGGCTCGGGCCATCAATGGTTACGGGAAAGATCGTTGTAGTGCTCGTGAGGCGAACTGAGTGACGGCGTTGTTACGCAATCGCTTGCATGTCGGATGCGCAACCAATGACGTAGTTCTTGAGGGCTCTCGAGCTTTCAAGACGCGTTGTACAGCAAAGACCCCTTGAACTGATTCTGTAAGGAATCAACAAGTGGTCGCTCAGCGGGGCACAGACCGGCGTAGAAGCAGGAACTTGGGTTCAACCCAAGTGATCTGTTGTAGTCCACGGCCACTACCGGGCTCCCTTCAACGCGTTCCTGGAACTCTCGATTGGAGACTACGACCAAAAATCTGGGCGGAGCTAAAGTCGAGATGATGTCGGCTCAGATACTTTCGCAGCCGATCAGCGTCATTGGGGTTGGGTTTTTTTTTGCGCGACTCGGCGAATAGTTGTCGGCCGGCATCACTCAGACTACTGGATTGTGCGCATACCTTCAGGACATCTGATAGTTGTATCGCGTCAAAGCGATCGATAGGACCGAGTTCTTCCGGCAGAGTGGTTGCTGTGACTAAGGGCCGGGCGCTGAGTCGAGACCAAGTGTCTTCCAGTCGCTGGATCTCTTCGAGTACGGTGGGTTTATTGATGCGTCCACCGGGTGCCAAGGTGGCCATTCGCATGAGACTGGCCCCAAAATCTCGAAAATTTCGGGGCCAAGGGGCTTGGGTGGCGAAGGTCAGGAAATAGTTTTGTGCCTCATGATTGAACGACACCCGTTCACCGGTGATGGTCTCGATTCGGGCCAACTCAAAGGCCAAATTGGGTTCGATGTCTTCGGGCCGCTGTGACAAACCAGGAATAACAAATGTCCACGTATCGATCCTGGCCAATAGATCATCCCGAAATAGGCCTTGGGAGACGCGGAGGCCTAAATCTTGGTTCGTGCCTGCGAGCAAAGAAAATTGACTCTCTACTTCTTGATCAGCGCCTACTGGGAGGAAGCGATGCTCTTCGAGTGCTCGTAGTAACATTGCTTGTTCGTCGGAGCCAAGCTCACCGATTTCATCCAAAAAAAGTACCCCGTTGTGCGCGGTTCGAAGGAGACCCGGCCGCGACGAGATAGCCCCAGTAAACGCACCCTTTTCGTGCCCAAATAGCGCAGACATGGCGGAGTCACCGCGAAGTGTGGCGCAGTTAACCTCCACGAATGGGCCGTCTACCCGTCTGCGCCTCTTGCGCAGTTCGTATACTCTGCGAGCGAGTTGAGATTTTCCGGCGCCAGTAGGCCCTAGGAGGAGAATGGGGGCCGGGCTTGACAGAGCAACCTTCTCCAACTGCTCTATAAGTCGATTGAAAGATGCGTTGCGGGTTTCGATCCCGGATTTGAGAAACGAAACATCCTCTTCAGTACGGCTAGAGAACCGACGGGCTATCGCATCATAGCGGGCGAGATTGAGATTGATGGTGGTATGCTGACCCGGCTGGGACCGGTTCCGGGATTTAGGAGGGGCGGTTTGGAGCAGTGTACCAGGAATAATACGGGCCTCAACCAGGAGAAACCAACAGATCTGCGCGACGTGAGAGCCAGTGGTCATGTGTACGAGGTATCGATGGGTTTCCGGTGCAAACGAGTAGCTTTCCGCAAAATCGTAGAGGGCGCTGTAGACATTCTCAAAGTCCCACCAGTCGTGGATGAGCAATGAATGTAGGTTTACCTTCGTGGAACTGGAGAGCTGCTGAATATCGTCAGCAACAAATGCGGCAAGGGCATCGCTTCCGGGCCCATACAGAAGCTCCAGGCGCTGTATGGGCAAGCCCCGTTGCCGAGCCAGGTCTACAGTGGGGCGCCAGCGTTGCCAGCGTTTGGTGCTTCTGCCCTTGTCGAGGGTGGTCCCGAGGAGCCCTAAAACAACATTGGGTTTGGCTGCAGACATAGATAGATGTACTCTAAGGCGAGATGATTGGGTTGGGCTAATCGTACAACGGCTGGCCAATCATTCTGGGAGTGGTTTGTCCTGATGAGCTCAGTCGCGGCCTCGGTTGCTCGCCTAAATCAATCAGCTGCCAGACCGCGTTTCAACACCTACTGAAGTGTACAGCAGAAATCCCTTGGGTTGAACCCAAGTTGCTGCTTCTACGCGGGGCAATGCCCCGCTGCGCGCCCCCTTGTTGATTCTTACAGAATTAATTCAAGTGGTCTTTGCTGTACACCGTTGGGCGTAGTCTATGACTCGTCCTTGATTCGGCTGAATGTCTGGAGACCTGTGGCTCCCCTCTTATCGGGGGTCCGCTCCGTCAGCCAGCGATAACCAGCCTCCTCTGAGTGTGTATATTTAGTTAATTGTTTCCCACATGTGTGAGGGGTCGGTGGCTTCGCCACCCTTTCGGGCCCCACGGTCTAGTACATCCCGTACCCTCCTTCCGTGGCCGACCCCTCACAAACGTGGGATACGGCGTCATCTTCGCAGCCTGAGTGTAAAGACACGTCTTAGTGGGCGGAGAAGAAGGATCCGTAAGTTACTGGAGTTTAAATGGCTTTTTCCGGGTGAGAGATGTCACCTTGGTGTAAACACACCCGTTGTCAAACTGGTCTCGGACTATGATCATCCTGCAACCTGTCGGAACGAGGCTCGAGTGTTGATAAGCGCTGGTTAAACAAGCAGCAACTCGGGCATGCCCGCGTATTTTCGTCACAGGCGACACCTGATGCCGGCAAACTGATGATGGCTCGGTTATTCTGAAAGCAGCAACCTTATGGAGGGGTACCATGCTATTAATTTCTACTGGCTCATCCGTTTACGTTGGTGGGCCATGTTTGGGCAGGCGATGGTGGTTTTTGCCGCGGCCTATCGATTGGAGCTGCAGTTGCCCCTGAGCCAACTAGGGGCCCTGATGGGAACTTCGTTGGCCATCAACGGGGTCAGTTCAGTGTGGGAGTATCGTGGTGGTGGTGTACACCCGTGGGCGGTCCCCATCGTATCTGCAGTGGATGTCCTCTTGTTGACCGGTTTGCTGTATTTCTCTGGCGGTCCGAGTAACCCTTTTGCCTCGTTGTACGTGGTTCACATCGCGTTGGCAGCCGTGGTTTTGCCACCAGTACAAACTTGGGGGTTGGTTGGACTCGCTTTGGTGTGTCTTAGCTTACTCTCTCTCTATCACTGGCCACTTGCCATTTCGGACCATGTGACAGTGCTTGGGACGCATTGGCGGTTTGTCGGAACCTGGCTGAGTTTTCTCGTAGCGGCGGTATTCATCGTTTACTTCGTGCAGCGCGTCACTGTGGCTCTGTCGCAGCGGGAGTCGGAGTTGGCCCGGGCTAGGGAGCTCTCGGTGCGTAGTGAGAAGTTAGCATCTTTGGCGACATTGGCGGCGGGGGCGGCTCATGAGTTATCTACGCCGTTATCAACGATCGCGGTGGTGGCCAAAGAATTGGAGAGGTTGTTGATGAAAGAAAATGCTCCCGACCATGCGGTGGAGGATGCTCGCCTGATCCGGAAACAAGTCATGCGGTGTCGCAGCATCCTTAGTCAGATGGCAGCGGACGCTGGTGATGCCTCCGGGGAGCGGGCTCGCCCCGTGTCAGCGGAGCAATTGATGCAGTTGGCTCAGGAAGGTTTGCCCCAAACGGAACGGCTTAAGTTTACTTATGGGTCAGGGGTGACTTTGGTGCAGGCACTTCTTCCTGCTCGTGCAATCAGCCAGGCCTTTCGTTCTCTTATTAAGAATGCTCTTCAGGCCTCAGGAGCTACGGTGGAAATTGTGGTTTCGCTCTCTGATAAGGGGCAATCCTGGACTATAGAGATCAGCGACCAGGGTAAAGGTATGTCGGAAGAGGTGTTGTCTCGTGCCGGTGATCCTTTCTTTACTACCAAGGAGCCTGGTGAGGGCATGGGGCTAGGCTTATTCTTGACGCGAGCCGTCTTGGAGCGGTTTGGCGGGCAACTGGAACTCCGGTCCACAGAGGGCGCGGGAACGTTAGCGGTGGTGGTTCTCCCGCTAGAGTCTGATCCAGAGCCCCTTCATGTCCCATATGAACCTATGGCACACCCCGCGTTCTTAGATGAGCACCGCGAGGGGCGGTTGTGAGCAGAAAGAAAGGAAATATTTGTGACTATCAACTCGGGCGACCAGCATGAGCACCCACCATCGATGCTTATAGTCGATGATGACGAAATTCTTCGAGAGCGCCTGGCTCGAGCTTTCCGGGATCGCGGTTTCGAAGTTCGTACGGCTTCTAATTATGATGAGGCCATGGCGGCGGCCAGCTCGGAGTCGCCCGAGATGGCGGTCGTGGATCTTCGGATGCCTGGTCGAAATGGCTTGGAATTGGTGAAGGAGCTCAAGGCGGTAGACCAACATACCCGTATCGTGGTCCTCACTGGGTATGGAAGTATTGCGACGGCGGTAGATGCTGTGCGTCTTGGGGCTACTTACTACCTGCCGAAGCCGGCGGATGCGGATGATATCCTTGCCGCGTTCCGTCGCGGGGATGCTCCACCACTCGAAGCACCGGTGTCTGAGCATCACGTGCCATCATTAGCTCGGGCGGAGTGGGAGCATATCAACCGGGTTCTCTCGGATTGCAACGGCAACATATCGGAGGCGGCGCGACGACTGAAGCTTCATCGGCGATCTCTGCAACGCAAACTTCAAAAGTATCCACCCAATATTTGAGATGGGGGGATGGTTAGCTGGAGATCTTACAGCAGTAGTCACTTGGGTTGAACCCAAGTTGCTGCCTCTCCGCGTGGCTATGCCCCGCTGCGCGACCCCTTGTTGATTCTTACTGAATCAATTCAAGTGGTCTTTGCTATAGGCTTTGAACTACTTCCGAAGTTGACTGAGGCGAGCGAGGTCAATCCGCCAGGTTCGCCCGTCTTTGAGGTCCATTAGTATCTGGTTTGCCTGCTTACGAAGCGCTGCAACCCCGGGTAGAGACACTGCTCGCAGGCGTTCTACGGTGGAGGACTTAATGATTATCAGCTTGAAGCCATCATAGCTGAGCGCTAGGGGAGGCTCGGTCGTCTCAACAAGGTATTGAATTGAACGCGAAAAATGTAGTTGATCGAGGATGCGACCGTCACGGATCCGAATGCGCCGTAGCCGCCTTGAGGTCCACACGAGTAAGTTACGTCCTTGCGTAGCCACATGGAGAATAGTTTCTCGGGGGAAACGTTTGCGCCATCGAATTTTGGAAGTGAACCTATGGGAAGTAACCAATCGATGGGTACCAGCCTGAATGTGAAAGTTGGTGGTGGTGATTTCGTGTTGGACCGTAAACCCTAGGCTGAGGTAGGGGCGATTTTTTGAGGGGGTCGGTGACGATTGTTCGTGGGGGGAGGATGAGCTTAGCTGGGTGCTTGTGGTGCTGGTTGAAGACAGAGGAGAATCAGGGGCAAGAGATTGGGGTTCGGTCAATATAAAGCCGAGATCGGACAACATTGCCTCCGCGCGAATTCGGGGTGGAGACCCGGTGGGCAACCTTGCATGTAAGGCCAGCAGTGGAGAGATAGATGATATCGGGGACTGGATGTTCAACGCTCGAGCATGGAGCTCAAACGTTCTCCAGTCGGTGGGAGCCCTCTGTAGTGCGGCCTTTGCTATGCGTTGGGCTTCGTCGTAGAGTCCGGCTTGGTATGCGGCTTCACCGGCGTCTCGCTGGCTTAGTTGGAGCCAGGTATCCAGTCGAGGGTCTTTCTTGGAGAGCCAACCGTACACCACTCCGTTGTCCAGTAGCGTTGCAATCCCCACCGGGCCCATAACAACTTCGTTGACAGGGGCTTCGAGACGATAGCGAGTACCCTTAGAACGTTGCTTACGAATGTTTACGACCACCAAACCATCTTCCAAGCCGATTGCTGCGTAGGAGCCGAAGGTTGCGAGTGCGGTGGCGGGGCTGGGTAATCGATAACGAGTTTGAACTTGAAGTTGAGCATTACGACTGACGACTTCAAGTCCTTTGGAGGTGATATGAACCAGCCCCCTGCGGTTCGACCAGGGCTGGACCAAACCGTACGTACGTACTCGTCGACGTCGTTTGGCCCGGCGCGTGTCGAGGATCTGAAGTTGCATGTTTCGCCGACGGCTATTCTGGGTAGTTATAGCCAGTTTTTCGCCCAGTACGAGTGGTGGCCAAACAACACCGGGGAGATTGTGAAAGCGTACGAGGGTTTTTCCATGCTTTGGAGATAGTTGGACCACCTCGTCGCTGCCTACAAGTAGCCAAATTAACCCCTTGGGCGTAAGTAGTAGCGGTGAAGATACTTCGTCGCCAGTGGAGATGTCTTTGAGAGGCTGTCCCGAACGTATCCTGAAGGTACGAATCCCCGTACCTAAGGGGACCGCTAGGTACTCATTTATTGCAACCGGCCCGGCGATGACGTCCTCGGACAATTCTCGTGACCAGATTTGCCTGCCGTTAGTTCTATCTACCGCCCGGAGCTCTCGAGAGCCAGCGAGGAAGACTCGTCTGCCTCTGATTGCAACTTCGGGTTGTGCACCGGGGATATCCATCTCCCAGAGCAACTCTCCGGTTTCTGAGGAGAGGGCTTTTGCACCGTTGTCGTTGATAACGAAAATAGGATTTTCGTTGTCCAGTAAGTTTGGGGTGGCATCAATGCGTCCGAGAGCTCGATCCCAACGGGCATGGCCATTTTGAAAATCGAGATAAGCAAGAGTTCCTTCTTCGAAGACGTAAACACCCTTTTTTCCTAGGGTTAAGGCTGAAGGTGAAGTGCTTGAAGTGGTGGGAAGTTTTCGCCAAATGGGTCCGCGACTGCCGGTCTTCAGACTTTGGATAACCGATTGATAGTCTCGCAGACTTTGTTCGTACTCTCCTTGAGTGAATAACGCTCTTGCTCGAGCCCACTTCCAAAGAAAGTTGTCTGGGATGTTGTCAGGTCGCTCGATGGCCACCGAATAGAAGAGGAGGGGGACGAGGGCGGCCTGCGCCAAGGAGGCCACGATGACGGACTCTCCGTCACAGGCTGCTTGAAGTGATGTACGCTCAGGAAGGGTAAGTGCAGGCGCGAGCGGAGGCCCATTGGTGGGCCAGACCTTCTGAAGTGCTTCGTATGCGGTATTGCCCAGAGCTTTTTTCGAGTCCTCTTGCGTATGTAAAACAACCTCAACCAAGCCAATATTGGTCATAGAAGGACGGGTTTCCACACCAAAGTGGGCGCCGTGATGGCGGATCTGGTTGCGGAGGGCTTCTCCGGTAGAAGCGGTTTGGGACAGCACAATGCTATGAGTAGTCTCAAGCTGTAGAGCTAAAGGTAGGGCATTAGGGCAAGTTAATGGTGTGGGTTCAGATAGCAGGACCCAGGGGGTGGGCACTGAGGCACTGGTGATGAGCAATAGCGCGAGAAAGCTCCCAGAGGTCACATCTGCGGCGTACCAATCTCCTTGATACGGGTAAAGCGGGTAAAGTTCTCGTAAGAGTGGTTTTGCGCAGCGGCTAAGCTTATATTCGGAGAATTTCCCGAGGCTCGAATCAAGTGGTTTTACAGCAAAGATCACTTGAATTGATTCTGTAAGAATCAACAAGTAGCCGCGCAGCGGGGCATAGCCCGGCGTAGAAGCAGGAACTTGGGTTCAACCCAAGTGATTTCTGTTGTAGCTGTATTCCAATGCGGTGATCAGCAGTGGAATTGAGGCACAAGCATTCTCTAAAAGTCTTCAACTTGACGAGCCAGAGGGCTGAACCGAGCCTAACTGTAGGAACTTGGATTCATTTGAAGCTACTTCTTCTAAACCGCGGGTTAGAGACGCTCGCGGAGTGATAGGCTGTATTGGACTAGTGTTTGGTGTTCGTCACATCACACAAAGAATCAATGGAACTGCGTAGGATCGACAAAATTTGAAGCCTTTCTGAACATGACCAATGAAATTCACCTGATTTGAAGATTTTCTGAGGGTTCTCTGCATGGCGGAAGTCGATTTCGGCACGGAAACACCACATTCTATTATTTTGAGCATTGCGGTCCCGGAAATGTTTCTGTAAGTTTCGCCGCGGAATCGGGTGCAGAATCTTGTTTTAGAGCGCCTGAGGAGGTTTGGATGGCTACCAAGAAAGCAACAACCAAGAAGAAACCGCTCGAGATGCTACTCGTGCAGTCCAAGGTGAAAGAGTATGTCCGGGGTCAGGAGATGATGTGTTCTTCTGACCTTATTGAGGCCTTAAATGATGAAATAGGCCGTCTTCTCGACCGAGCAGTGCAGCGTGCACAGGATAATGGTCGTAAGACAGCTCGTGCTAGTGACGTATAACGAGAGATAGCTCGTCATCACAAAACTTCAAACACCCAGATACTTTGGACTAAAAGTATCTGGGGTGTTTGGATATTGGCCCTTGGATAAGTTTACATCACACCTGGCGAAATAATTGTCAGCTATACGACCACGAACGGTGCGTTTGTCGGGTGTTGTCGGGTTTAAGGAAGAACAAAATAGATGGAGGTTGATGACCAGGCTCTAGAGCGAATATTGGCTATTAGCCGTAGCTGGCGATGGGCCGCAATGGTACGAAGTATTCGTTTAGTGGCTGCTTTGGCCTTGTTTCTGACTTCTTATGCGCTTGGGTATTCTTATGGGCCGAGCTCGTTACAAGTCTATGAATTTGTAGGGTTAGCTCTTGCCGCATTAGTTTTTGCGGCGCTCATGAGCTGGCGACTTGATAGGAGACTTCAAGCTCAAGCAGCTCAGGCTCGATGGAAGGTACGGGAAGGGGATAAATCTCGCCAGGTATTGTCCTTTGATACGTACATTCTTGTAGATCAGGAAGTGATTCTTCATTCTCTGGTCGAGAAAGTTCAAAAAGAAAGTGATCGACTGATCGTGCGTTATCGCGATGCGGAAGCGGGAGGCCCTCGGCTCCGCGAGTGGGGGGGGCATCCAGAAGTCCTCGACGCATTATCTCGTGCGTTGCGAGGGCGTGCGCTTCATTCGGTATAGTTAGTCTGTGGTGAGCTTCACGCCGATCTAGTCCCGGAGATACTGGGCATGAATGAACACCGCGATCAAAAACCCGAGGGCGACCACCAGAACAATGCCGACCACGGTTAGTGTTAAAACACCGCTGATAACGGCGAAAATAAGGCCCATGATAGCCATGGGGGCTGGGTTGGCTCGCACTATCCGCCAAACTTTGTCGATCGCTCTAAAGCCGCTGATCGGTTCGGGGGTTAGTGCGATTGTGCAATAAACCACCGCCGAAAACAGTAGGCTAAAGTATGCGGGAACAAGGATAATGCTCAGAACAAAGGTCGCCAGTCCGAGGATAATACCCGCGGGTATGGCGGACCACCAGCGTTCGAAACCTCGCCAAAAAATATCATCAAACTCCACACGCTTGCCTTGAACCATTTTGGAGCAGGCATGGGCATAGCCGACCCCAAGAGGGCCGGCGAGAAGGAACGCCGAAAAGCAACTACCGAGAAATACAACCGCTGCACCAAACAGCAAGACGAAAATATTCTCGGGTCGAGTAGCGACGGCAAACGCTTTTTTGAGTACGTTTAGATAATCGAGAGCCGCTGGGTCACTCGTCATGCCCCAGGTTTAGCACGCGGGACGTTGTCTGGCATCGTCCGAGTGCGATGACGTACCAAACTTGCGACGATGAGCAATCCAAGCGTGTACAGGAGCGAGTCTAGCCGAGGGGAATGGGCTGAGCGATGACTGCACTGTAGGCCGTCGTCATCGAAGATGAACCCAGTTTCATCCGGATCAGTGGGCGGGTCCAACGGGGAGTTACATCCAGGAATAGTTAACAATTCTTGGTTCAGACAGCCAATGTCGGTGCAAGTATCCACGGTGCAAGCCCTGCCATCATCGCAGTCGCTATCATTCAGGCAACAGCCAGCAAGAGGTTCATATTCGCAGGCATCTTGGGATACGTTGCAGGTACCAGCGGTACACGGTGGGCCATCTTGGCACTGGCTATCTTGCTCGCAACAGTCAGCTTGCTTTTGGTGAACACATTGCTGGGTTTCGGGTTGGCAGCTGTCGACGGTGCACTCGTCTTGATCATCACAGTCTTCGTTTTGCTCACAACACATTTCGATCGGCTCATTCAGACACTTGTTGTCAGTTGTGCACTGGTCGATAGTACAGATTTGGCGGTCATCACATTCTGATGCCGTTGTGCAGCAGTTGTTGATGGGAATGTTTTGGCACAGACCGGTCTCTAGGTCGCAAAGGTCGTCCGTACACGCCGAGTTGTCCGTGCAGTCATTGTCACTATTGCAACAGTTTGGTGTCGGGGTAAACTCGCACTGACCTTCGAAGCAAGTATCTGAGGTACAGTTGCTCGCGTCGTCACACTCGTTGCCGATCTCACAACAGTTCGGAATGGCGCTCGATTCACACACGCCTCCGGGACCACCAAAGCATGTGTCTACCGTACAGGGGTTGTTATCATCACAGACGGCGTCGGTCAGACAGCACTGATCTCGGCGTTCATGCAAGCAGGTACCTCCGATGGCTGGACACGTATCGGTGGTGCATGGATCGCCATCATCACAGTCCTCGGCGATTAGGCAGCAGTTGAGCTGCATGGTGAACTCGCAGCCGCCAGGTTCTGTACACTGGTCAGCAGTGCAGGGATTGTTATCATCGCAAACCCGGTCTTCGCCCCCGAGACATAAGCCCGCTTGGCAGATTTCGTTTCCGTTGCAGGTCAATGGGTCATCGCAGCTTTGGCCATCCGGAGCCATGACGTTCACTGGGCATTGAGCATCGGCTCCTGAGCATCGCTCTGCTGGATCGCACTCGGACAATGATACTCGGCACAAGGTGCCCTGCGGTTCAAAGCCGTCGACCGGGCACACGACGGTTACGCCATCGCAGACCTCTGCTCGATCGCAGACCCCCTCTACCGCTCGACAGGGAACACCCGCAGCGCGCAGTAAATCGGCAGGACAGGCTACGCTGGTTCCATCGCAGACTTCCGCTTGGTCACAGGCATCCACCGATGATCTACAGACCACTCCCGGGGTTTGTAGGCGGTCTGGTGGGCACTCTACCGAAAGTCCGTTGCAGACCTCTTCAACATCGCAGCTATCAGCTGCAGGTCGGCAGACCAGGTCCGTTGAGGCCACAATATTCGTTGGGCAACTGGGAGCGACTCCGTCACAGACTTCGGCCAAATCGCAGGCTCCGCCTGCGGCCCGGCATAGTGTTCCCACCGGTTCGATCGTGCATGTGGGTGAACAACAGTCTGTGGCGGCGCTATTGCCATTGTCGCAATCTTCACCGGGCTCCACCAATCCGTTTCCGCACGTTTGTGTGGAGGCCACCTCGGGAAAGAAGAGTACCAGGGCTATCGTTAGGGCTCCGACACCACGCATTCGCGGGGTTCATCGGCCACTGGTCGCAGGACTGAACCGGTGAAGGCGTAGGCAATAGGGGGTAAGGGACCAGGGTGCAAGTGATGCAGATTTGTGCTCTTCAACTTCGCTGGGCTCGGTTTTGAAGTGGCGTAGGGCTACATATGGTTCTCTTGCTTTCCGTTTTGTGTGCTGGGTTGACTGTACCGGTCGGGCACCGGATACCGCCTCCGGTGAGCGATAGAATGCATAAGGCCTTAACGGGTACTCGGGTTGCTCCCCGCGAAGGCGTTCGTTTTGAGGATATGCCGCTCTCTGATGTTGCTCGGGAGGGTATCGCAGCTTTAGGCTATGAGATTGCGACTCCCGTGCAAGCTACGGTGTTTGAGCTCGCCATGCAGGGCCAAGATCTGATGGTGCAGTCCAAGACGGGGACCGGAAAAACCACCGCGTTTGGGTTGCCGCTGGTGGAGAAGATGGACGTGGAACGGGAGGGCTTCGACCCCCAAGCACTCGTCTTGTGCCCGACTCGAGAGCTAGCCATGCAGGTCTCGGAGGAGATAGCAGTGCTCGGTGACCCCAAAGGGGTGCGGGTGCTGCCCGTCTACGGGGGGATGGCCATGAATCCTCAGCTGAAGGCTCTCAAGGCGGGGTGTGATGTTGTGGTTGGAACTCCTGGGCGGGTGCTAGATCATGTTCGTCGCCGCACTCTTCGCCTGGTGCATGCCCATCTTGCAGTGCTTGATGAGGCTGACGAAATGTTGTCGATGGGGTTCTGGGAGGATGTCACTTCCATCTTGGATCAACTCCCGGAGAAACGTCAGACCTTACTATTTTCGGCTACCTTACCGGACCCTATTCGCCGCACGGCGCTGGCGCAGATGAAAGAGCCGGTGGAGATAGATATCTCCCGCGATGAGCTGACCGTAGAGGGCATAACAAATATTTGTTACGAGACGGATGAACGTCTGCCTAAACCCAGAAATCTCCTTTATGTACTCGAAGTTGAGCGACCAGAGAGTGCGGTGATTTTCTGCAATACCCGAGATGATGCATCCATTTTGGCAGCATTTTTACGGCGTCAAGGTTTACATGCTTTAGCATTGTCCGGTGAGCTGGCTCAAAAAGACCGCGAGCGGGTCATGCGTAGAATGAAAAACGGTGAGCTACAATATTTGGTGGCCACTGATATTGCGGCTCGGGGAATAGATATCTCCGACCTCGGTCATGTTGTGAATTACTCCTTACCAGCGTTCACAGAAGTGTACTTGCACCGAGTGGGTCGGACCGGGCGAGCGGGTAAGAAGGGCACCGCAGTCTCGTTGGTCTCGGGCCGAGATGAAATGACTTACACCGAGCTGGAGCGCAATTACGGCATCGAGTTTGTGAAGAAGACCCTGCCTGAATTTGAGGAAATCAATCGAATGCAGGCGGAACGAGTGGGAGAGGAACTTCTAAAGGCAGCTCGGGATACTGAGATTACCTCTTTTCTCCGCCTTGCTGAGCATCTTAAGGTGCTAGATGCAGGGACCGAGGTTATTGCGTTTCTCCTCAAGGGATATTTTTATCAGCTTGAAGAGCAACGGGCTCAGGAGCCCATCACTCTGGGGAATACCCCTGGACGCCTGAGGGAGCCTGAGCGTCGACCTCGCCCCACCTCACGGCCGGAGACGATAGGGAGGGGGCGTGAGGGCGAACGGGAAGACCCTGGGGGGCGGACCGAATCGCCGGGTCGTCGTCGTCGTCGTCGTCGAGGAGCCAACGAGGGCGGCTCTTTTCATGCTAAGGGGGAAGCTACGCGATTGTTTATCAACCGGGGACAAAATGATGGGTATGATGAGCGTCGCATTCGTGGCTTGCTTGCGGATGCGGCGGACGTGGACGAAGAAGAGGCCTTAGAGCGGGCTCTGCTTCGCCGGAGTCATTCATTTGCGGAAGTGAGGGCAGAGGTGGCGGAGAAAGCAATTGCGGCGGCTGAGGCGGGATTGGAACGCGAAGACAAGCCGGTGATTATCGAGGTAGCGAGGACTCGGGGATGAAGAGTCTACGGCTGTCGGCGCAGGCGGCTCCGCAGACTGCCGAAGTCAAGCCGGTTGCCGAAAGCTTATCGTCAGCGGACCAGGTCCTGGTTGGTCCGCAAAAAACCGAAGTGGCGATGGCGGAGCGGCTTGCGTCGTTAGAGCCAGGAAGTAAACGCCATGAGACTTTGGAGATCGCCTTAGACTTCAAGCGGTCATGGTTCCGCTTAGCAAGCTTTCTCGCGGAGATACGAGCAGCCAAACTGTACCGGGAGTGGGGCTATCGCACCTTCGAAGCTTACGGCAAACACGAACTACATTTAAAGAAAGAAACCCTACTCAAGCTGGTGAGATCGTATGATTTTCTGCACCAGCATGAGCGTACCACTCTCGAGCAAGTGGAGCGGTCCCAAGTGGATCCGCAGGCGCTGCCCACAGATCTGCCCTCGTACCAGGCACTGGATATTCTGGCCGAGGCTCGACAGAATCCCCATTTACCGGAGGATGAGTATCGGGCGCTGCGGGATCAGGTGTTCCGGGACGATCCGCCGCCGAGCACGCTGCGTAAATTGGTCAAGGAGCGGGCGCCAGAACCGCCAAAAGCAGCACTCCCTGAAGAGCCTGGTCGTCGCTTACGCAAGGCCCTAGGAATGGCTGAGCGGCTCTATGGGCTTTTGCTGGAAGAGCAGGTCCCGGAGGGAGTACAGCGGAGCGCAGAGGAATTGGTTGGCAAACTACGACGGTTGATCGAAGATTGAATGGGATTGAACAGAAACTGAGCAAGTGGCGTTCATAGATAGTTTCTTTATTAGCTTCACTGTCTACCAATAGTTTGGTCACTACAGCAGAAACCCCTTGGGTTGAACCCAAGTTCCTGCTTCTCCGCCGGGCTTATGCCCCGCTGCGCGCCCCCTTGTTGATTCTTACAGAATCAATTCAAGTGGGCTTTGCTGTCACACATAACTGCTAACTATTGTCTTCCGGTCTGTGCTACGGCCGAGGATTGACGCTGGTTTGAAAGCCACCGAGCAATTTCCTGTTCTCCAGCGTCCCGTGTATCTAAACCGTAGAAGGCTACAGAAACTTGGGTTTTGTTTGCTAAGCGTATGGGTCCTGTGGGTGAGAAACTATTATGAAGTACTAGCAGCCTGTTGATCTAGCCCTGCACGCATCTATCGGCCGGTCTTTCCGTGAAACGCCCTGAACACTAAAAGTCTCTCCTCGGTCACGTACCGCCAGGTACGCTCGCCTCGTCGTCAGAGCGTTTCACGAAAAGCCGGGCTCGATAGCTGCACACTGGGCTAAATCAACAGGCTGCTAGGTTGAGCAACCTCGTAAAAAGTGACGTTGAAAGCAGGTGCTTGGGATCAGTCCAAGCGGTGTTTGCGGTAAGAGCGGGCCCGTGGTTAACGAACATTCAGCTACTCAGCAGGAGTAATCGGTTACTTCGGCTGCTGAGTAGGGTGATGTGGAGGTTGGAGATAGCGAGTCGATAGCTTGCCAAATAGCATTCAATGCCCGTTTTGTGCAGTGAGATGTTCCGTGAGACACGAGGGATTATTGCTGTCACCTTGCTGCTTGTGCTAGGCTGGGCGTATCCATCAGCCACGCTACCTCAGCCTAAGATTAAGCCTACACCGCCTGACGAAGCAAAGCTGGGACTCAATCTTGGTGTTCTTTGCTCCTGGACCTCGCATCTCATTTTTGTAGATGCAATGATGCGAGCCCGTCCTTGGATTCCTTTCCCGCCAAACACTACTGTCTGGGATGCCAAAGTGCCGGTTCCAATGGATCGTCATCGTATGCCCAAAAAGATACCTTTTGTACCGGAAAAAGGAGGATCTGCTCTTGCGGTGCGGACTATGTTTTATGATGGTTTGGATGGGCAATATCCGGCTGGAAAGTATGTATTGAGCTTTGAAGGCTCCGGGGAGATCCATATCAATGGAGATCCAGGGTTTCACAAGTTTAGCAAACCGGGGCGCTATCCGATCTTGGTGAAGCCGGGGAACACCGGATGGTTCCTCGAAATTCATCGTTCGGATGAAAAAAATCCAATACGTAACCTGCATGTGTGGTTACCGGGGTTTGAGAACGCAAAAAATATGCTTCATCCGATGGCTACCTACCGGATGGAAGGATTTTCGGCCATTCGGGCGATGCAGACTATGGCGCTGAATACCGGTTCTTACCCCTGCCATAATGGTGAGAAAGCTACGGATCCGAATTGTGTCAACAAATGGAGCGATCGAACCACTCCGGATCTATATACCCAGCACTGGTCTCAGGGGATGGCGCTTGAGTATGTCATTGCTCTTGCGAACCAGGCGGGCACCGATCTGTGGCCTGGTATCCCGCATGCAGCTGATGACGAGTGGGTACGCAACGCGGCGCTTATGATTCGAGAGCGGCTAGATCCCAAGCTTAAGGTCTATGTAGAGCTATCCAACGAGACGTGGAATAGCAGCGGCTTATATCCCCAGCACTACTATTTTCGAGAACTAGGGCGAAGAGAAAAACTCTTTTCCAAAGACCATCCCGAGGATGATACTGAGACTGGCCGACGAGCGTTTGTACAGAGATCGGTACAGGTTTACAAGATCTTTGAGGAGGTCTTTGCCGAATCTGGGTCGCAGCGTTTGATCAAAGTTATGCCTGCGTTTTTTGGATGGTCAGCAGTGGCGGAAAGTCTAATGAAAAACCTTTCGGATAAGACGCTCAATCCCTCTGGGGTTAAGGTCGACGCACTCGCTGTGGGTGCTTATGTAGGGGTTGAGGTCAAGGACATGATGAAAGAGGACCCGTCACCAATCACCGTCACCCGACTTCTAGACAAGATGGAGTCGGTACTCGGTGTGGCCACGGATGGGCCAAAGACCCCCACGTTTGTTGGGTTCACCAAAGCCCATGCGCTTATCGCCAGAAAACACAACCTTTCTTTGATAGCCTATGAGGGCGGTCAGCACCTACTGGGATCTCAGCTGGGATCCGATTCGCCGGTACATGAGGTGATATATGAGGCGAATCGATCTCCTCGAATGGAGAAGCTGTACGATAAACTATTTAAATATTGGTACGGAGCAGGAGGACAACTATTTCTTGCTTATGCCTTTATTGATCGATACTCATGGTACGGGGCCTTTGGTCATCTCGAGCATACTTTACAACCACTGGAGTTGGCTCCCAAGTTTCGAGCTCTTCGAAGGCAGTTGCAAAAATCTGGTGGCAAGTTGAATCCACCCGTAACTCAGAGTTCGATGAAGAAGCATCTCGCGCGGTGGCGCATCAATCCGGCTGGCAAATGAAGTCTTGGTGTGAACCTTATCAGGCTCCGTCTGGGTCCTATCATCTATTACGTCAGGTTTACTGTTGAAGGTGTAGCCTTCTCTGAGGCTTCTTCGGGCGTGTCTTCAGACTCCGGACCGCGCTCTAGCAGCTGGTTGATTTGTCCATATGTGTAGCTATCGAGCCCGGCTTATCGTGAAACGCTCAGACGACGAGGCGAGCGTACCCGGCGGTACGCGACCGAGGAGAGACTTTTCGTGGTCAAAACGTTTCACGGAAAGACCGGCCCATAGATGCGTGCAGGGTTAGATCAACCGGCTGATAGATAAGTCTACTAATGATGCCATTAGCTCATACAGCAAAGACCACTTGTAGCCGCTATAGAGCCCTTTGATTAGGACCGTGTTTGAGTAGAAGAAATTTTCGGTGGATACTGTTGCGGGCATTAGATGGGTTCATTTCAATAAAATTCAGCAGCGAATATTAAGAATGATCAAATAAGTAAAAGTTACATTTCGTTGATGAATTGATGCAGATGATGTGAGATTATATCATGAGAAATAGGCTTGGGAATGAACGCGTTCATTCCCACATGCATACACTCTCGATGATGATCTTCGGTAACATAAGCAGTGGTTGCGATAATGGGTAGTGATTTTCCTGCGTCACGAACTAACTTGGCGGCATCAATTCCATTCATTATCGGCATCTCAATATCCATAAATACTATTGAATAGGTGTTGCTCAAAATTTTCTCGACAGCTATTTCACCATTTTCGGCTTCATCTACCATACAATTGTTTTTTTGCAATATACGACTAAGCACCATGCGGTTGATGGTGTTGTCATCAACAACTAATGCTTGAATCTTTTGTGAGATTTGTAAGGAGTCAGAGTTGATACATAGCTCAAAGGGAACTGAGATTGAAAACAGACTACCCTGTTGAGTATGACTCTCGAGTTGTATTGAACCACCAAGGAGCTCGATGATGTGTTTGGCAACTGCCAGCCCGATGCCAGCACCTTGGTATTTTCGAGTTGGGCCGTTGCTCAATTGTACGAATAGGTCAAAAATTTTCCGCTGTTCGCTTTCAGGGATGCCGATACCGGAGTCTTGGATTTGAAGGACTAGCTCTTGTTTTTTCTGTTGACCCAGGCGAGCGCGAAGTACTATTTTTCCTTTTGAAGTGAACTTCACCGCATTGTCAAGAATCTGGTAAAGGGCCTGGCTTAATCTTTTACCATCTATCTTGATAAATCGCGGTAGAGCATCATCCATGTCTAATGTGAATCTAAGACCTTTGTGTCGGGCCCTCTCTCGGGCTTCTTTGGCGGATGTCTCAAGAAGAGTTCGAAGGCTGAGTTGTGTTGGATACAAGCTAAGTTGGCTGCTGTCCTGGATAAAATGTAGAATCGATTCAACGAGATTGGTCAAGGCATGTACGCTTCGGTGCAAATTTTCGTGATGTTGATCGAAATTTTCCCGATTTTGGTCGTTTTTTAACGCCTCGGCCGAACCGATTATACCATTGAGGGGTGTTCGAAGTTCGTGATTAATGACGGCCAAGAAACGCTGCTTTGTCTCAAGTGCTTTGTGGATATCATCGTAGGCGGTTTGTAGCCGAAGGTGTTGTGCGTTGAGCAGATTCTGCTGCCTATTGAGTTCATCCAAGGCCTCACTCGACCGAAGTGCATATTTTATTCGTCTGGAAAGTCGAGCGGTAAGGGCCTCAGACCGAGGCGGTATGATTTCAAAAACACCCTCGCGGTTTGTAATATGAGAAATTACGACCGCGTCTGGCAAAGACAACAATCTGGGGAGAGAGCGTAGCACACCTATGCTAAATCGAAAAAATACGATGTGCTCCCGATAGGGTTCCGGTATCTTCAGGCCAATAATAATTCGTCTATTGGGTTGGACTGAGTGTTCATGATCGATGTGTGAAAAAATGCTTTTGAAGCAATATTGGTTAACCTTTGTATATAAAAATATTGGGTTAGTGACCATTTTGGCGGTTAGCCGGAATGTCTTGCCAATGGGAAGCGTATCGACAATTTTTTCACCTATTTTCTCGAGTTCGGAAGGTGGAAATAGTTTTTCGAACCGGTCGTATACATCACAGAGTTGTTCCCAGGAAACGCGATCCGGTGGGTCTTCTATGATATGTTCGAAGCCCTTGGTTAATTCCGCAAAGGTGGATTCGGGCACATCTAGTGTCCTAGCGTCTTGCAGAACACCCCGCAGAGCTTCTCCAGCTACCTCTCGTCCGGTGAAGCGGCAATCATGAGTTTTTCTACTCAAGTTATAGAGAACAACGGCTCGATGAATCAATTGTTGAGGCGAATATACGACACTCAACCTGGTGTGCTTATTCAGCGGCTGTTGCCAGGCCGGTGGTTTACTTTTGCGGACCCGGGGAGGATAGAGTTGAGGTCCGGCATTGGGTGGGGCATTCATAGGACTGAAAGGGGCAAAGTTAGTTAGCAGCCGGTTGATCTAGCCCTGCATGCATCTATCGGTCGGTCTTTCCGTGAGAGGTCCTGACCACGAAAAGTCTCTCCTCGGTCGCGTACCGCCAGGTACGCTCGCCTCGTCGTCAGAGCGTTTCACGAAAAGCCGGGCTCGATAGCTACACACTGGGCTAAATCAACCGGCTGCTAGGGCCGCGTCTTGGCGGGGACACAGCGGTCGATGATTTGTTCCTGATTCGGCAGAATATCCAGAGAGGGGTCCTCTTGTTGGAGGCCTCTCGGTCAGCGAACTAAGACCAGGGCGTGTCTTTAAGCTCCGGACCGCGCTCTGACTTGTTTCCTGTTTGTGAGGGGCCGGTGGCTTTGCCCTCGTTTCGGGCTCCTCGGCCCAGTACATCCAATCCCCTCCCCCCGAGGCAGACCCCTCACAAACGGGGGTTACGGCGTCATCTCCCCAGCCGGAGTGTAAAGACACGCTCTAGCCTCCCTTCGAGTCCGTACATTCAGTCAAACGGGGTGCTTCGCAATAGTTTCAAGCCGAGGCTTAAGCAGATATGCCTTGGGTTGAACCCAAGTTCTAGCTTCTCCGCGGGGCTATGCTTCGCTTGCGCGACTGCTTGTTGATTCTTAAAGAATCAAATCAAGTGGTCTTTGCTGTAATGATCCGCTCTAAGACAAGACAAGTCAACATCTATATTTTTAGTATGTTACGGTCGTTATGTGTTGTTTTGGTCACTACGGTTCGCCAAAATTTGGGTTTTGCGTCTGCACTTCAATCGGTAGCATGGTGATCGAATGAGTGGTCCACGAGTTCTTGTCTTGGCCGGCGGTCGATCGGACGAGCATGACGTATCATTGCTATCGGCTCGATCCATCGTTGATGCGTTGCGAGACGACAACATCCCGGTTCAGGTGCAGATCATCTCTCGGCGCGGCGAATGGCTGTCGCCTGAGGCCAGTCAGGTTTACGCGTCTGAAGGGTTTCCAGCGAATTTGTTTGCTTCTCAGGCTTGGTTTCATCTCATGCCGTCATCTCCACCGGCATTCGATGTCGTGTTTCCAGTGTTGCACGGACCTTATGGAGAGGATGGTCGGGTACAGGGACTGCTCGAAATGTCTGGGGTAGCTTATGTTGGAACAAATGTGATCTCAAGTGCGCTTTGTATGGACAAGCTGGTGTCTAAGACACTTCTAACGAGTGCGCAGGTTCCTCAGGTCAACTACGCAGCGGTCACTCACCAACAGTTTTGTAGCTCAGCTGACCAGGCGCTTGATATATGTATGTCGCTTCAGGCTCCTTGGTTCGTAAAGCCCGCCAATCTGGGGAGTTCGGTTGGGATTTCGCGGGCAACTACTCGCGCCGAGCTGGAGGATAGTATCCGGAAGGCCCTACAATACGATTTTAGAGTGATTGTTGAAGAAGCTATACATTCTCCACGAGAGTTTGAAATGGCCCTTATCGGCAATGACGAGCCAGAAGTGAGTGTTGTTGGGGAAATCACGTACAGTTCTCAATGGTATGACTACGACGCAAAATATACTCAGGGGCGATCACAAATGCATATCCCCGCCGACGTACCCCTCGCTCTGTCGGAGCGGATGAGGGACATCGCTGCAAGAGCCTACAAAGCGTTGCAATGTGAAGGACTGGCCCGGGTCGACTTTTTGTATGAACCGGATACTCAACGGTTGGTGCTGAATGAGTTGAATACTATGCCAGGGTTTACCGCTTTCTCCATGTTTGGTGCACTTTGGGAGCATTCGGGTCTCACGTACAAGGACCTGATCAAGAGGCTTATTGAGTTCGCTCTCGAACGCAGATCAGCTTGAACAATCTTACAGCAAAGCCCACTTGAATTGATTCTCTACGAATCAACAAGGGGGCTTCTGAGCGGGGCATAGCCCCGCGTAGAAGCAGGAACTTGGGTTCAACCCAAGTGATTTTTGCTGTAATCTGTAACGATAGACATGGTCGATGGTTAGATGTTAGCACACTTCACCAATAGAGGAACGTCTGAATAGGATGAGGTGAGACAATATCATCTTCTTCGAGCACTCTGGACCGAAGTCTACAAAATAGTCCTAAGAAAACCAAGATACTCTCGGATAGATCTTACCATCACCGTGTTCGTAAGTAGGTATAGGGTGAATTCTTAGCGAGGTAAATCCACTATCGCTCTGCTTCTACCTATTGTATATACGCGGCCCGGTTATGGATATGTACCGAATATCAACCATTGTTCTACTGGGAGGAATGGCTCATCTGTCACCGCTCCTAGTTTGGGCACAAGATTGTGAAGAAGGGAATGGTGTTGAACGCAACCTCAGTGGCACGGAGATTCTAAATACTTACTACCCATCCCCCCTGGGAGATAAGGTGGTAGAGGTAAAAGTTGGACAGACCTCAGTACCTATTGATGCAGTTGATACTGAGGGCACGCCTGTTGATGTGGGTGATGTCGTACTCATTATTCAGATGCAGGGTGCCGCAATCAATGGTGAGGATGAAACACAGCCCGGAGGTCGTTATGGGGATGGAGAAGGAGGACTTGATCGACAAGGAGTGTTGACTGAGGACGAGCGATGGCTTGCTGGTCAGTACGAGCTGAATAGGGCTGCTGGGCCGGTCGCGGACAACGCTATACCCTTGGAGTTTCCGCTAAGAAATAGGTACGAGAGTTCGGATGCTCCAGAAGGGGATAATATTAGTGGAGTAGGTCTCCGTCGCTACCAGGTGGTCCGAGTTCCCAGCTATCAAACTTTGGTCATTCCAAGTGATGCCAAACTGACTGGCTCTGCCTGGAATGGGCGCTTGGGGGGGATTGTGGCCCTCGATGTCCATGGCAAGCTGACTATCCGCGGTTCAATAGACGCAACAGGGCTTGGATTTAGGGGGGGAGTAAATACTCTTCCCCTCATCGAATTCGAAGGTGACCCGCACCTCGTAAGCTTTGGCCGTAAAGGTGAAGGTGTAGTTGGTACACCGCGGAGGACTCGTAACTTAGATGGCAGTTTGAGCACAAGAGAGTCTCCAGGCTACTACCGTGCTTCATCGTTTAGCGAGACGGAGGATCTTCGTGATCTATTCCTGGCTGACACTGGGCTAGGAGCACCTGGTAATGCTGGTGGTGCTCCGGTACATCCGGATGCAGGTGGAGCTGGTGGTGGTGGATTTGGCGAGGGTGGCTTCGGAGGTCTAGGAAATGAAATTATCCTGGATTTCTACACCCCCAGCAAAGGTGGGGCGGGCCTACAAGACCCTGCCCGACTCTTCATGGGTGGTGGTGGTAGCAGCGGGCATTTGCTTACCCACGTCGAAGAATTAGACGATGGTCCAATATCGGAGAACAAGCTGGGTGGATACTCTGGGGGCGGCATTGTTTTTCTTCGCTCAACTATGATTGAGGGTTCCGGGAGCATTTTGGCTAATGGCCAGGATGGTGCTGCTGACTTGAGCGAAGGTGGTGGTGGTGGTGGTGGTGGTGGTCAGATATGGCTGATGACCAACACTCGTGAACTCGGTGGTCTAGACATCCAAGCCCGTGGAGGTAAAGGGGGCACGGTCAGCGCTGGTCAGAGTAACGGTGGCGGTGGGGGAGGAGGCGGCGGCCTGATCGCATTGGTCATTCCTGAAGAGGATGAGCCGGCAGACATTGTCTACAGCGTGGACGGTGGTCTTGGGGGAGCTGGGATCAACGGCGAAGACATTCCAGACCTCATCGAGCCGCCTGGTGAAGATTTGCTCAGTATCAAAGGCGTCGCCGGTGAGCCCGGTGTAGCTGGGTCGCTCATGGTATTTGCCGAAGCACCGGTACCTGGTGTTTGTGAGCTCCCTCCAGAGCCGGACCCAGACCCAAGTCCAGAGCCGGACCCAGGCCCAAGTCCAGAGCCGGACCCAGGCCCAAGTCCAGAGCCGGACCCAGACCCAAGTCCAGAGCCGGACCCAGACCCAAGTCCAGAGCCGGGCCC
Source organism: Myxococcales bacterium (assembly GCA_019634385.1). GTDB lineage: Bacteria > Myxococcota > Kuafuiibacteriia > Kuafuiibacteriales > Kuafuiibacteriaceae > JAHQVK01. The sequence continues at coordinate 526 of JAHQVK010000125.1, read as the reverse complement.
AAGTCCTGAGTTGAATGCAAGTGCCGACAGTAACTGCGGCTCAACTGCACCCTCCAGTATTGCAATTTGGTTGTTCCTTCCCCTCTTGTGGCGATGGAACCGGCGCCGACTAGTATGTCACTAGCACCTAAAAATAGTTGCTTGGTCAAATCAACCAGTTGCTAACAACCTCTTCGACATGAGGCAGCCTTTGCCTTCACCCTCTGAAGAATGATGTCTGGCCTATGTGATCTATCATTCAACTTGGGTCAGTTTTCGCCTTTATCCTCTGAGGGATGATTTCAAGTCCATAGGATCGAACAGGGATAGAGTGCATGGGCACGCTCTCTGGCTGAGTAGCCTGCGCACCTGGCGTTCGATGCGAGAGGCCGATGTGTGACCGGCGTCATCGACGCCTTTTCACGCTACGCAGCCGGTTGATTTGGCCATGTGTGTAGCTGTCGAGCCTGGCTTTTCGTGAAACGCTCTGACGACGAGGCGAGCGTACCCGGCGGTACCTGACCGAGGAGAGACTTTTCGTGGTCAG
>JAHQVK010000124.1 GCA_019634385.1 Myxococcales bacterium | reverse complement strand
GCGGTCGGCCTCGGCTTTCTCCCTCCGGAGCGCTTCGGCGCGGGCGAGGAGGTCCTCCAGCGAGTCGCCGCCGGCTGCGGGCGGCGGCTTCGACATGCCGTCTTCGCTCAACTGCATAGAGGGCGCAACGGAAACCTTCAATGGTGAGGGACGTACGTGTAATGAGCGACGTACTTGTAGTTGTTCAGGGGAAAGAGGATGCTCCCCATGCACCGGCCACGGCGAACATAGGGCGATAACACCACCTCTATCATCCTCACCTATTTTTCCGCGTCGAGGACCACTTCGACTGCTACGGCCATTATCGGTGAGATAAAGAAGCAACTCATGATGGGATACACACCCATTACGATTGTAATCCCCGTTGAGGTAGGATCCTCCACCTGAAAATCTCAACGCATTCACTAAAGCACTCCCAAAGTTGCTTCCTTGCCCTCGCTCCCCATCCAACACCACCTGGCCTGCTTCCGCAGCCACAATAGCGACCCGTGCTCTCTGGGTCAGTTCATCGCGAAACCAAAGGCCAGCCCCCTTTCGGCTTTGTAAGTCTCTTCTACCTTGCCTAGACCCATCTCGAGCCATTCCCCCGCTAAAGCTACTCGAAAAGATGTACAGCTGATGCACAATTCTTTTGAGCTCATTGGCGCGGGTCGATATCTCTGCTTCCGCAATCCAGGTGTCGCGACCCATTTCGGTCCGAGCCCCGTCACTCCAGGGCCTAAGCGTCCGCTGACAGGCTAAGCTCATGGCATCAACGTCTTGAGTCTCCTCGGCTGTGTCCAGTTCCTGCCGTAACCGCACCAGTTCTTGCCCCCCCGTGCTGCGCAAGCTCACTGAATAAATGTCTGTACCCATGGGCAGTCCATGCTCTCGAACCCATACCGCGGACAATATCGCGACAAGCACACCGAAGCCTAAAGCAAAAAGCCCAATCCCCACCTGGCGTACATCTACCTCGCTCCCCTCAGGGCGAAAGACACCAATGGTTAATGTGCCTCCCCCTAAAAGACCAAGCACAGAAGTCAACAGGGTGGTACTAATTTCTTCATTGGTAGACAAGCCAGTAACTACGCCCATACAAGCACCTACGTGATATTCTGTATTCGGACGCCAGACTTGGCGCCATCTAATAAGCTCTATTTAGGGAGGCCCCGTGGGTAAAACGTATCAGTATTCCGGAGAAAATGAACCACAGCGCAATCACAAAGGATGGGCGGCAATCGCAAATAAATCTTTGCAGTTGTCCTCCATAACCTGGCTCGCCGTTGCCCTGGCAGGGCAGTGGGCTTTCTTTTATTACATTGCCGCCTTCTACGGCACGAACGTCATCACTGGAAATTTTGAAGCCTGGAGCCGTATGAAGGAGCTGGGCGGTGTGGCTTACATCCCAGGTGATGCTCTTGGAAATCGGGCTTTTGCGGGCCATGCGCTTGCCGCTGGGATCATAGCCTTTGGAGGTGCTTTGCAGCTCATTCCGGCTATTCGAAAACGAGCTCCTGCTTTTCATCGCTGGAACGGTCGCATTTTTTTGATCACCGTCATTGGTCTCAGCCTGTCTGGATACTATCTGGCGTGGTTCCGCAGCTCAGAGCCCATCCCAAATCTTACGAGCGCTGTTGGAACAAGTATAAATGGACTGCTCATTCTCACATTCGCAGCCTTGACCCTTCGTACCGCAGTGGGCCGTGATTTTGCCAGTCATCATCATTGGGCGATACGGCTTTATCTTGTATCCAATGCTCAGTGGTTCCTGCGCATTGGAATGTTTACATACTTTGTAGTTGCCCCAACTCTTGGGGTTCAGCAAAGTCCTGACACCTTTTTTCGGTTCTGGACTTTTGGCTGTTATCTAGTACCACTCGTCGTAGCTCAGGTCTATTTCTACGCTAGTGGTAATGGTGGAGCTGCCATACGCCTTATGACCGCCAGCCTACTTTTTATCATTGCTGCTTTGATGGTAGTGGGTATCGGTGTCTTTGCCATGTTCTCAAACGCCTTGATCACCGGCGCCCCCCTCGAAATTTGACCGCAAGACAACAGTGCATGAACTCATGCTCCCAGTCTGTAGGCCGAAATGTGCTGTGAACGGAAGATAACAGCAGAAAGAATAGGTGCGACAAACGAAAGGCCAGAGGGCATTATATTTACTATAGCTCAGCGCTCAAGGCCTAATTCGTACCGATCGACAAGGTCTGGAAGTTGTGATGGCAACATGTGGAGGATGCGAGTCCGGTGACACGCTGCCGGTTTCAATACTGTAAGTATCCATACGATAATTCCTGAGGAAGCACCATAAATGCTTGGTGGAAAGGAGCCTAAAGGCGCTCTACGGCTTCATTTCGAGCCGCATTCTCACGTCTATTGGCCTCTCGCTGAAGCATAATGGTGACCATTCCTGCGGAAACCGACGAGGCTTTAGTCTGATCGTTAGCCTCTACCTGAGAGGCATTGGGCGTGCATATACATCCGGCATTGTTGGCCATAATCGCCATCGCACTCAGTTCGAGGCCGAGCTTTTGACATTGCTCTTCACAAAGGGTTGTCATCGAGCGGTTAAGGGGCCCTGTGCTACCGGTTGGGGTAATGCATGCAGGCGTAAGCAGGAACAATATAAGAGAGGCCGAAACAAAATAGTTCATGGCAAAACCGTTTAGGAATTTGGGAATGTAAGCAAGTAGGTCGCCTAAAACCTGTGTCGATTTATCCGGTACTTTCCCTAGCTTTAAGTGAAATCACGAGTTTGAATGTTGGCGAACGTCCCCATTCGCCAATGGCAGCAATCCTTGACCGTGTCGGGGTCAAACCTGCATCTCCGCTGTGTCAATAAAGTTGTCGTCTTTCACTGATCCGAATTCGGTGCAATCGGGTGCGCTATGCAGAAGATCTATTCAGAGAAATTTAAGGAGCGAGTTGTACGTCGCCTACTGACCTCGGATATCTCGATCGGAGCCTTGGCTAAGAAGTCGGCTGCTAGCAGCCTGTTGATTTAGCCCTGCACGCATCTCTCGGCCGGTCTTTCCGTGAAACGTCCTGACCACAAGAAGGCTCTCCTCGGTCGCGTACCGCCAGGTACGCTCGCCTCGTCGTCAGAACGTTTCACAAAAGCCTGGCTCGATAGCTACACACAGGGCTAAATCAACAGGCTGCTAGGAGCCTACTTACTCGAAATCATTCTCTTTGAGCTTTCCACCCCACAAGTGGAACAAGTTGGATCTTTCGGTAAACGAATTTCATCCATTCGTGAGCCACGACCGTCAAATCGTAGTACGCGACCAATGAGGGGCTCTCCACTCCCGAGCAATATGTGCAAGACTTGTAACGCTTGAAGTATCCCAATGAGACCGGGCAACACACCCAGCACCCCGGCTTCTGCGCAGCTGGGGGCCGCCTCGGGGGGTGGCGGAGTAGGAAAGAAGCACCGATAACACGGCCCAGTTAGGTGAGGAGCAAAGACGGTAACTTGCCCCTCAAACGTATGAACAGCGCCGTACACCAAGGGTATCTTGGCCTCAGTACACTTATCGTTGAGTAAGTATCGCACGGGAATACGATCGGTACCGTCCAGGACAACATCCCATCCTTTTGACAGCAGACTATCTATATTGTCTTCGTGCACTTTCGCATCCAGGCTTTCAACTCGAACCTCAGGATTGAGTTCACGCACCGCCCGGATTACACTCTCCACCTTCTTGATGCCCGCATCGTCCGTACGGTGTATCACTTGCCGATGGAGATTGGACAGCTCCACGAGATCATCATCTACAATCCCTAGGGTACCAACCCCTGCGCCAGCGAGGTACAACAGTGATGGTGAACCAAGACCACCCGCTCCAACCACCAGCACCCGGGCCTGTTGAAGCTTGAGCTGGCCGCTTTCGCCCACTTCGGGAAGCGTGAGTTGACGGGCATACCTCTGGCGAGCCGGATCGGAGAGCACCGGGCCTCGTTCAAGGGATAAGCCGGCAGCTTTCCACGCCTCCACCCCACCCTCTAGTGAATAGACTTGCTGATACCCCATATCCATTAGCGTTTTCGCAGCCAGCAAACTTCTTAGACCGGAATGGCAATACACCACCACTGGCTCTTGAGGAGAGATAACGCCCTCAATTTCAAGTTCAAGCCGGCCTCGAGGGATATGAACCGCTCCCGGAAGTTTTCCGGCCTCAACTTCATGGGACTCACGGACGTCGACCACCAACGAGATGTCAGCCCCGCCACAGTGTGCACTCAACACCCCCGGTGATATATGGGTTACGATTTCTCGCGCCGCCGCTAACAGCTCATTTTTGCCCGTTGTCATATCGAGTGCTTGGCAGTGTAGTCGCTCCGCCCTCGCAAGTCCGACTTGATTGCGCTAGTAGTTTCCAATGAGTCGGTTGCCCGTTATCAGCACTGGAATCACAACCACTCCCAGCGGGAAACCTCCCCATCAAGTGGGTATTCCGGGCTGGTTGTCGGATCGCTACGGGCGACAGCTGCGCTATCTGCGTTTGTCGGTCACTGACCGTTGCGACCTAACTTGCAAATATTGTATGCCCGAAGAAGGTATACCCGCATCACCTCGCTCAGAGTTCTTGAGCTTTGAAGAAATTGTGCGCCTTGTTCGAGCTTTTCGAAATTTAGGCGTCAGTACCGTGCGCCTCACCGGCGGGGAGCCACTCGTCAGAAAAGATATCGAACACCTGGTGGGCATGTTGCGGGATCAGGCGGGTATTACAGATATTGCCATGACTTCCAACGGTTCGGCTCTAGCCAAAAAAGCCAAGGTTTTGGTCGAAAATGGTTTGCAACGCATAAACGTATCGTTGGACAGCCTTGATGCCCTTCGGTTTCAGACCATGACCCGGGGCGGTAAACTTGAACGCGTTCTGCATGGTCTTGATGCCATCCAAGAAGCAGGGGTTAGCGAAACAAAAATCAATACCGTTGTGGTGCGAGACTTTAACCACAACGAGTTAGCAAACATTGTTGACTGGGCATGGTCACGCCACATTACGCCGCGATTTATTGAACTTATGCCCCTCGGTGAAGGTGCGCGCTTAGGTCGTGAAGCAGTGTTCTCCGTAGCGGAAATGAAAGCTCATCTATGTCAACACTTGGAGCTATCCAGTGATAGTTCCCATGATATCCGCCGAGGACCGGCATATTATCTTTACTCGGTCACCGATCCGACCAAAAAGGTGGGCTTCATCGGAGCCGTCACCGACAATTTTTGTGCGCAATGTAACCGGGTTCGACTGACCCCAAAAGGAGAAATTAGAGCATGTTTAGCCTCTCCCGACGGCATATCACTCAAAGAGCTCCTTCGTACTGGTGCTCAAGAGCAGCAGATTAGCGAATACATTGCTTCCGCACTTTTTCGTAAAGGTGAAGGGCATGAGTTTTATACCCGAGGTAGCGATCAACATCACCAGGTAGATATGAGTTCACTCGGGGGATAACCCCGCCCAACGACATCAGGCTTCAACAACCCGCCCTAGCATTATCTGATTGTTGTTTCTTGACTCAAGATCTGAGATTTGATCAATGTTTTCCGTGCTGAGGCACCACCGAAAGGCCCGAAAGGGTAGCGAAGCCACCAACCGATCACAAACGTAGCAAACAAGTCCGAACGCGGTCCGGAGCTTAAACACACGCCCTAATTGGGTTTCGAATCTGTTGGCTTTGCGCGAAGTGCAGACACTCGCCGCCTTGCTTTTGCCACGTAAGCCCCTAGCTCTTCTTTCAAATGGTCCAGGGCAGCAGATATACCGTTGTCCGGAGGTGCAGGCACCCCTTCCGCTAGCATTGCTCCAGCCCTCGCCAAGGCGCCATCCCCAAGCAGCTTGAGCACTTCTTCACCGTATCGGGCTCGCTTCACCACCTGCTCAAGATCGAGTTGAACCCCCCATTGATCACTGCCGGGCAAGCGCACCACCAACAGACGTTGACGAGCGATCCGAGTCTCGGGAATGCCGGAGAGCGACTCGCCGATGCGCTCCGCGGAGAAAGGTAGCGGGTTAGGCACTCGAAGTTTGAGAGCCACAATCCAGCGCTGAGGTTGTTTTTCTATGATCTCGTCGATCTCATAACTCAAAGGCCTAGTGGGTAAGGTCCCGCTGAGAATATCGTCCCGGTTCGCGTCTAGTGCCGCGCTGAGATATAGCCGATCGTCGGGTACTGTGAGCTGCTCTAACCGGGGACGATCATCCTCCGCGTAGGCTTGTAGCCACAAGTCCACAGTACGAACCGGTGGAGGCATGCAGCCCACGGTTCCCACGAGTAAACTATATATCGATATTCGCCACGTCGAGGGCGTTCTGTTCAATAAATTCACGACGAGGCTCTACCTGGTCACCCATGAGGGTTTCGAACATGTCGTTCTCCTCTTCGGTCCGTGTCATCTGTACTCTGAGCACCACTCGATGAGCTGGGTCCATAGTTGTTTCCCATAGTTGCTCCGAGTTCATCTCTCCAAGGCCTTTGTAGCGCTGAATCTCTACACCCTTGCGCCCAGACTCCCTGAGAACTTGCATAGCGAGATCCACCGAAGGAAAAGACTCTGGATCTTTGCTGCCTCGACAGAGTTTTACCGCTCCGCGCACATCGCGAAAAGCTTTTGCCGCTGCGCGCAGTCGTCCGTACTCTTTTGTGGCAAGAAACTGAGCATCAATCACCGTTTTTCTTCGAGCACCACGTCGACGGGTTTCTACGTGCAGCGCAGCGTGGCCATCACGGAGCAGAAGCTCCACTTTCATCCGTGGTCCCATATCAGGGTGAACCTCGTCCAACCACGCTCGCATCGGGGCCACTACCTGCTCCTGCAGCTGCTGCTCATCCGGTCCGCTGGCTACCTCTTTGGCCACACTCGCCGTAGAGCGGGGATGGAGCCACTCGGTTTCGATTTCTGTCGCACGTATCAGCGCATCAACCACCCGACGATCGCGGCGTCTATCAACCACCGCCAGCTGTTCGTCATATCGCACATAAGCTTTGGCCACGTTCTTGAGATGCTCAGAGCTTATCTCCTGGTCAGGAGCATTTTCAGGTATCAAAGCGACCCCGTCGGTACCCGCTTCTAAAACGTAGTCATTCAGAGCATCATCATCTTTGAAGTACCGCTCATTTTTCCCCCGCTTCATCTTATAGAGGGGAGGCTGCGCAATGTACAAATGGCCCTTCTCTACAAGTTCGCGCATCTGGCGGTAAAAGAAGGTCAGCAGCAGAGTCCGGATATGGCTACCATCCACATCCGCGTCCGTCATGATGATGACTCGACCATAACGAAGTTTGTTGAGATCAAAGTTCTCGCTACCAATGCCCGTACCTAAAGCGGTAATGAGCGCGACGATCTCCTGGGAAGACAACATCTTATCTACCCGTGATTTCTCTACATTTAGGATTTTACCTCGCAGAGGTAGGATCGCCTGGAACCGACGATCTCGGGCTTGCTTGGCTGTTCCACCAGCAGAGTTTCCCTCGACCAGATAAATTTCACACTTGGCGGGATCTTTTTCCTGGCAGTCGGAGAGTTTTCCAGGCAGCGCCAGCGATTCCAACACACTTTTGCGTTGGACTTTTTCCCTAGCCATCCTCGCTGCTATTCGCGCTCGAGCGGCATCACTAATCTTACTCACCACCGTTTTGGCTAACTGTGGTTGTTCAAGCAGAATTTCGGACAGTCGTTGATTGATCAGTGACTCAACCGCAGTTTTGGCTTCGGAGTTTAGGAGTTTATGTTTTGGCTGAGAGTCAAACTTGGGATCCGCCATTTTAATGGCCACCACCGCAGTCAGCCCTTCCCGAATATCATCCCCGGTTGGCGGCTCTTTTAGACCCTTGAGTAAGTTCTCTTTCTTAGCATAGGCATTAAGCGTTCGGGTCAGCGCTGACCTGAGCCCAGTAAAATGGGTCCCACCCTCGTCGTTATAAACGTTATTGGCAAAGCAATAGATGCTCTCGGTAAACCCATTAGTCCATTGAAGGGCTACATCAACATCAACCTCTACCTCGTTACCTTCGGGACCCGACACTGCCATGAGCGCATTGAACGCCACTGGCTTAATATGCAAAGATTCGCGCTTGCGGTTGAGATGCTCCACATAAGATACAACCCCACCCTCAGCATGAAAGACTTCCTGACGCTCGTCGCGTTCATCGATCAATTCGATTTTCAAGCCCTTATTTAGAAAGGCAAGCTGTCCCAAGCGAGTAGCCAAACGGTCAAAGCTAAAGGTGGTAACACTAAATATTGTCTCGTCCGGGAGAAAAGTAATGCGCGTTCCTGTTTTGGAGGTATCTCCACGCACCTCAAGAGGGGCCTCCGGCGAACCACTTGAACTCACGGTTTTGCCCCGCTCAAACCGCATCCAGTGGATACGACCCCCGCGACAAATCTCCATCTCCAACCAGGAGGATAAAGCATTGACACAAGAGACCCCAACCCCGTGGAGGCCAGCGGAGTGTTTGTATGTGTCGCTCGAGAACTTTCCCCCCGCGTGAAGGACGGTCATTACCACTTCGGCAGCACTTTTCTGCTCGTCAGCCTTCCAGTCCACCGGGATACCCCGGCCATCATCTCTGACACTGAGCGAACCGTCCACGTGGATAGTCACTGTGACCTGAGTAGCGTGACCAGACAGCGCCTCATCTACTGAATTATCAACCACTTCGTAGACCAGGTGGTGAAGGCCGGTTGCGTCGGTTTCCCCGATGTACATCCCCGGCCGAAGACGTACCGCCTCCAGACCTTTGAGCACCTCAATGCTGTCACCGGTGTAATCACGCTGCTCATCTACAACCGACGAACGGTCCTTAGTACGAGCGGTGAAAGCAGCGCCGTCCGCCTCAAGGATGCTCAAGTCCGTTGGAGACGTTTCCTGACTTGCCAAGACGGCGGAAACTACCATGCGGTCAGCTCTTCGCCAACGCACATTTCCAGCCCACCAATCCATCTGGCGCGCGCGTAGTCCGCGCGGCTGTCCAGGACCCGACCTTCATAACGCAGAATACGCGTATCTTTCCGGACAATAGATTTCATCGACAGTGTTTATATGACACCCAAACCACTTTTACCGTTCGTATGCCTGACAAAGCTCGTCACTTTGGTGATCAAACGTCACCCTTCACCGACGACTTTTGTCAGTGAGACGTACCTATGGGCGTAGAAACCGGCCCAATCAGCTGGCACGCGGTCTGCTCAGTATTCAAGCGTCCGCGATATTAACGCGACCATCAAAGGAGTTAGACATGACCATGCTACGCAAATACAGCCGAAAAGGTTTCACCCTCATCGAACTCATGATCGTGGTAGCGATCATTGGTATTCTCGCCGCCATCGCCATCCCCAATTTTGTTCGCTACCAGCTTCGCTCAAAGACCTCAGAGGCGCGAACCAACGTAGGCGCGATCAGAACCAGCCAGGAGAGTTTTGCCGGCGATTTTGACGGTTATGCCGTGCCTGCCGCCAACCCCGGTACCGTGCCCGGTACAATGAAAGCAGCCTTCGACATAGGCACCGCCTGCCCTGCTGGCTGCACCCGCGCTGATCTCACAGGCTGCACCAACTTTGAGTGCCTCGGCTTCCGCCCTTCGGGGACGGTCTACTATCAGTACGCCTCCCTTGCGCTTAATACCGGTCTACCCGGGTTCTGCGTGTCGGCTACGGCTGACCTTGACGGCGATACCGAAAATGGACAGTTCGAATACGAAACCGATAACAACGGGGATGGCACCGCCGAAGTTGCCACATGTGTAGCTGCTTGCGCATCGATCGGGGCAGTGACTGAATGTACCCCGGGCGAATACTAAATACCTAGTAAAGACGAGACCAAAGTACTACAGGCGGGACCGAAGCAATATGCCCATGCGCTCGGTCCCGCTCTTTCACGAAAGTTCGGCTAGCAACGTTATGAAAACAAGAGGATTTTCGCTGATAGAGCTCATTATCGTCGTAGCCATCATTGGGATACTTGCTTCCATAGCTTTGCCTCGCTACCAGACAACCATCTTTCGTACCAAAGCGGCTGAAGCCCACGTCATGCTCGCGCAGACAAAACGTGCCCAATACACGTGGTTTGCCACCTGGAGTTGCTTTGCGTCTTTACGACGTACCCCCGAGGCTGGCTATCCACCCGGACCACAAAAAAATCCGTGGGTCTCTACTTCGAGGGACATCACCGATACTTGTGGGGCGACTGAGCTTGCGTTTAGGGATGCTGATGTATTGAAAGCCGGTTCAACATATTACTTCTATGAATGCGAGCGAAGGATCGAACCAGCCGATTTTACCTGCAACGCAGTTGGTGACCTTGATGGTGACAACACCATCGCTGAATTTATCTATTGTAGTGACCATACCGATGCCGGTCGATGCATTCCGAGTTCAACCGGGGAAATCTCCTTGTTCCCATTCGAAATGCTCAATCCTCAACCCGGCGTTTATTAGCCTTACTGGTGTTACATGAACGGGTTTAACACGAGCCTAACAACCGCCTTTGTCGCTTTTATCATCGGCTCCCTCATGAGTCCTTTGACGCACCGAGGGGCACCCGAAAGACAACCAGACCCCTTTGTTTCTCCTGGTCCCTCGTCCTTGGCATTCGCTGCTCTCGAACACCACAACGGGTGGTCCGACTGGGTATGGCTCGAAGCCATCCAACGGATCGGTGGTAAGGGGCCAGTCACCGACCCTCATCACTACGAACGTATCGCCGGATTGTCCGCGATCGCCACTGACCTCGACCCCCGTTATTGGGGCGTATATGACGCCTCAGCGACCTATATCTCCGCCTATTCGGGCAAAGCAGATCTATCCGACAAGATTTTGGCTAAAGGCCAAAAGCGACTCCCCCTGGTGTGGCGCTTTCCATTTATGATGGGCTGGAACGACTATTTTATCCGCGGATTGGCCCAACAAGCGGCGCAACACTGGCGAACCGCGGCCACCCTCCCGGAGGCGCCCATCTATTTAGGCTCTCTTTCCGGCCGGGCCTTGCGCCAGGGTTCCGGCAACGTTGAGGCATCTATTCAGTTTCTAGCGTCAATGCTCGAGCACATTGATGACCCCAGGCAACAAAAATTCATCATGGAGCGCATCGCTATCCTTCGTTCGGAGACAATACTAAACGCATATGACGAAGCTTGTGAGCAGTACCGCCTCAATGAGGGCGTGTTTCCGGAAAGTGCCGGGAGTCTATTCCTCATGGGAATGGTCTCTTACGCGCCCCAAGATAAACTGGGTTCCCCGATCACCCTCGACACTTCCGAAGGAAAATGTATTGCTCGGTCAGAAATCATCAAAGTGCGGGAAGACGAAGCTGCGCAGCGAATTGGTAAGTTTCGCCGTCAAAATATTATGGAGTCCAAGGACAGTCAGGTACACGTAAACAAGGAGTAGCTATGATATCCGTTACCGGTTTCCGGAAAGAGTTTAGGACTTCAGCATTCAAACCGGCAGCGATTGCTGCCCGAGACGTAAACTTCTCGGTGAATGAAGGGGAAGTCCATGGCTTTTTGGGGCCCAATGGGGCTGGGAAATCCACCACTATTAAGGCTCTCCTCGGCCTTATTACCCCCAGTGCGGGTGAACTTAAGTTGTTCGGGGAACCGCTAAGCTCCGGACGATGGCGTTACCGCGTTGGATACATGCCTGAACATCCAAACTTCTACGAATATCTCACTGGCCTTGAGATGGTGACGTGGTTTGCTAAGCTCACCGGGATGAGCTCAAAAGAGGCTAAAGATGCTGCGCTCATTCAATTGGAGCGGGTGGGTCTTAGTCATGCTCTCGATCGTCGAATCCGTACTTACTCCAAAGGCATGATGCAGCGAGCGGGCTTAGCCCAAGCTCTGCTCGGTAGTCCCGAACTCCTTATTCTAGACGAACCTATGACCGGGCTGGACCCTATTGGCCGCAAAGAGATCAGAGAATTGATCCTCTCTCTCCGCAGCGAAGGGAAGACGATCTTCTATTCAACCCATATCCTGCCTGACATCGAAATGACCTGCGACCGGGTCACCATTGTTCATAAGGGGGTCACTCTCCGGAGTGGTCGTCTGGACGATATTCTTACCGAAACAACCCGTGGAATCACGATTGGGCTGACAGATATCAGTCCCGAAAAATGTGAGATCCTCCAAAAAAGTCAGCCCGGAGTGGTCGTCACTGAAAATCAGGTAAGCCTAGAATTGGACAGCCTGCACGCCGCTCAAAAGCTGGTGGAAGAATTGGTCAAAGACGGAGGAAAAATCACTCGATTTGAACCCCATCGGGATGACCTCGAGACCATTTTTATGCGCTCACTGGACACCCACCAAGAGGAAACCAACCCATGAGCAGTATAACCATCATTGCCGCCAACTGTATCCGCGAAACCCTCCGCCAACGCTTGTTCTACAATATTGTTATTTTTGGCGTGGGGATGATGATATTCGCAATGGTAGTCAGTGATATTACGTTTGGTTTTCCAGACCGAGTGGTGCGGAGCATCGGTCTGAGTGGCGTGAGTATCGCGTTGAATCTTATGGCTCTGCTCCTCGGTGTATCGATGGTTCACCGTGAGATCGAACGCAAGACCCTTTTTGTGGTGCTAACTCGTCCCATTGAGCGCTGGCAATACGTGGTAGGCCGCTATTTGGGTTTGGTATGCGCATTGACAGCCGTCTCTGTCGGATTTGGGCTGATGTTTATTCTTATGCTCCTTTACGTGATGGGCACGCCCAACGTTCAGGATATCATCGCGCTATCTGCGAATGTGGTTGAAGCTTGTGTAATTGGTGCCTTCGCACTAGCGCTCTCTTGCTTCTCTACCCCTAGTCTATCCGCTGGGATTGGGCTTGGATTTTGGGTCGCTTGTGCCAGTGCCGACAATCTTCTGAATCTTTCCCAAAATTCAGAGACGAGCACCAAGGTATTGGTCACCATCCTAAGCTGGATCTTACCGAATTTTCATCAATTCAATTATCGAGAGGCCGCCATCTACTCAGATACTATCCCCTGGATAGAGATCCTAAGCACATTTATGTATGGCGGAATATACATCATCGGATTTGTAGCTCTTGCTAGTGCTATTCTCTCTCGACGAGAGATGGTCTAAAGCCTCAGCAAAGAGGGTCCATCCAAAGCCTCAGCAAGAGAAGGTCTAGCAGGCCATCCCACTTTTCCGATGGCCTGCTAGATCCTTTAGCAATCACTTGGGTTCTACGCCGGGCTATGCCCGCTGTATCTGTAGCCACTCCCTACGCACTTAACGCGCATGCCGCTGTAGAGGAATTCGTGAGGCATCAACCGGGATTGGCATGTATATGAGTGCTCGAGCTTCCCTGGTTGCCTTTCCTCCCGAAACTGAGGCCTTGGCTCGAACCTCATAAACGGGAATTAGTTGGCTCAGGGTAGTATCTTCCATTGGTACCAGCTTAATGAACCTAACATCGGACTCGTAGCCACTTTCACCGTAGGTACCTACACCACTGATATGGACCGAGTTTGCTTCCGTAAGAGTCAGCGTCTGAAATACCGCCGCCGGATCTAGGACATACCCATCCGAATTCCGCTCCACATATTTCGTACGGAGCGTAGGTGAGTTTGGAGCAGGCAGTCGGTTCTGAAAATTGGAAACGCCCACCGTTTCGAGCACAGCGCCCACAGATGCCGCTTCTGCATCAATCGCTTTCGCGTACTCAGAGGCGATATTAATATCGATGTTGACGATATCTAACAGAGCAGCCGAGCTAATGCTTATCAGAGCAACGATGGTCATAACAATAAGAAGAGCAAATCCACGCCGGGTACTCTGGGGCTTCTTCATGATTATCACCTTCCCGAACGCAATCGCATAAAACCAGCGTTCATTATCTCAACCGTGGTCCGGTAGGCATTTCGAATGTATCCATCGGTACTAGGTTGCCCGCATGTGCCGGGAATGCAGTTATCCACCTGAAGCTTGGTTTGAACCATTGGCTTTCTCCCGTCAGATTCCGATTCTGACCGCAAAATCAACTCCACATCGATACGCATGCGGTCTGTCGTTTCCGTGTTGGGACCTTGTCCCGCCTGCTCCCAAGAATTGGTTGTTGTGTTCCACCGCCATATTTGGGTGTACAGAGCCTCTGCGAAATCAGCGACCAACCCTCCACAACTTCGGCGATCCACACAGTTGTTCGTGTTTCCATCGAACTGAACTCGGCGTAACTGGCCCTCTCCATCAACCTCAGCAACAAACCAAAGGACAGTCTTGAGACCTCCCTGAATCTCTCCTAATCCGTATGAGGCGCTATCAGCGCCTGGACCAGAGTTGAAATCAGTTGTAGGTGTAAATAGAAAGTCATCACAATCTGAAATGCAATTACATACCCCCGACGAGGCAAGACTTATGGAGATACGTCCCGAAAGCGCGGAAATCCCAGAAAAGTCCCGGAGAATAACCAGCTCTCCGTCAGAAAACATGGAGCCCAAGCCTTTGTCGCATACCTGGCCTCGATAATTGTTCTCCTTCACAACCGTGGCATACGCACCATCTGCATACATAAATCCGATGTCATGGGTCATAACCGAATACGGCTTACCTCTGGTAGCCCCCGGCTTTGGTCGAGTGTAGTCATTTATACGATGAACCCCTTTGGAAAAAGGTGGGGATTCAGCGGCCACAATGGGGGTACCGGACCCATTCCAGGTAAGGCCACCGTATGTAAACGTATTTGCTAAAACCCCTTGGAAACGCCCTTCCTCGTCATAACCCACACCCGCCCCGGCTTTACGAATATCTTCAGCGAGGAGCGCCAAAGAGGCTCGCCCAACCTGGGCCATCTCCAGTCGCTGTTGGCTTACATCCATGAGTCGGGTCTCTTGGGTGGCAAACCCAATGGCCGCAGCGGTGAGGATGAGGGAGATAGCGGCAGCGATCATCACTTCGATGAGCGTCACCCCTCTATGTTTTCGGGACGAACGAGGTACATGCATTACCAGAAACCAACCTTCTTGGTTCGAGTGGTGTAAGTTTGATGAATATTTCCGGTCATATCTCTCCAACAAACCCAAACATGGAGAACCCCGAGGTCAGTACTTCCATTTGGATGTTGAGATATAATCATATCTATTCGGTACTGTTCTGTTCCTGATGCAGCATCAGCAAGTAGACCGGTGCTAGCATCAACCAGTCCATCTTGATTAACTAATCGGGTACAGGTGCTACCCTTTGAAGCCGCCATCACCGTGCCCGGACCAAGACTGGCCCGACATCCCGCTGGCGCCACCGGAACCGGATCTGTCACCGCTCCACACGCCGGCAACTGATCCATGGGTTGAGTAGCAACCAAATCTCCAATTTGGCGGGCTATCTCAGACGCTCGTCCAAGATCCTCCGCTTGGGAGGTCCCTTGGATGGAAGAGGCGTGAGCCCGCACCAAAGCCGCCAGTGCGATACCGAGTACCGAAGCTGACACCATTGCCTCCATCAGCGAGAATCCTCGACGGAAGCGATCCATGGCTACTCCTTGCATCATATCTGAAGTTAAACCACAGTCTAAACTAAAGCTCCCAACAAGCTTATTCTATTATTGATCGCTAGGTGAACCCGCCTCACATAGGATCATTAGGTATAAATGTATTCGAATGAAGAGGGAGGACACGCGATGTATGTAACTAATGAACACCAAAGGTAGGTGATGTATTTAACACAAAAAGACCATATGGGATGCGTGTTGCTAAACTCAGACCTGGTCTTTCCCTGAAATCCAACGAGCCACTCGCTCACCGAGTTTGTCACCGTACGCTACACACGAAATCATAGCGACGCCTCGGTAAGCATTCCCGGCAAAAAAGAGCCCACGATGAGCTTGCTCCATCCGGTCTACGGCAGCCACTGCCGCTTCATGGTTGGAAACATACTGCGGAATGGCTCGCTCCCAAGGTATCACCCGCTGTACCAATGGCTGGGCTGTAGGACTGATACCCATCCAATGATTCAGTTCGTCACGAGCCACCTTCGCTAGTTCATCAGCTGGTAACATTCCGAGCTCTGGCCGGCGTGCTCCACCCAACATAGTTCGAAACATCACCATGCCCTGGGGGGCGTGCTTCGGAAACACCGTGGACGCCCAGATTGAGCCTAAGATGGAGCGTCGTTCCTGACCAGGAACGAGAAAGCCGAAGCCGTTGACGGGGCGATGCACCGCCGAACGGGGAAAACAGTGCACCACAACCGAGCACGGTACATAGGGCACAGCTGCTGCGAGCTCCACTTGAGCCGGATCTAAGCCGCCAAAAACTTTTGGTACTGAGAAAGCGGGTAGAGTCGAAATGATGCCATCCGCCTCTATAGGGGCTTGGTTCGTAACAACTTGCCATTTGCCATCCGGTCTTCGCTCGACCCGCTGAGCAGACGTTTCGGTACAAACCTCTGTTTGGCGGGACAGAGCATCAATGATGACCCCCAAACCCTTCGTAAATGAGTGGAGCACTCCGGTTGGTGCGCCCAAAGAAGCTGAGGAGGCACCGTTACCAGGAGCCAATTTCCGTTGCTGGCGTTTCTCTTTCGCCAAGGCAAATTGGGCGAGCACCAAGCTTCCATAGTCCTGCTCAAGTTCATACATTCGCGGAAATGCGGCTTTGAGATTGATCTCGGTAGGGTCGCCACCGTAAATACCGGTGACCATTGCGTCGATAAGTACTTCGGCGGCTTCTCGTCCTATCCGGCGAGCGGCAAATTGGAACACGGACTCTGTGCTATCTGAACGCTTGCGAACAAACGGCTCTAGAAGCAAACGTAACTTTCCGTGCCAGCTTAGAAAGTCCCCCGTCATTCCACCCCATAAAGACATAGGTAGTTGCCGTAACTTATGATTACGAACAATAAATCGGCGAGCGGCGTGGGTGTTGGCCTTAATCAGCTGGTCGCTTAGATCCAGGCGATCTATCAAGGCAGTCATTTTGGGTTCTCGGTCCAAGAACCCGTGCGGTCCAGTCTCTAATACGAAACCTGATTCGGACGTGGTTTGGATCTTGCCCCCGGGTGCAGGACCCGCTTCTAGCACCGTTACCCGAGTGGGTATGCCAAGGTCTGAGGTATGTCGTGAGACCGCCTCTGCAATCGCCAACCCCGAAATACCTCCACCAATGACCACCACACGCCTTTCCACTACCGTACCGCCTCTTCAGTTGCCGGTGCTCCACGCCGAATTCCCAACCGCTTCACGGCCTCAACAAAGGCTCCCATGTGATCCGGTGACGTCATGGGCAAGATACCGTGGCCGAGATTAAATATATGGCCCGGTGCATCTTTGGCTTCGGTGAGGACCCGCTGGACCTGACGCTCAATACGTTCTACCGGACCCAATAACTCACAGGGATCCAGATTTCCCTGAAGTGCGACCTTGCCTTCCGTGCGTGCGACGGCAACATCCAAAGGTAGAGTCCAATCTATACCCAGGACATGTGCTCCGGTCCTCGCTAATTCGGGCAAACAAGCATGTACACCCTTGGCAAATAGGATGACGGGCACATTTTTTACTTTAAGACGTTCTATAATCTCAATTGTATACGGCAAGGCAAAGTCCATGTAGTCGTCTCTGGATAGCTGTCCGGCCCATGAGTCGAATATTTGCACCGCGCAACATCCGGCATCTACCTGCGCCCACAGGTGGGCTGAAACGGTATCGGTAAGCTTAGCCAGGAGCTCCCGCGCGACCTTAGGCTGTTGGAATAGAAATTTTTTGGTCTCTGCAAAATTCTTCGAACCACCACCCTCAATGACGTAGGCCGCCAAGGTGAAAGGTGCTCCAGCAAAGCCAATGAGCGGTACTTCGGGCATTGCAGACGTAAACGCCCGAATAGCGCCGGGGACGTAGGACATATCAGTGAGGGGGTCGGGGAGCTTGAGTTGTGCTACATCCTCCGCGGTTGAGACTTTTTTACTCAAAATTGGGCCGGGATTGAAATCGAGGGGTATACCCATTGCCTCAACGGGCACCAGGATATCACTAAAAATAATCGCAGCATCGAGACCAAACCTGCGAATAGGCTGCATCGTTACCTCAGCCGCAAGCTCCGGGGTCTTGCACAATTCAAGAAAGCTCGATTTAGCCCTGACTTCGCGGTACTCTGGGAGATAACGTCCCGCTTGTCGCATTACCCAAACGGGGGTGCGCTCAACCGGCTCTCGGTAACAAGAGCGGATGAACAGCGAGTCTCGATGAAGGTCGCGTGATGTCATAACACGATGGAAGCATGGATGCTGCTCGGTGTCGTCTGTTGCGACAACACAGCGCGGACTTAGCTCGGTACTCGACCAATTGACGGATGGATGAGACTATCTTGGAACAATGCCTCTGGTCTTCATGTACGGCCCCGATACCCTACAGGGTAGGATGTTCGACCGGGTGGGTGCGAGTAATGTTCGCGGGCCTGCTTTACTCTCCGGATATCAGCTGATCTTTGACAAACCGAACATGAAGAACAAGCGAGAGGGTCTGCCGAATATTCACGAACAGGATGGAAAAGACGTCTTCGGCTTGATCTTCGACCTTTCTGACCGTCAGCTTGAAATTCTGGATGGGTTTTTTGGAGGCTACGAACAACAGCGAATACGCGCCCAGCTGTTACCCCCAGCCATCGACTCGGAAGAGGTTACCCCGAGCGATGCGTCAACCTCAGTCACCGCCCTTACCTGGGTAGCCAGACGCACCGGAAGAAATCTGCAGCCGAGTTACGCCAACATGGTTGCCACCCACCAGGGACTGGAACAGAATCTTGCTCCGGAGGAGTTTGTTTCTTCACTGAAGGAGTTTGAACCATTGCCTAGCGAAATTATTGAGATCATGGTCAGATTTATCCGTGGCATGTCCGAAGAGGATGCGCGCACCATTATGCTCGCTGCCGGCAGCACTATCCGTCGCCGAATGAGAACCGACCACAAGGACGAGGTACAACTACTGGTCCAGCTCCCACGTGCCAAGGCAGACCAAATCATAATCCAGCTCGAAGCCATGCCCCAGGTAACCCTCGTAGAGAAAAACTCCGGAGGGTTCGGCATTCTCTCTTGAACCCGCGCAAACGGTTTGAAAGCGGGTGAGGTACCACTCACCGGGTGAGGTACCACTCACGGATAGTTTTTGCCGAGCTAGAGCAACACACCCAACCAACAGCCGCCCAGATTCCGCCATGGTGGCCGGTCATTTTCAGATCTTGTTTTCACGCAAAGAGGCCCACGGCAGTATGAGCCCCTCTGCACTGAAAAGTCCTACCGAGTGCCGGCCACGAACTATCCTATCTGCCAAATCAACCGCCTGATTGATCACATCCGTGCCGAGTCATCTCTCAGCTTGCGCATTAAGTCATCCCTTAGCTGCGCGTTGAATCATTCGCTAGTTGCGCGTCGAGTCATTCCCCTAGCTACGCGTCGAGTCATTGAATTCGGTACTTCAGTCAGCGTGCTTGTCACAGAAGGTCAGGTCGCCTCTGAAGATCAAGTTTCAACACTCCAATGTCAGTCTTCTTCATCATCACCACGTCTACGGGCTTCAATGCCGTATTTACGCATGAGATCTTTGAAGTGCTTGCGATCGATACCTGCTTCTCGGGCCGCCACCGATATATTGTTCCCATGCAACCGCAAAAGTTTCTCAATATATCTTGATTCGAAGTCTGAAATAACTTGGCCCTTCGCTTCTTTAAAAGACAGATGGGTGGGCGAAGGCATCTCCGGGTGGCTATGAAGCATCGGTTGGGCCCCAGTCATGCTTAATGTAGGTTCTTCTTCCATCAGGAACCTAGAGAGATCAATGTCTCGCTTGCCTCTCGATAAGGCAGCAGCCCGATCCACTACGTTCTTAAGCTCTCGAACATTGCCGGGCCATCGATGTTTGCCTAGGCGTTCATAACTCGAGTCTGACACCGTAAAATCGATCCCAGAGAGCTGAATAAAGTGCTCAACCAATCTTGGAAGGTCCTGAGTTCGATCTCGAAGCGAGGGTAAAAGAATTTTTACCACTGCCAAACGATAGTACAGATCCTCCCTAAAATTGCCGGAACGAACCTCTGATCGCAGGTTACGATTTGTAGCAGCAACCACCCGAACATCAACCTTGTGGTAAGTCTCCCCCCCAACTTTCTGCACTTCTCTCGACTCAAGAACCCTCAGAAGCTTTGGTTGCAGCTCGATGCCAAACTCTCCCAGCTCATCGAGAAAAATTGTACCGCTGTTGGCTCTTTCAAATGCACCATTGCGTTGTGCGGTTGCTCCGGTAAAAGCACCCTTCACGTGACCAAACAATGAACTCTCGATAAGATCTCGAGGTTGGTTCGTGCAGTCAAAAACCACCAGGGGTCCTTTGGACCGTTGGGAGAACTGATGTATGGCCTTTGCTACCAACTCTTTGCCGGTACCTGTTTCTCCCTCGATGACTACCGTTGCATCAGAGGCAGCAATCTCACGAATGAGTGAGAATATCTCTCGCATTCGCTCGTCGCCTCCAACTAAGGGACCAAGTTGCTCTTCTTGTTGGGGCGCAGCTTCAAAGGGAACCTCGTCCGGCATTACCCGGACTACAGCTTTTCCGAATGCAACTTCCTCACCTACTGGTACAGAGACTTCTTTTACCCGCGCGTCATGGTAGAATGTACCATTGGTAGACTCTAGGTCCCTGACAAGCAGCATATCACCCTGACGGTGTATCTCTGCGTGCCTTCTGGACACTGTCCGATCGGTTAAGACAAGATCGCAGCTTGGATCTGCCCCTACCAACACCGGACGTTCACTGACACGGCAACCTTTTCCTTTATCTGGCCCTCCTACAACATGCAGTCGAGCTGACGAGGGCAAAATCCTCGTTACTGAGCTTCCAACCCCCAATATTTCGGTCACATGCGTATTCCGAACGTCGACCATCATACCTCAATCTGAGCCTGTATTCTCACCCGATACTGTGGTCAACCGGACCTTGTCCAGAACAGAGCAGCTGTACTGTACCCCAATTGTACTTTTTTGGGCCATAAACAGGACTTTCTGAATTTTCTGACGCGTACTGGGTGTCTGTTTATAAACGAGCAGCTTATGTAGCGAAATAGAGCCTCCAACATGACCAAAACTCCTTCTATACTACTGGTAGATCCCGATCCCAAAAGTCTCCGCGTTCTGGAAGTGAGTCTTCGAAAAGCTGGATACGAGGTATTTACCGCCTCTTCAACCGAAGATGCATGGCTCCACACTATCGACAAACCTCCTTCAATACTCATAACGGATATGAAGCTACCGGAAAGCCCTAGTTTTGAACTAGTTGAACTCTATCGACAAGAGGCTATTACCAAGAATACCCCCGTATTGGTGCTATCTGAAGACACAAGCTTTGCGTCAAAGATGAGAGCTATCGAGCTTGGCACCTCTGCTTTTCTATCCAAACCAGTTCTCGTAAGAGAGGTTATAGATAAACTTAAGTCCGTTTTTGAACATCAGGACACGTCCGCAATAACGCATGACCAAGAGATAGGTTTGCAAGGGATCTTGTCAAACCTCAGCCTCGCCGAACTTCTACAGATTATTGAAGCAGGACACCGAAGCGGTATCATACACATAGTATCCGATGCGGATCGCAGCGGTGGGTGGGTGATTGCTGACCGCAAAGCCACCCTGTACTTTTCCAATGGAAAGCTCATTGACTGCGAACTCGGAAACTTATCGGGCGCAAAAGCCCTCTACCGAACGTTGTTGTGGGAGGACGGTGATTTCAAGGTTGAGTTCACCTCTGTTGGGCGTCCGGACAATATCCTGCACACCGTTCAGTATCTTCTCTTGGAAGGCATGCGTCAGGTAGATGAATGGACCCAGATTCTAGCACGCTTGCCTACACGAGATAGTAGGCCCGTTATCGACTTTGCGGTCCTAGGCCGCAAATTCCCGCGTCTTCCTGAAGAAGTGCGAAATATCGTTCATTTACTTAATGGGCAGCGAACCATAGCGGATGTGGTAGATGTCGCGTCTACTTCGGATATGGATCTCGTGCGCATTTTGCACAAACTAATGGACGAACAAGTTTTGATCCCTTCATCCGACCTTTTGGACAGTCAAGTATTGTCCATCGACGATTGGATCTCCTTTGGAGGCAGAGAGCTCGAGGAGTACCATCATAAAACAACTAATTCGTCTAGCGACAGATTGGGCGAAGTCTTCAACGAAAATAACTATAAGTCTCATCAGAACCATGATGAAGAGTCACTTCCAGCACAGTTTGGTAACAAAGTTACTCTATCCCGCCGCCGAGTAGCAGCCAATAAGCCTTCTCTTGTTGGAGACAAATCGGAAGCGGAGCTTAGGTTTGCCCCAAATCTTTACACCCACCGTGTAGTATCACGGATGCATGTATCATTTTTGCCGACGCTAGAACCGCATAGGTCAACCGGTGTCATCGCCCGAGCCTATACGCGACCACTGAATAACATTGGCGGAATAACAGTGTCACCAATGTTTGAAGCACCAGCCGGAGCTGAACCAGCAAACGAGGTACCTCTGGTTGTGAGAGCCCCCCCTCAGCAAGCGAATTGGGATGAAAGGGAGGTACCAGGATATCAAAGTCACACGCCACATAGTGAAGAAAGTAGCCGGTCCCGGGCGGGCAAAGCTCCCGGCAGGAATTCAGTCGATTACAATGCTCTATTGGCTAGCATAGATGATTCCAACGAAGGTCCACCTCAACTGCTAGTTATTTCGTTGGTTATCGTCGGTGTTTTGGGAATCATCGGAGCTTTGATCTACTTTGGTGGGCAAGGACTTGTAGCAACTGCTCCCAAACGACATGGGATGTCAGCGTCCCAAGCCCCTCTTGCCCCCACAGACAAGCTTAGGAAGAAGACAAGTACCGTGCCGCAACCAATCGCAAAGTCGGCTCCGTCGTCTTCCGCTCAACCTTCTGCACCAAAGCACGCACAGAATCTGAAGTCAGAAGCCTCATCGACGCCGCATCCTAAGACTCAAAATCGAAACGAAGATAGTTTACAACAACTTCTCAAAAGCGGCGAAGAAGCAGTCAGACTCAACAATTTGCGCATAGCCGAGAGTCAATTTAAGAGAGTGCTCCGAATCAATGGTGCGGTCGCCGCTGGACACTCCGGCCTTGCCTATGTCTATCTTGCAGCCGAGAAGAAGGCGGCAGCGAGAGCAGCCGCAAGAAGAGCTCTTCGTTTTGATAGTACCAATGCTCGTGCCAACTTGGTGTTGGGAACAATCGCCCAAAATGAGGGTCATCTTTTGCAGGCTTGCGTCCGCTATCGGGCATACTTGGAGCATGGTGGGGGGAACATGTCCAAAGAGATTCAGTCGATCATTGAACAACGGTGTGAAAATTGAAAGACAAACTCCGCGTTTTGGCTTTTGAGTCTAGCTGCGATGAACTGTCTGTAGCCATTATTGAAAGAGATGGCCGTAAAATCTTAGCAAATATTGTTCATTCCCAAATTGATATACACGCAATATATGGAGGTGTAGTACCCGAGATTGCCTCACGCGATCATGTACGTCGATTAGATGCCGTGCTCGACAAAGCCTTAGAGGTGGCAAAGCTAAACTTGCGAGAAGCAGCTGAGCTGATTGCTGTCACCCGTGGTCCGGGGCTGGTTGGTTGCTTATTGTGCGGGCTTGAATACGCTAAAGGGCTGGCCGTTGGTCTATCCGTGCCTATTGTAGGTGTTCACCACCTTGAGGCGCACATAGCGGCTGCAGACTTAGAAGAAGAAGCTCCGCAAACGCCGTACATTGCTCTCCTCGTCTCTGGAGGACACACCCACATCATCAAAGTGCTTCAGCGCGGTGGACCATATACGGTACTGGGCTCCACCAGGGACGATGCGGCGGGGGAAGCCTTCGACAAAACGGCTAAGTTGCTCGGCCTTGGATATCCAGGCGGGTTAGCCATCGATCGTCTGGCTCAACAGGGACAGCGCGGATCTTTTTCATTTCCGCAACCAATGCCAGGCAGAGACAACTTAGACTTCAGTTTTTCGGGTCTGAAGACTGCCGCCCGCAATCTTATTCGCGACAGTAGTGGCTCCTTGCTTGATCAAAAACTAGCGAACTTCTGTGCCGACTTCCAAGGAACGGTTGTGGATAACCTCTTAAGAAAGTCTCTACGGGCCTGTGAAATGCACGCTATTCCCCGTTTGGTGCTTGCTGGTGGCGTTGCAGCAAACTCAGAGCTTCGTTCACAGGCTGTGAAACGTGGTGCGGAATCAGGGGTCCGAGTCTCTTTACCGTCCCGTGAGTTGTGCACCGATAACGCGGCCATGGTTGCTCGCGCCGGGTGGCTAGCATATCACACCCACGCAAAATCCGAAGAACTGACATTCTCCGCCCTCCCGAACTGGAACTTTAGTTAATGAGGGGTCAACTCCGAGCTCGACTCGATGCCTTTGGTATCCATCCTAAGAAGCGCTTAGGTCAGAATTTCCTTCATGATCCGCAGGTGCTTAAGCGAATCCTACATGTAGTCGAATCGGAAAAACCCTCAGGTATTCTCGAGATAGGTCCTGGTCCCGGCCTGCTCACCGAAATGTTGATGAATGTCTGCCCTCAGGTAGTCGCCATAGAAAAAGATAGTGAGATGGTGAGTCTCCTAACCCAGGAATTCCGCAAAGCGGGCTCAACGGTTCAAGTGGTCGAGGCAGACTTTCTCACTACCGATATTCACGAGTTCTTTCCAGCTCTTAAGCCCGTCATTGTCGGTAATATCCCATACAATTTATCAACCCCCATCGTGCTTCATTTGTTGGCGCAACGGTCCCACGCTCAAGCAGCTGTTCTGATGTTGCAGGCAGAGTTAGCCCAAAGACTTCGAGCGCCGGTAGGGAGCAGACAATCCGGATCCCTCACTGTACTTCTGCAATTGTTATCGAAGGTTGAACTCGTAACATCGGTTGCAGCTGGATGCTTCTTCCCTCCCCCTAAAGTTGAGTCGGAGGTCATCCGGATCGTATGGAGAGAATCCCCCGCGGTACCAGTTGCTAGTATCGATGCTTTTGAGCAAACGGTCCGCGTGGGTTTCAACCAACGTCGAAAGAAATTGGGGAATGCATTAGCGAGCCGATGGAATAAGTCGGACGCTGCCGCCGCCATCGGAGTAGCAGGTATAGACCCAAACAAACGTGCGGAACACCTACTCCTCGAAGACTGGGCTAAACTGTCAAATGCTCTTCTATCCAAGGGATGAGGCCAAGCCCCCTGCCCCAGACCTTACCGAGCACGATACACAATTCTGCCTTTGGTGAGGTCGTACGGTGACAACGCCACCGTCACTTTGTCGCCAAGTACGATGCGAATAAAGAACTTCCGCATCTTACCAGACACGTAAGCCAGTATATTTTGTCCCGGCGCAATTTCCACACGGAACATACCGTTAGGCAAAACCTCTTTGATGATTCCCTCACATTCGATCTGGTCGTCCTTAGGCATACATCTCCTATTGATGCCTGAGTTTTCTTTCAGGCGGTGGAAGCCTGCGAACCAAGACCCTTTGTGTCAACCCAGACCCACATCGAGCCAAGCCTCCCCGGGTACAAAGACACTCTTGGGAAACCAGAGGCTGATATACCCTAGGTGCTGACGGTCTTGCCGCCCACTTCAGGTACCCTATTTTTGCATGAAGTCGCGCGAAATTGTCCAGATAAGTGCCGCCAATCGGGTCACCAGCAGAGCAGTCGCCGAGCCAGCTGTAGCGTAGAGACCAATGTGAGTTTGGATGCCATAAGCTAGACCCCATTGGTAACCCATCCAGCAGCCGATAGCCGCGGGGACTAAGCTACGAAGGACATAACTGCGAGTGGAAAACTTCAAGTATATGCCTATTGTCAGGACGGTTTTACGTCTTGGATGGAAACGGATACACTCACTGGTCCGACCATGACTTTAGCCTGGCCTTTGCCATCCAGTTCAGCAACATATCCGGCACGTCCGGCAAATAGGCCACTGAGTATCGTGACCCGCGTTCCGGGATTGAGCTCGCAGTCATTGACCTGCGTAATATTTTTTTTAAGTTTTTTCTCGACCCGCTCGATGGTTTTCTCGACAACCACTTTTGCGAAGTCGTTGGTCGAGGACCAAGCAAGAAAAGCAAATATAGGCCACAGTTGCGAGAATCGCTCCTTTATCTCTTCACCAAAGGTCGCGGCTTCCAGAGCTTGATCGGACCGCGACCAACCGAGCCTAACCACAAACGCAAATTGAGAGGTTGACCATACTGACTCCCAATCTTGTATCGTTTCTCTGGTTATATCTGGTGCTGGTAGGAGCTGGTCTTCAAAACCTACTTGAGCTTCGGGACTCAGTGCACCGAACAAGCTTGATAGTGCCTCACGATCCTCCTGGTAAGAAAGTTTCCGCGCCGCGTTCATCCGATCCACAACCGCGCGGGGAGAAATATGGATCTCAAGAAGGATCCGTTCGAGATCTATCGCAAAGAGTATGCATGCATGTTGATGTTCCACCGAAATATCAAACAAAGCAGAAGCATCAGAAAGGTTGGTTTTGAGAAGTCGAGAACTCAGCGCAGTGCGAGCTTCGCTGGGACGAGTGATGTACAACCAGGCCGCTCGTACTTGACGGTTATTGATCATCGAAGGAGCATCATCTGAGGTCCCCACTTCGTAGTAATCGACCTCTGGTACCACATCTTTCAACGAACGACCGATCACCACCAGTTTCTGGAGGGCAACTCGTCGCTCCTTCGTGTAGACCCGAGAGGACCACTTCTTTCTCTCAAACGCGTCAAAATCCGCGGGGGCGAAGCCGTTAAAAGGCGCACCACCAACGAGCGCGTCGAGCATATTGGCCATGAGGCCGCGAAACCTATCAACCAGCCTCGAACGGGGTCAACCGAGCTGTCGCTCGCAAGTCATATTGCGATAAATTCATGCGGAGGCTGTCGGATCGACAGAAACTGGACCTTTTTGCGAAAATCTTGCAAGTCTCTGCACCCAGTACCGAACATGGTTGCACGAATTTCGAGTAAGACATTCTGAAGAAATTGTAGACAAGCCTCCTCACTTTCCACCGCAGCTCGTAAAACGGGAGATGCCATGCCAGCTGCGGTAGCTCCGAGAGCAATCAAGCGCATCACATCGATACCAGTTCGAACTCCCCCGGAGGCGATCAGACATATCTCTTTGTCCGCCGAACGAACCTCAAGAACCGACTCTGGCGTCGTGAGACCCCAATCAGCAAGTACCTGCCCAAGCCGTTGATGCTGCGGATGACTGGCAACCCGTCCTTCAATGAGCGACCAACTGGTTCCCCCACCACCTGCGCAATCTAAACCGCTGACCCCGGCTTCGACGAGTCGCTGGGTATCTTGTGCAGTTAGCCCAAAACCCACTTCCCGGGCGAATACCGGGACCGGCTTCTGTTGCTGAGCAAAAGCAGTGCAAACATCAGAGATCTTTCCCAACACGCCCGTCCAGTGAGTATCCCCTCCTTCCTGAACTACCTCCTGCATGGCGTTGAGGTGGAGATAGACCGCATCCGCTTCAATCATATCCACGGCTCGCTTGATGTCATCCGGTCCGTAACCTTTCACAAGCTGGACCGCCCCAACGTTGGCAAAGAGAGGAATCGAGGGGGCAACATCTCGAACCTTAAAATCAGACGCTCGCGAAGGCACCTCCAGGGCAACCCGTTGCGACCCAACCCCGAACGGTATTTGGAGATATTCGGCCACTCGGGCCATGCGCCGATTGAGCTCACCACCGCGCTCTACTCCACCGGTCATAGGCGAGATCATTAGTGGGGCAGCAATAGGCTTATTCAACAGTCGAGAACTGGGATCGACGGAGACAAAATCACATTCAGGGAGTGCGGTGGGACGGAACCGCAAATGTTCCAAAGTCAGGGCCCCCCAACGTTGGCCACCGACAACCTCGCTTCTCCCATCGAGAGCAGCCTCAATATGAGCTAGCTTATCTTCAAGGCGCCTCATCTTTTCTGAACGCTCTAATTGTCCAGTCAGAAGGGTCAAGGTGATTCCAGCGGTTGAGGCACAAACAATTGCTCCGCTGGGGACATCGTGCCCGCATGAACCCTTTGTAAGACCAGTTCTCGACGGTGCCCTAAAATGGTAGGGAGATGCTCTGGTTGATGGGTGGAAGTAAGGATCACCTGTCCTTGAAGGCTTTGTACGCAATGGAACAATTGCCTAGTCCTTGCCGCATCAAGCTCGCTCGACATGTCGTCGAGAAGAAGTATGGGAGGCTCTTGGAGGGTTTCGGTGAGATCTTCAAGCTCAACTAGTTTGAGAGCCAGGATCAGGGCTCGGTGTTGCCCTTGTGAGGCCCGTTCTTTTGCCAGCGCACCGTCAAGTTCAAATACGAGGTCGTCCCGATGGGGCCCCACGCTGGTGGAACCCCGACGCCGATCAACTGGACGATTGGCGGTCAACCTGTCCATGAGTGCTTCGACCGTGTGCTCACCAAGGCTCGAGGCATAGCGAACAGCTAGGTTCGGGGCCGGTTGGCCAATAGCCTGAAAACGCTCAATGAGCTTGGGGGCTAATCGATGAACATATTCGCCGCGAGCCCGCAGTATGTAACTGCCTTCTTCTGCAAGGATCGAATCAAAGGCCGTAAGTTCTTCATCAGAGGCCTGTTGCTGCAACAACCTATTGCGATCACGCATGGCCTTTCCGTATCGAAGAGCTCGACGAAGATAGGTAGGGCGAGCATTGAGAAGGGCGCGGTCGAGAAATCGCCGGCGAGCTTCGGGAGAACCTTTGGCAAGCTGTAGGTCATCGGGTGTGAAAGAGACCGCTACTAGTCCTCCTAGAAAATCAATTGCGGAGACTTCTTTAGCGTCTCGGAGGAGGCGTCGAGTTTTCCCTCGAAAAACGATCTCCAAATCGTGCACAAGCCCCGTCTGTTCATGATGTACCTGGGCTTTAATCGCCGCGTTCTGACAGCCACTTCGGATCAAAGCACGTCGCTGCACCGCTCTCAATGGTCGCAGAGCAGCCACCATATATATCGCTTCGATTGCGTTCGTTTTGCCCTGACCATTAGGTCCCACGAGTGCGCTCAACGACTCACCGGGAGTAACGGTGGCATCTACAAAGTTTCTAAAGTCCGTGAATTGGGCTTGGAGGAGACGCACGACTCAAATGCGCATTGGCATAATAACCGCTTTATATCCGACCGAAGTCTTGCCGGTGAGTACTCCCGGTGCCAACTCGTCGGTCAGAGATAGAACAACTTCATCGTCTTCGAGTACCGATAGAGCGTCAAGAAGATATCGGAAGTTAAAACCGATAGTGATCGGATCACCTTCAAACCCAACTTCTAGCTCTT
Source organism: Myxococcales bacterium (assembly GCA_019634385.1). Classification (GTDB taxonomy): domain Bacteria; phylum Myxococcota; class Kuafuiibacteriia; order Kuafuiibacteriales; family Kuafuiibacteriaceae; genus JAHQVK01. The sequence goes on along the minus strand of JAHQVK010000124.1, from coordinate 23,272 downwards.
CTCGGGCTTCACCAAGATCGGGATTGTTCGCTGACAACATAATCTTCCCTGATTCCAACTCAATTTTCACACCCTGTTCTTTGTTTGGGGAAAGCAAGGAGGTCCGGCGCAATGCATCTTGAAAGCGTTGGCGATTCATCACCACTTCTCGTTCAAGAGATTCTGGGATCACTTGATTGTAGTCGGGAAACCGCCCATCAACGAGCCTCATAGTGAGTGTAACACCATCTTTTTTGAAGATCGCTGAGGTTTGTGTGTAGCCCATGCTCGCTTCTTCTACTTTGTCTTCGAGAAGCTTCTTTACTTCTGTTAACCCTTTTCGCGGTACGATAACACCCGTATCAAGTTGCGGTAGGTGTTTCATTGGGCGCTCAATAACACTTAGACGATGCCCATCCGTTGCCACCATTCGAAGTCTTTCACCGTCGGGATCCGCCTCACAAAAAACACCGGTTAGATTGTATCGAGTTTCATCCGTACAAACCGCATATAGGGTCTTTTCAATCATATCCCGAACGAGACCAGGCTCAACGGGAAACATCTTAATATCCTCTTCATCAGGGATATTTGGAAAGCTGTCGGGATCGCTTCCGACAAGACGATAATTAACTTTACCACAGCTTATCTCAACCCACCGATTGGGTAGCTGTTTTAGGGATACTTCTCTCTCGGGCAAAGACCGAACTATGTCGTAAAGCGCTCGAGCCCCCAGCGATATACTTCCTTCAACAGCGACATTTGCTGCATACCGTCCCGTCACACCAATTTCAAGATCTGTTGCGACTACGGTGATGGTGTTTTTGCCCTCGGTTCTGATGAGCGCGTTTGCAAGCGCAGGCATGGCCGATTTCTTCTCAACGATCCCTTGAACACGTTGGAGCGCTTTGGACAGCTCAGGGACATGAACGCTGATTTCCATGAACACCTCTGGATAAGAGTGAAGCGATCATCCGCTTCCTTATAAAGATCTTTATAAATTTAAGATCTACAGTAGTAGTAGGGCCTGTGAAAGGGGTGAATAGTTTGCAGTCGGTTGAATTAACTATAGGTTTTCGATGTCTGAAACCTGTTAATAGTTTGGTGTGAAACTGTGCGTAACAAAATGGCTCTGTTCCACGACAAGAATTCACAGTTTCATCCCCAGAAAAAAGTGACTTTCGCGCCCCTTTTCACAGGGGGGTGTGTAAAATTATTCATGCTAGTGTCATTCAACCAGGTTGTTCTCAATGAGTTCCACCTGGCGTTTCAACTCATGTTCTTGTTCTATGCGATCCCGTATTCGGTTATAGGCATTCAAAGCAGTTGTATGATCTTTGCCACCGAAGGCTTTACCTATTTCTGGGTAGGAAGCGCCGGCATGTTTTCGGCAAAGATACATAGCAACCTGGCGGGGTTGGGCGATGGCACGAGCGCGTTTGCTTCCTTTGAGATCCGAGACGCGTACGTCAAAGAACTTGCAAGTGGTTTTCATGATGGCATCCAGAGTAAGTTGCCCTTTACCAGGCAAAACATCACGGAGTACGCTTCTGGCGAGTTCTATGGTCAGTTGTCTTCCGGATAGTTGGGCATATGCGCTGACGCGGATCAGACAACCCTCTAACTCTCGAACGTTGGACCTGACCGATTGTGCGATGAACATTGCAACTTCATCGGGAAGTTCAATGCCATCAACGTCAGCCTTCTTCTTAACTATCGCCATGCGAGTTTCTAGTTCGGGGGGTTGAAGGTCGACAATGAGGCCCCAGATAAAGCGAGAGCGGACCCGCTCCTCTAAGTCGGGGATTTCGTGGGGTAGTTTGTCAGAGGTGACAACAACTTGCTTCCCTGATTGGTGGAGCGCATTGAAGGTGTGAAAGAATTCCGCCTGGCAAGCCTCCTTGCCAGCGATGAATTGGATATCATCAATGAGCAATACATCGCAGTGGCGATACGTCGCTCGGAGGTCGTTCATTCGCTCAAAACGAATGCCTTGTACGACATCGTTAACAAATTTTTCGGTGGTTTGATAACGCACAACACTGTGGGGGTTGCGGCGGCGCACCGTGTTGGCGATGGCTTGGATGAGGTGAGTTTTCCCCAGGCCCACTCGTCCGAACACAAAAAGAGGATTGTAAGCAGATCCTGGGTTTTCGGCGACCGATTTCGCTGCGGCGGCCGCTAGCTTATTTGAGTCCCCCACAACAAACGCGTCGAAGGTGTATTTTTCGTTTATTGAAAACTCAGCATCAGGAGGGGCGCTTGGTGTAGGTTCAACTCGTGCAGGCTGGGATGAGGGAACCTCTGGCTGAACCTTTGGGCGGGTTTCTAGTCCAGTTTCTGGGGGTTTAGGCTGAGGATCGGGATCAAGAACAACCTTGAAGCTGAGTTTTGGGTCGATCTCTCGGAGACACTCAGCAATCACATCTCGATAGTGATCACGCACCCAGTCTACGGCAAAACGATCGGGAAGTGCCAGGACGAGTTCACCTTGAGAGGACTCACTGGCGCGGATCTGCGCAATCCAGGCCGCATATACCTGGGAAGAAACGCGATCTCGTAGAGCGGCCTTTAGGTTCGACCATGTGTTCACGCTATCAATTCCTTGCGAGTTGAACGAGGTCAGTGGGCGGGGAAGTTTCTCGTCCATGAAGGGAGCTGAGGACGCTAGCTGACGACTCTTCATGGTGCAACAGGTCTCTTCTTGACAGGTTCGTGCGCTATACGGATGAACATTCCCCTTCATAGGAGAGCGGGATGAAGCGAACCTTTCAACCATCGAACATTCGACGCAAGCGCAAACACGGTTTCCGAAAGCGTATGGAAACGGCAAATGGCCGTAAAGTCATTAAGAATCGGCGAGCTAAGGGTCGGAAACGACTCGCAGCAACAATCTACAAAAAGTGATCCCTAGGGGTGTTCTCCTAGGGATAGTCTACTGTCGTGAATCTGGAGCTGAGCGGGTACGGAAAATATCCGAAGTCGTCCCGGTTGCGGCACCGGAAAGAATTCGATCGAATTCATCAACGAGGAGTGCGCATCCACCGAGAGTTGTTCACGGTGGTGTGCGTACGTTCTCTCGAGGGACCTACCCACGGCGCACGGTTTGGATGTGCGGTAAGCAGAAAAGTTGGTAACTCCGTGGTTAGGAGTCGACTGAAGAGATTACTACGCGAGTTGTTCCGGCGGAGCAGGTCGGGCTTGCCGAGTGTAGATCTAGTGACAATCCTCCGACCAGGCGCCGCTGTCTTTGCCTCAAGTGGACTCGAAGAATTGGGTGCGGTGCTTCTGCCTGCATGGGGCGAAGCTAGTTCGCGGGCAATGAAAGCGAAAGATGCTCCGCGACGCCGTCGGTGCAGACCGCGAACCAGTTAAGAAGCGCGAAATCGAGCGAAAATGACATGAACGAGGACGAGGGAAATAACCAAAGAATGATGCTCGCCGCCCTACTTTGTCTGGTGGTGTTGATGATCTGGCCTTTTCTGTTTCCACCGGTCAAAAAACCGGCAAGCGCTGAGGACGCTAAGGAGAAGGATACTACTGCAGACAATGGGGAGCTCCCGCTAGCTCGGGAGAAAGTGGAAACGTCCACTCTAACCGGATCGTTAGCTCCAGCTACGGTCGTTCCTGAGCAGTCTTTTGCCTTCAGCGGCGTGGTACACTCTGAAGGCAAAGAACTTCCGTTTGAAGTAAAACTCTCCAATGTGGGAGGGGCCTTCACTGAGTTCAATCTGTTAGCATACCACGAACGGGACGCAAACAATCGACCTACCGATACGTCTGTATCATTGTCTAATGATTGGTCGGAGGCTCCGTCTAGCCGGTTGGCTTTTGGTCAAATGGCGGGGGTTGGTTTTGGTGAGGAGACGACGTTCCAATTTCCGGAGCGACCCGTCTATGAAATTGTTTCTGAAAAAGATGGATACATAAAGTATCGGCTGGCAACCCCAGAAGGGATAGTTGTTGAACGGGAGTATCGCTTTGCATCAGATAGTTTTGCGGTGGAAATGGCGGTCAGTGTACGGAACGAAAGTAGTCGACAGCATGAACACCGGCTGTGGATAAGTTCTGGGCTGGAGATCAATGACGCAACGAAGCCTCCGTCCGGCTTCTTCAACTTTGCGGCGCCGGCGGCAGATCATCTCGAGTCGCTGTGCTTTTCTGATGGAAGTGTCTATAGACATAGGGTTGGCAGCGGAAAACCGTCCAAAACACTGGCAGAAAATGTGGGTTGGGTAGGGATTGATCGACAGTATTTTCTTGCCGCTGTGCTCGCCCGCGACGGGAGCAGGGATGAAGCGGAATGTACGTTGGAAGAGAACTTCAGTATTGCCCGCAGCAAACTTAGTATGCCGGTTGTATCTATGGCCCCGGGTGAAGTCCACCGACATAAGTTTACAGCTTATCTTGGGGTTAAGGTACCGACTCTTCTTGAGGCAGTTGATTCAGATCTAACAAGCTCTATAAACTATAAGTTCTTCGGTTTGAATCTCGCGCCATTGTGTGAAGCTCTCTTGTGGGTACTTCGATGGCTCCATACGCTAACAAATTCTTGGGGCTTTGCGATCATTGGGCTCACGATTTTGGTAAAAATCGTACTTTTCCCACTCAACCAGAGGCAGGGTAAGTCAATGCGGGCGCTCTCGGCACTAAAACCAGAGATGGATCGCATTCGGGAGAAGTTCGCAGATGATAAGCAGCGGCAGAGTGAAGAAATGATGCGCTTATATCGAGAGCATAATGTAAGCCCGGTCGGTGGTTGCTTACCGGTATTGCTACAAGCGCCTATTGGACTCGCTTTCTATCGTGCTTTGGCATCCTCGGTTGATTTGTATCAGGAAGACTTTCTGTGGATCAGTGATCTGACTACCCGCGATTCCTATTTTATATTGCCCGTTTGCTTGGTGGTTGTAATGTTCCTCCAGCAGAGAATGATGCCTACTGCCATGGATCCAGCTCAACAGAAGATCATGACGTACACGATGCCAGTGATTTTTGGGTCGATTATGATGGCGCTGCCCGCTGGGCTTTGTGTGTATATCTTCGTCAACACACTGTTGACGATAGTTCAGCAACAGCTTATCAATAGATCTATTGGGCCGCCTCCGGGGGCTCAATCTTCATCCATCGTGCAGGGAGCTACTTCTTGATTGCTCCACCGATGTAGATGGAAACCATTGGATAGTTGTTGGTTAGTAACCAGATACTTGCTCCCTCATGTTTGATTGCTGTGGGGTGGAGAGAGTCGATGAGTTTAGAGAGAGAGTTCGAAGGTTCATCAGAAGAAGAGGCACTACGGTTAGCTGCCGAAGCATTGGGCATTTCTGTATCAGAAGTTGATTATACTCTTCTTGATGAGGGAGCAAAAGCAGTGTTTGGCCTGGGTGCGCGCCCGGCCCGAATACGAGTAGCGTTTCCAACTAGCGCGCAAGCAGTTGAGACGGCTCCGGTTGCGACTGGTGGTGCAGAAGAAAAAGATGAGGAAGAACGGCCGTCGGCGAAAAGTGAGCCCGCCATTGAGAAGGCGGCAAAGGCGGAGGAGATTGCCCGCGAACTTCTTAAGCGCATGCAGTTGGAGGGTACGGTAGTTGTTCGGGATGAGGAGGAAGTAATTGTTGTAGAGATTAGTGATGCCGAGGGTTCAACCGAAGTCGAAGAGCTTTTTACGAACGCTCGTCCCCCGTTGGCACCGTCTTTTCAATTTCTCCTCAACAAGATGGTGAATCGATTCCCGGTTGATCGAAAGCATATTCTTTTGAAGACACCGGGGCGTTCTTCACCGCGATTTCCGCGTCAAACCGGTGCCGGATCATGGGGTGAAGAGTTTGATCCAGAACTGGTTGCGGTGGCCAAACTGCTTTGGGAGCGGGCACTGAAAACCAAACGGATAATTTCTGTTCACCCAATGCACTCCGGTGACCGGCGCACGATACATCAAACTATTATGGGATTAGAAAATGTTCGGACGGTTTCGATAGGGGAAGGTATCTATCGACGAATGTACGTTGTGGCTAGTGGTGCCGAGGGTGGAGGGGGATCAACGAGTCATCAAGGTGCTAATGGTCGACGTCGACGCCGACGCAATGCCGTTGCCCGCCGGAGTTAGAACACAAAGGTCTTAAAAGACTTACTCTACATGGAGAGCATTATTGTACTGCTCTCCATGTCCCTGCCTGAAGTAGGTTAGCGATCGGAACCACACACCCAAGATCTTCTTGAGATCGACTGCCACTAGCAGGCCATCGGAAAAGTGGGATGGGTGATCCGCGAAGTATCTTTTCCGTGGAACGCTCCGGATGAAGAGGACGCATACAACCGATGAAAGGCGAAGCCGGTGCAGACCTTCCACGGAAAAAGAACCCGCGAAGCGCCTAACTCACTTTTCCGATGGCCTGCTAGTAGAGTGGGGATACTTAGTGAACTGAGTGGTTGCATCAGAGGCTTTGTTTCGGACGTGAGCATGAATAGTTACGTTGTTTCCTAGGGTATGTTTTTAGCTTTCGCACTGCGGTCTGACTTGTATCCTGCGTTTGTGAGGGGTCCCTAAGTCCGCCACTTTTCTGGTGTGTCGGGCCGGGATGCGAGTTTGTGGCTTCGGCTGAAGTGCAAAGCTGTGCCCGTCTGTTATTGGTCTTTGCTGCCTAAGCGGTTTCTCAAATCTGTTTGTGGTTTGGTGTTGTGTTGAGTGAGGGTTTGAGTTTCGGGCTCGTTGAAGTGCAAACTAGTTTCCGTTTGGTGTGTCAGGTTAGGTTCCGAGTTTTCGGATTCCGTCGGAGTGTAAAGTGGACCTCTCCAACCAACGCTCGATATGTACTCTAAGGGCTGGTAAAGGAATTGAGCCGTTCTCCAGTATTCGGTCGTGAAACTCACTAATGTCAAAGTTGTCACCAAGCACTCGTTCCGCTTGCTGGCGGAGCGCGATAATTTCGAGACCACCTGAATCGTAGGCGGTCAGCTGGCCGGGGAGTATTGCAATACGATCTACTAGCTGGTCGCCCATCGATTCAGGAAACCGTCCCGACTCCATCATGAACTCGATGGCCTGTTCGCGAGTCCAACCGTAGAGATGAACTCCAGGATCTACAACCATGCCGCGGGCCGGCCACGCTCTGCGTGTGATGGGACCTGTTTTCGTAGTGTAAAGCCCCATTTCTTCGGCTAGTGCTTCGGAGTAGCGCGCCCACCCTTCTCCAGGACCTGAAAACCAAATGAGATCGGTAACTGGGTGCTTGGTACCACTCGCTTTGGCCACTGCCATCTGTAAATGGTGTCCAGGCCAAGCTTCATGAAACGCTGTGCTTTCCGCTTTGCCTCGCGATTGCTCTTCGGGTTTGTGCAAAGGTATTCTGTATTCGCCAGGACGCTCATCGGAACCTGGCCGATAGTGCGCCGAACGCCCGGTGCCCTCCTCGTGTTCTTCGAACGGTACAACTTCGACTGGTTGGTCGGGGACCAAACCAATCCATTTGGGCATGACTTTCTCTGCGCGTTCAACTGATTCTCTGGAAAATGCGAGCAGTTCGTCTTTACTGGAAAATCGGTCTTGCGGGTCTTCTTTAGCCTGCCGAAGAATCTGTTTAAAACCGGAAAGGCCGTATGTTTCTTCGCCAAGCTTGATCACCGTTATCCTATTTGCTTCGACTGTGCGTTTGCCAAGGTCGTAAACCGCTTTGGCTGGACGGTCTAGTGTGGTGTACGAACGAAGAGAAGCTTCGTAGCATTGTGCTCCGTTCGGATTCGCCGTTATGGAAAGTTCTGCTCGGGCACCTTCCATGTATGGCCCTGCAAGGTAGTTTCGATACTGCTTCAAGGCTGGCAGAATCTGCTTCGCTACCAGTTCGCGCGTGGCGACCTTAAAAGCGTTGTTATCGTCGCGCCGGGCCGGGGAATAAAAAGGAGATTCTTCGACCCCAAGTTGAATTAGTCCTTCAACCTGGTCAACGACACGCTGCACGACAGTTTTAGGCGCTGAGTAGCCCAGCGCTAGCCCTGTTTTTAGGTTTTCAATTTCGCGCAATATGAGATCGGAGAACTGTGACCAGCGAGCCAGCGATTGACTGCGCAGTTCGGAGGTTCCAACCGGCTGTTGTTGAGCTATGCGCACGTATCCAGACTGCCATCCGCCCATCTGGTTGACGTTCCAAAGCTCCGTTCGGCAAACCCGAGTGCCGACTTGGTTCTCAAGTTCTTCGAGTAAATACACATAGGTAATCCAGGCTGGATCGCCAAGCAAACTGTCGCCGTCTACAGACCGGAGCACCCTCAACAGTGAATCGACTTTAGTTTGAGATCTGGCAATATCGTCAAGACGATTGCTGCGCAGACCATCGTGTCGTTCAAGTTCAACCCCCGAAAAATACGCCGCCTCCGGATTGGTGCGCAACACATGTAAGCGGTATTCGTCAGCAACGTTGTTAACCACATCAGATGATGTCGGCTTCTTCGTATAGTAACCGGTTTGCGTTGAACAACCTATCACCAGAATGAAAAATACCGGTGCATAGGCCGAGAGTCGAAGTTGTGCCGAATGAGCCATTAAATGTTGTCCGTGAAGGGGTACCGTTGATCGGCTATTGCGCAAGCTTAGCGTATAAACCTCCTGCTCTGCTATCACTCATTAAACATTCTCACTGGTTTATGATGCCTGAGAGTTTGAAATTTACTTTGGAAACAGTGCAGCCTTGCGGGATGTGAGCGATTTCCAAGATTCGCATGCAGTGATAGGACTCGCATCCAGATGGCAACACACCGGCTGGTGGGCAGAAGCGAATTACTGAAAATGAACATGAAGCTGATAGTAAGAAGATGTTGAACGGGGTGAATACAGTTGTGTATCGCTTATCCCCGCGTGTTTCGGCTTAGGAATATCTGTGGCTGGGTACCTCGGTCCTATTTACCGATGCTGTTTCTCAAAGTTCCTCACTGTTTGCTGTGTCAAGTCAGGGTTCGAGTTTGTGTGTTCAGCTGAAGTGGAAAATTGTTCCCGTTTAGTGCGTCGAGTCGGGATAAGAGTTTGCGGATTCGGCTGAAGTGTAGAGTTGTTTCCGTTCGGTTATCGGTCTTCGCTACCCAAGCTGTTTCTCAAATCTGTTTCCTGTTTGGTGTGTTGAAGTTCCGAGTTTCGGATTCGGCTGGAGTGTAAAGTAGTTTCCGGTTTGGTGTGCCGGTTTCGGTCTTAGTGCCGATGTTGTTCCTCAAAGTTGTTCTCAGCTTGGTGTGTCTTCTGGTCAGGCTTTCAGTTTTTGGTTTCCGTTGCAGTGCAAAGTTATTTCCGTTGGCTGTCTGGTCAGGTTTTGAGTTTTCGGATTCCGTCGGAGTGCAAAGTTGTTTCCGGTGACTGTATCAGGTCCGGTTCCTACTTTTCGGATTTGGCTGAAGTGTAAAGTTGTTCTCGGTGTCGCGTGCCGAGTTTCGGTTTTATGTTCCCATACTCTTTCGCAAAGTTGTGTCGGTTTGGCTTGTCGAGCAAGGGACGAAGTTTGTGGGTGCTGTAGAAGTGTAAATTTGGTCCGATTTGTTGTGGCGGGTTCCGGTTGTACCTAAGCGGTTCTCAACGCTGTTTACAGTTTGGTGGCTTGGGGAAGGTCTGCACTTGTCTTTCTGTTGCCGTGTAAAGTTGTTCTCGTTTGGCGTGTCGACTCTAGGTACAAGTTTATTTTCTCGGTCAAAGTAGAGATGCTTCGTGATCGTTTCTCAACGATTTTACACACACGCCGAGCGCAACTGAGATATGTCTGCCTACTCTTTAGTTGTAAGAGTAAACCCTTATATTCAATTGATTGCGATCGGCTGGAGCTTGGCTGGGGGCGCGAAAGTGTGGCGAAGCCCCCGGGCCTGAGTTTATAGATACACCCTAGCAGGTCATCGGAAAAGTGAGTTAGGGGCTTCGCTCGTCAGTCCGTTTGTTACCCGCTTCGGTTGAGATGCTGGTGCTCCAAACTCAGTTGGTGACCTGTTCTGGTAGAACGGTAGGGGCGTAGAATCAACTTCTGACCTGCTCTGGTAGGACAGTAGGGGTGTAGAATCAACTTCTGACCTGCTCTGGTAGGACAGTAGGGGTGTAGGATCAACTTCTGACCTGCTCTGGTAGAACAGTAGGGGTGTAGGATCAACTTCTGACCTGCTCTGGTAGAAGAGGAGGGGTGCAGGATCAACTTCTGACCTGTTCGGTCAAAAGACAGGAGGTCAAGCTAGGTCGAGGTCCACACGTTCCAGCGAAACAAGGGGATAGAGCATTTTGTTTCGAATTAGGTTCGGTAGGGGTGAGGCTCGCGGGTGGTAGGTCTGACGCTAGTAGAGGCGGCTGCGATGCAAACGCGGAGATGCCGGGCTATGTAGGATAAAAGCCCTTTAGTTCGGACTATTTCTTCGAAGGTTGTGGGTAAATCTGTGAATAGTTTCTTTGGTTGAAGGCCTGTTTGAGAGATAAGTTGTTAAATCTCAATGAGATAGTGGGTTTATTTTTTGGAAATGAATATGTGAACACTTTTGGATCGGCGGATTGCCCTGAACAGAGGAAGGGGCTCCATTGTTATGGAGTGGTGGGAGTTAGTATGCCGGCATGGGCATGATTTTGCGTTTCACGTGAAACGGAGTTGGCCGCAAATAGGGCGAATTTTGCGATGGCTCTTATGCGGAAGAGGGTAAGTTTGAGTGGTAGATAGATTGAACTAACGGGGCTTGATAAAGGCTCGTCTTAGTCATGGGTCGCAGATAGATCGAAGCACCGGAGAGCAGAAAAGGTCCGCTGGAGCTATGGTTACTCATGATCGTGATCATTAACGGGCCTTGTGGCATCGGCAAAAGCTCGACTTCGTGGGCATTGAATGAGCTCTTTGAGCGTTCGGTTATGCTCGATGGCGACTTTATCGGCGCAGTACATCCTTTTGAAATTTATGACGATCAGCGGATCACGTATCTCTATCGGACGTTGGCCCATCTTATTCGTTTTCATCGGCACGAGGGCGGCTATACCCACTTTGTAATCAACTATGTCTTCGAGTCCGCCGATTCTTTGGCTGAGCTTAAGGCTGAGGTGGGCGCGATCGACCCTGAGGTCTACGCCTTCCGACTGATTGCCGAGGATGCAGCTGTGGAACTGCGCATTCGGGGGCGGGAACGTGACTCAGACGAAGTGGCGCGGCAACTTAACCGTTACAGAGAGCTTGTGGCGATTCAAAACGAGGGCGCGCAGTGCGGGGATTTGGGGACTATTGTCGATACAACGGGCGTTACAGTTCAAGAAGTAGCGCAACGCATCAAACATAGTCTCGACCAATCAACTAACTGACTGGCCAATTGGACCCTATGGCAGGAACTACTGCTGGTGTTCTAGCCCGGTTGAAAGAGGGCGTTGGTTTTCTACGTGATCTGGAATTCTTCTTACAATCCACATCCGAGGATGTTTGGGTCTCAATTAGGTAATCAATGAGGATAGCCTGATCGGAATGCTGCACCGCCTGATGCCGGGATGATCTGTGGTCTTGCCCCCGAAGAACTTCAGGGGTGCACCCAGTTTGATCACCACGTAGCGTTCAGTGCAAAGGACCACTCGATTCTGGCAGCGGCGGCAATGTCTTCATACGCAATCGTTGATCTGATTCTACCCGCTTGCAACTGGGCCAGCGGCCTGGCTATGGCCCGGCGGGAATCGGACGATACCTAAGTTCTCGCGGACATGATTCTCACCATCAAAGCCAGTGAGCCAGAGATCCGCATTGTCGTTCTGCTAATGTAGGCGTGTGCCGAAGGGGTACCAGTTCCGCCATGCCGGATATTTCGAGGTTCTTTCTACTCCAGCACCATGACACAGCAGCCATACAGACATGTTACGTCGAGTAGGGCCTGGTGATGTGCTTTTAACTCGAGCCACGGGTTGGAGAAAGTTGATCACATCTGGCGAGAAGTCATTGGCCCCTTATCCACCTCCTAGCAGGCCATCGGAAAAGTGAGTTAAGCGCTTCGCGGGTCCTTTTTCCGTGGAAGGTCTGGACCGGCTTCGCCTTTCATCGGTTGCATACGCCTGGTATGCGCCCTCTTCATCCAGAGCGTTCCACGGAAAAGATACTTCGCGGATCACCCCTCCCACTTTTCCGATGGCCTGCTAGTGATTTGTAGATCTCAAGAAAGCTGAGCGGTATCAGGTCGAAGGCTATCCACACATTGCCAAAATGCAAGCCCGCAGGGATGGGCTTTTTCTGCCATTCATTGGATTGGATAGATTGGTTGGGTATTAGATCCATTGAAGCCCAAACAAGGGTTGTTGGCATTGGTTGGGGCGGGATACGGATTACTTCTGCTGATTGGGAGATAGCCACGCAATTTCTGGTCTCACTACTGCTTTGCCAGGAGAGCGGCGGTTCGGCTCTAAGAGCAGGACTAGTCGTAGCCTGTGCTGGCTTACAAAAGTACTCAACCGTTGCTCGTAGAAAGTGAGCGGTAGAGAAAGTTTTCGTGGAACTCTCCGCATCGGCCCATAGTGGATATGGTTCTGCCTCAATTGGATTGAGGTCGGGCAAGCATGACATATGGATCTGGTTGAGAGGGCCGTAATCGGCCCCGAATCAGCCGCTTTTGGGTTAGCTCTCTAGATTATGGTTGGTGTCTCTTCAGGGAAGAGGTTGCCGAAGGGGTCAAGCCGCAGCTACCCTACTCGTGACCGCTATCGTTGAAGATCATGAGCCGAGATCGCGGTGGCTGCTGATCCACGGCTATCGGATTTCTCAAAGATGGAGAGTGATCTTTCCATACTACACGGATACTTCTCACAATTCCCTGACCTCCGAGTCGTGACCCGGGCCCATCGGTAACTGGGAGGTTGTGGGAAGTCTCGAGGGTAAGTGGAAGGTGTTTATAGTCTCTGTTCCACGTGGAACATGCGTTTGTATGTCCAAGGACGGGAACAAGAGCCTTCGGTCTCTTTCCTTCATAGCGCCTATCATTTCTATAAATTACCTCTGTGCGGGGAAGCTCTTTTGCTCGGACCTTTCAAGCCATTGCGAGGTGTTCGCTCATAAATTGGACTCCATTTCTGGTCGGTTCTACGTATAGTTGGCGTCCCTAGAACGGTGTGAGTCCTATGTTTCGGCCATATGTGCTGTGACTGGCTTAGTATGGGTAAGTCTCAAATTCTCCACAATCTGGCTTGGTTCTGTCTATTCAAAGTCTTCGAGTGCACGTGCTTTCAAGGGGTTATCTGAAGTTTAATGTCTTGCTGCCTCTAAACTGCCAGCATGACAATGGCATTTAGTGAGGTGCGGCAATGCTCTGAGTAGCGTTCCCCCGATTGGTAGAGTGAATCAGTTGGTTGATCGTCCTTGGTAACTTGATTGGGAGGCTCGCTTGCCCCGGGAAGAGTGTTCTGGTCAGAGAAGTCTTTCCTCAACCGGCCGGTAGTTGAGATGTTCGCTCCAGGACTGCTTTAGAAGGCATTGTTAGCCCCCTCTTTTGACTGTTGGTTTGTCCATTCTTGGTGGCCGGATGCTGGAACGGAGGTTTGAACGGGTCGACGAATGTTTGCCGTTCTTCCTTAACGACTATTGGACTGGGTTGGTGGACCTCTGGTCGCTTTGTTCCCATGTGTAGGCGGGTGGGAACAAGTTGGGCTCTGACCTTGCGTGCGAATACTAATTTGCCCCTAATTGCGGCTCAGTAGAGTGGTATTGAAACCCTGGATTGGCATCGATGGTGGCAGGGCGTCAAAGCTCTCTATTGCTATGATGCTGGGTTAGATGTTGTTGATGTCCCATGACTGGACGGAAAAACAGACTCTTCGCCGCTGGGTTTGCTATCTGCTTGAGGCCGCCAAACTTGGCTATGCTGAAATTGCATTGTTCCACGTGAAACTTTTCGGCCCCCTTTCTCGGACCGACGGGCAAACCACCATGATCGAATGCATTTCTCGAGAGGCAATGATCTAGAGGGCGCACGCACTCTAGGGTTTGTTGTGTATCCCCATCTCCGGTTCTGACTTGTATTCGGTGTTTCTGAGGGCTCGATGGTTTGCCTTGCCCTTTACGCTCAAATGTAAACTATTGCCGCGAAAGTTTCTCCTGTTGCTGAGACTCAGATTCATGGGGTCTTCTTCTGTGCTCCTCTACAGCCACCTTATAGAATCCTGTCGTGAATCAAGCAGTTGCGGACTTGTCTGGCGATTGTGACTACGGCCCACAATGAAGCTGCTTAGCAGCAGAGTTTCACCGGATGTGGTTGAACTTCCCGCGAATTGGACTCCTTCGTTGAAGGTTATTGAAGTTTGCCTTGTAATCTCTTGGCTGGAGATCAACTGAATGGTCCTTGGAGTCCATCCGGATCTTAGCTCCAGAGTTTCGATCACTAAAACTGTTGCTGGAACACTTGGTGTAGACTGAGGACCTGAGAACAGGGGGAGGCAAGACACTGCTGCGTCCCAGGAATATCTAATGTTCCACGTGGAACAAGCACCACCCAGTGTGACTTACGTTTGCCCCATCGAGTGACAGTGGAACAAAAATGGTTGGGCTCAATGACGGATACAAGTCATACTTTCACCTCCGGACGCTCAGAAGAGGTCATGTTGCCCTGTGAGCTACTTGTGAATTACTCTGGCTGTTTCAGCTGACACCAATATAACTGACTGTAATTAGGTTGATTTTTGAACACAAATCCGGCTTTCAAGTTTTCACAGTCGATGTGACTGAAGCGACATTGATACTTTGATTCCCCTTAGCTACCTCACTTCGTTGGTGTCTATGACCGACAAATCTCGGGGTGACCGGAGCCGGATTGCTCGCTGGGAGGGCGTTTTTTTGACTTCTGGATGCAACTGAACAAGGGCGTTTGGCTCGAGCATGCTTACCATATCGTAGGTCAATCGATCTCGCTTGAGCACCTCAGCATGGTCAATAGTGTTGCCGTTACAAAGCTGAAGTCGAAGCTTGGCCTTCCCCTCTGGATGGAGAGACAGGACTCTCGCTTTTGGTGTCAATGCGGGCATCTGTGATGGGCCAAGCAAAAGATAGCTATATGAAATCCACGAAGTGGTCCTACCCGCCCGCGATAAGATACGTTCCTCTAGCGGTCCCGATTGGTGATGAACACGGAAATGACACCAGTCTTTGCTCGTGTGCATTGGGCAGGAGGTCGCGGCTGCCGGGCAAGGAGCGAGGATACTAAATGCTGAGTTGTTGGCGACGCACAGATCTCGAACCCGTTGGATGAAGTGCGAATGCCTCTGGTCGCCGGGCTCTATGATCAAGTACCAACTTTTTAGTCCGTGTGTAGTCAGTAAGTTAGCTGCTGCTTGCGGGTCACCGTGCGCGTATTCGTAGAGCGAATAGCTATAGATATGCACCGCTGGTTTATGAGGCTGGGGCCGATAGTGAGTCAGTGCGATTGGACCCAGATGACCAGCGAAGGCAAATAGTCGGTCTCGAAGCGACGCATACTCCGTGGTGAGTTCAACTGCTGTTGTTGGCTGATGATTGTGAAGTGCTAGCAGGGCTGGAGCGAAGCCTGCCCCATGCTCGACCAAGGGAAGTTTGTCCAAGGGCAAAAGGTGTCGAAGCCGAGTGGCGACAAGGAACGTACGCCGAGCAAAGATTAGTAGTCGGACGAGAAGTTCGTAATCAGCGGTCGGATGAGAGTGGACCTGACCGGTGGGGATATCAGCGTGATGAATGTGGCGTTCGGAAAGTTGAAGGTAAGCCTTAGTCAGCTGCGCCAATTGATCTTGGGGAATCCAAGGCGGCCGAATGGCGTGAATAGCGGCATGTTCCCAATGGACGGCATTGGTGAGTAGGGGGCCTGAAATTTTCACTGGATTGCCACAAGAAAGGTAGCATAAGAAAAAGTTTCACGTGGAACACAGTTTAGAAGGTCACGCCTAGGAAACAGAGATAGAGAAGCACATCTCGTTCGGTATGGCCCTTACTCTGAAGACTATCACGGAGATCTTGAATCTCCTCGCCTGGCAATTTGGCGATAAAGTCCAGTTCCCGGTCCGTCAATCCGTCCTGATGGGGAACATCTAGATGGTCTAGGGCATCAGCGAGCATTGAACGTTTTAGGTAGAGATAGTTACGAGCCAACTCTTGTAGCACCTCATCCGGAACTTCAATGTCAGCTTGAAGCAGCTCTAGGAACTTTCTAGCCCGGGCGTCATTCTTAGCCGAAAGCTTAAAGCCACCCCCGGCAGCCCTCGATTTAATGCCAAAGCGTTTGAATAGCTCTTCTCGGAACTTCCGTGGACTGGCAGACACAATGCTTTTTGTTTCATCTAGCGGGTACGATGCGAGAATCGATCTGAGGTTTGCCATTCTTCGTAATTTTGGCTGCTTGCCATTTCCACGTGATAACTATGCCGCTAGGTATCGCAATTGATGTGGCGACGCCGGATTGACAACAGCGGAAAGGAAGATCACTCGCGTATTGGAGGGAGTCAATAGCTCAGTTTGGACCATTCGCACTCGTTTCTCACGATTGCATGGACTGTCTACTTCCTCACTACGCTTCGACTTGGAATTGCCATTCCAAACAGGAAACGATTCACAAGGTGTGATTAATATTGAGCTCTAATGTAGGCAAAGCAGCTTTTCTAAATGAGTCTTCTGGTGAACTTGGTTGGACAATATTTCGAAGTGCCTGTGAATTGCTAACGTGAGATTCTGTGAGTAGTCATGTTTCTATCTTCTGAAGATACAATAATTTTAGATAGTTAACCCTACTCCCGAAAGAAAAGTCTTGCTTGTTAGGGGCGTGGATAACAATTCACAGGCTGTGAATAAAAGTCGGTTTGTCTCCGTGTTCAAAGACCCACATCGATTCAGAATTCGGTCTGATCACAAAGACATGAAATGCTAACGCCTGTGAATAACCATCGAATTCGGGCCTTTTCCACGAACCCTAAGCCTGGGCGCTGTGAACAGAGCTGTGAAAAAATCAGCCGATACTGTGGATAACTTGTGAGTTGAGTCTGAATTGGTCCTATTGGTGTATCCCGTAATGATGGCGGAACGACTAAGCAGAGATACCAACTATCTTGGTGAGACTGACCAAAAAAATTTCCATCTGTTGGTGAGAAGACCAACATCTTAGCGTGAAAAATACACTATCATGGTGATGACTCCGGACAGTGTAGCCCGGCAGCATGTCTTACTGGTGCGTAACTCTGACGATGGGCGGGGCACGGACCCAGTTGCTCTAGTGCCTTCAGATGTTCCTTAGTCCCATACCCTTTGTGCTTTTCAAATCCATAACCAGGGTATTTTTTAGAGAGCTCCACCATGTAGCGATCTCTTTCAACTTTCGCGACAACCGATGCTGCTGCAATACTCAGCGAACGGGAGTCCCCTCGAACTATTTCCGACTGGCAGATCTGGGTATTAGGCACTGCCCGCGCATCCACCAAAAGATGATCTGGCGACACGTTGATAGACAAAACCGCATTCAGTGCTCGTTCCATTGCGAGTAGAGAAGCGACCCGAATGTTAATTTCATCAATTTCCTCAACGGAGGCCTCACCGAGCGCGGCCGCTGTTGCGACCCCCTTGATAAGCCCAGCGAACTGATTCCGTTGTTTTTCCGAGAGTTGCTTGGAGTCATCCACACCTACCAATTCATCCACTTGGTTTGGGTCAAGAACTACACAAGCGGCCACGACCGGACCCGCTAATGGGCCGGCGCCAACTTCATCAATCCCAGCTACCACTAATCCGTGAGTCCATAGTGCTCTTTCGATATCCAAAAGTTCACGATGTCGAGCAAGAGCTTTGGTTCGCCGGCTTTGTTCCATAGGATATAGGCAAATCTTAATACACGTTGAGAGTATGGCTTGCTACCGCACTTCGAGTGCAATCAACCCGTGGCACAGTGGCAATCCAATAACGATTGCTGAGAAGATTTTGATATGGCCGCCCTAGCCATTGGGTATGGTCCAAAATGAGAACCACGCAAGTCTGAATCACCATCTTGCAAATATCCTAGACATTTGAAGAAAAAGTAGAAAGTCTATAGTAGACCGGGCAAGCATCCGCTGGGTATATGTGAAGGGCCCGACAATGGCATGAAACCAGGTGCTGAATCTGCGAATAAACTATGGGCGTTGGAACCAAAAATAGACGGAACAGCCGTAATCAAAACATATAGTCGCCGCCGCCATGACTAGCGGTGGTTATACGGCAGCTAGACACAAAGGAATATTTACAGAATGGTCAGTGCGGCAAAGTTTGAACACAGCCTAGATCTATTTGACGACGTGGAGCGACTAAAGCGTGAGCTCAATGCGGTTATTCTCGCTCACTACTACCAAGATCCAGACCTCCAAGATGTGGCAGATTTTATTGGAGATAGTCTTCAGCTAGCCCAAATGGCGGCCACGACGAATGCAGAAGTTATCATTTTTTGTGGTGTCCATTTTATGGCCGAGACGGCAAAAATTCTTAACCCTGATAAGCAAGTTCTCATCCCTGATATGAAAGCCGGATGCTCACTAGCTGATGGATGTCCAGCTAATGCCTTTGAACAATTCTTAAAAAGATATCCAAACCATTTTGTTATTAGCTATATCAATTGCTCTGCAGCGGTTAAGGCCATGTCCGACGTTATTGTGACATCCTCAAATGCAGTCAGAATTGTGGAGCAAGTACCTAAGGACGTTCCTATTGTATTTGCTCCCGATCGTCATCTCGGCAAATATATCATTAATCAAACTGGGCGAGATATGATTCTGTGGCCGGGGGTTTGCCAAGTGCATGAGTTGTTTAGTGAGAAAAAACTCACTCAGCTTAAAGAACGATATCCAAATGCCAAGGTAATTGCCCACCCAGAATGCGAAACAACAGTATTAGATCTTTCGGACTTTATCGGCTCAACAAGAGCGCTTCTTAACTATGTGATTGATGCCCCCAAAGATACAACCTTCATCGTAGCTACAGAGCCGGGCATTATCCATCAGATGGAACAGAAGAACAAAGGCTCTGGTAAAAGTTTCATTCCTGCGCCCCCTGACAGCGCGTGTGCATGTAATGAGTGCCCTCATATGAAATTGAACACTCTCGAAAAACTTGTGTTGGCAATGCGCTTTCGCAATCCGGAGCTGGTTGTTGACTCTGAGTTGGCCAAGCGCGCATTGGAGCCGATTCAGCGCATGTTGGATTGGAGCTGATGTTATCGGAAATTTTGGAGGATGAACAGTTGGTGCGCCGTCCAACAACGGCATTCATCAATTTGTCGAGACTCAAGCACAATCTTAGATACATAAGATCTCTTGTTGGCCCGGACCGTAAAATTATGGCGATTGTAAAAGCCAATGCTTATGGACACGGACTGGTTCCGGTGGCGCGTGCATTGCTTAACTATGGGGCTGATCAACTGGGTGTCGCATTTCTTGAAGAAGGTATCGCTCTGCGCCGAGCCGGAATCCATGCTCCTATTCTTGTTCTGGGAGGTTTGATCGGGAATCAGGTTCGCCATTTTATAGAATATAATCTCCAGATAGCCGCAGCCTCATCATTCAAAATCGAACAAGTTGATGAGGTAGCTTCTGAAATGGGGCAAAAAGCAGAGATCCATCTCAAAGTGGATACGGGGATGGAGCGCTTAGGGACTCACTGGGATAGTACTGAAACGCTTCTTGCTGCCGCACAAAGAGCGAAGCATACTAAGGTAGTGGGCGTCTTTTCCCATCTGGCAGAGTCGGAGCATTCGGACCACTCATTTACCAAAAAGCAGATAGAACGTTTTCAATATGTTGTGGATATGTGTGCACGTTGGGGGTTTAGATCGATTCACAAGCACCTAGCGAATTCTGGCGGTGTCTTATATCATCCCGATGCCTGGTTTGATATGGTGAGACCTGGTATTGCCCTTTACGGTGTCCCGCCCTGCTCGGGCCCTTCACCGCTCCAACCTGTCCTTCGATTGGTATCGCGCATTGTATATTTCAAGGTAGTGGGTGAGGGCTCATCTGTAAGTTATAATAGAACATGGACAGCTAGTGAAGACACGCGAGTTGTCACGGTGCCTGTTGGTTACGGTGATGGATATATGCGGGCTCTCTCAAATACAGGTCAGGTATGTATCCGGGGTAGACGTTACCCAGTGGTTGGCAATGTCACGATGGATGCGTTGATGGTTAATCTAGGACCTCAAGGTGTGGGCTACAACGGAGATGAAGTGGTGTTAATTGGTGAAGACCCGGCTAGTCGCGTGACTATTGGGGTTCACGAAATTGCGCAGTGGTCTGGCACAATTCCGTATGAAGTTTTGACAACGATCAATACTAGGGTACCTCGAGTGTATCTGGAAGAAGAAGAAGAGAGCTCATTGTCAACGCTTGCATAAGTAGGTGGGTGTAATGGTCCGGTGCGGGCTGATTGTTTGCCTGTCAATTCGCAAACTTTGGGTCCTGCGGGCATCCTCTTGCAGCAAAGACCTTGGCGCTTCAGTAAGAATCACCAAGAGGTCGCGCAGCGGGGCCTAGCCCGGCGTACAAGCAGGAACTTGGGTTCAACCCATGCTGTATCGGTGAGCATTTACGTGGACGATACTTCGTGGTCGGCGTTGGCCCCCGGAGAGTTACTGGAGCTCGGCGTGGGGATGGATAATTGCACTGTCTCCTCAAAAACCCATGGATGCTCAACCATTCTTTCCCAGTAATCTCTCAGGTTGATGCTGACATCTAATCGTTTCAGAATATTGAAGAGTCCGCCCAGTTTCCGATGGAGAAATATTAATTTTCGCGGGGGCGCGGTGTACCGCAATACTTGAAGAAAAGAAAACACGATTTGCCGGGCTTGTTTTTGATAGTCGGGATCTCGAAAAGCAAAAGGCTGGATTTTCTCATCGAAGGGGTGAATTGCTGCCTTCATCATTTTAACAAAAAGTTCCCGCGGTTCAGCTTCCTCTCGCTCGTCCAGCACGCCGAACTCAATACCTGCCTCTACAATAGCTTCGTCGGAGGCTGATGGTAGTAAACGGACGAGCTTCAGATAGTCCCGACGGAAATCCGCAGAATAGTTTAGACATGCACCAAAGTCGAGAAGACCAATCCGACCGTCGGGTGTAATGATATAGTTAGCAGGATTGGGATCTGTTTGAACAAAGCCCCATTGCAAAAATTCTTGACAGTACAATTCTAGAAGTGCTTCGGCTACGCGACGACGCTCAGCCAACGAGGGAGGCAAAGATATCCACTTGCCCAACGGGAGTCCAGAAATCCATTCTAAGGTCAGAACTCTTGAACTCGAAAATTGACTATATGGAGCGGGAACTATGAACAGCGGGTGGTCACTAAGATGTTTTCTATATTGATTGATGCATTCCGCCTCCCATAGATAGTTGGCTTCCAGTTCTAGAGTTGTCTTAAGTTCCTCAAATACCCCGTCGAGCTGAATCGGTCGGCGGCTAAAACTAAGCCATGTAGATGCCAATCGCTTCAGCATATTGAGATCGCTGTCGATCGACTCTGCAATTCCCGGATATTGAACTTTTATTGCTACCTCGGTATCACCTACGCGAGCGGAATGGACCTGGCCGATCGAGGCGGAGGCAACTGGTTGTTGGGATAGTCCTTGGAGGGCGTCCACTGCATCTGGACCTAGCTCTTCTTTTAGAACTTCAACAATTGCCTCGAAGGGTATTGGGGAGCCTTCGCCTTGCAGCTTGGTAAGAATTTGAACTGCTTCCGGGGGCAGAAAGTCTGAAGCGTCGATGCTCAACATCTGCCCCGCTTTCATTGCGGCGCCTTTGAGCTCCGACAGACTTTCCGTGAGAATTTTGGCCTGCTTTACCCTGAGTGCGAGCTTTTGAGCTCCCACGTTATCAGCTGTTCGTGACAAGCGATCACCAACCTGTTGGGTGATTTCATGACCAGCAATTCGCGCAGCCATTCCCATGAGCTTGGAAGAGCGGGCCATAATACTCTGCCGAAGGCGCGGCGTTTTCATACGCTCAATGATAAGGAAACCAACGGCCGCTAGGGCAATAATCAACCATCAAGCCAAAAAGACGCGGCCTAGGGCGGGTCTATAATCTCCGGACCGCGTTCTGACTTGTACCTCGTATGTATGAGGAGTCGGTGACTTCGCCACACTTTCTGGCCCCCCGGCCCAGTATCTCCAGGATCCTCTCTCGGGGGCCGACCTTCACAAACGCGAGATCCCGGCGCCCTCTCCGGCGCCGGAGGGTAAAGCCACACCCTCATGAACTAGCAGCCCACTTTTCCGATGGCCTGCTAGGCCAGATCAACTTGATCCACGTTTGTGCATCATAATGACAACCGACAAGTAGGATAGCGAAAGAATATCGCAAATTCGTCAATGGCTAGTTGCTCGGTCCGATTCTCGAAAATATGGCTCCTACTGGTCGAGGATTCACACTGCTTGAGGTGATCACGGTCTCTGCCATTTTTGCTGTCGTTGCTGCGACTGTGCTCCCATCGTTTCAAACGATGGTTGCTAAGGCAAAATTGCGAACGGCGGCTAGAGAGCTAATGAGCGCGGTGACCAATATCCGCACTCTCGCTCGAAGTGGGAGAGGCGATATCGCGGGATGGTCTGAGGAGGCACGGGTCAAAGAGGCGGGGATGCGCTTAGTTAACGCATATACTTATGAGATGTTTATTGATGCGGATGATGTTCCAGGGAATGGAAACGAAATATCTCTCAAGAGCAAAGCCTTCTCGTCCCGCTATACAATAACTATGAGTCAGGAAGAGTTAAGGTTCCGCCGCAATGGCACCCTAAGTACAGAAAACGATATTATCATCCTTGTTAAAGATGCCGTGCTCAAACACTCGTTCAATTTACGAGTAACATTTGGTGGGCGTAGTCGACTAACTACCTCTGTCCATAATCCTTAGTTTTCGGTTGAAAGGTCTAGCAGGCCATCGGAAAAGTGAGTTAGGCGCTTCGCGGGTCCACTCAGCCAGACTAAATGGTAGGTGGCGCGCCCTTGCATCAAAGCCACCATCCATCTCGGGGTTGTTGATATTTCAGAACACCTCAACCTCGGTATTCTCCTTTCTTACTACTCCTGCTTAAACTCACCAGTCAGTGCGACTAGCGGCAGACACTGGCGCGCTTCAGCAGAAATTGGTTGGTTTAATGCAGACTGGTGTACCCGAGCAGAGATTGATCCATTTTGCGTAGACTGGTGTACCCGAGCAGATATTTGGGGGAGTTGGCACCGTACCCAGGCAGTGGCGCACAGTTTTGCCGTGCTTCACCGGTCATTGATCGGTATTCCGAGAATCTCTTTAAGCTCGAGTCTGATGTTCGTCATCGTCCTTTGGCGGTTCTTGCAGGACCTGAAGATCAGT